>CAVDLI010000062.1:0-9615 GCA_963609725.1 bacterium | reverse complement strand
CTTACAATTGGAGCTGCATATGTAGTTCAAACTGATTTCTCAATTGCATCTCCAAACTGGGAGGCTTTTAAGCCTCAAATGATAGCGTGGGATAAAGGTCAAATTTCACTTTGTGTTCAAATGTTACTGTTCTAGGGGTATTGTATGTCAAAAAGCGGTAGAAAAATATCGGGATTTTTTAAGGCAATGTTGCTTGCAATTGTAAGCTTTTTTGTGATTTTCTTCTTTTTTTCAGAAGTCTCTGAAAAACTTTTTGGCACAAGTATTAAGAGTAATCCACAAATAATTCAAGCAGTTGAAGAAAAAGGGGAGGAAGTAAAAGAAGGTGTTGAGGAGACTGCAATTAACACATTTTCAAATATTGTTGATTCTGCTGTCAATAATCTTAGTACAAGTTTGGATGGTGGCAAATGATACAAGATGACTTATTTAGTATAAGCTCACAATATGCCACGCAAACTGATGATGGGGATAAGGACAGTAGCCATAGCAATAAAGTTGCAACGCAAAATACAATACAAGACGTAACACAAGACGTAACACAAGACGTGTCACAAGAAGTAACACAAAACGTGCCACAAGGCTCAATGCAAAAACCCTCACCACAAAAGAGGGTTTTTATTGTAGATGGGTATGGACAAATTTACAGGTCATATTTTGCATTCATTACAAATCCTTTGAAAGATAAAAATGGAAACAATGTATCAGCAATATTTGGTTTTTTTAACATAATAATGATGTTAATTCGTCAATATTCGCCAGACTATCTTGTAGTTGCAATGGACTCTGTTGGCAAGACTTTCCGCCACGAGATGTATGATAAGTACAAAGCAAATAGAGATAAGACTCCAGAAGACTTACACGCCCAAATTCCAATTATTGAGCACATTTTAGATGAAATGAAAATTCCGCATTATGCACAAATTGGTATGGAGGCCGATGACATTGTAGCAACAATTTGTCGTAATGCATCAAAAAACGGAATTCAATCTATAATGGTTACAGGGGATAAGGATTTATTGCAACTTGTAAAAGACGATGTTTTTGCACTTCGTCCACCTCGTAAAAACGAAAAAGAATATAAGCTTTGTACTTCTTGTGACGTAAAAGAACTTTTTGGGGTTTATCCAAATCAAATTGTAGATTATTTAACTATTTTGGGTGATAGCTCTGATAATGTCCCAGGAATTGATGGCATTGGTGAAAAAGGTGCTGTAAAGCTACTTTCAAGCTATGGTTCTCTTAAAAATGTATATGAACACATAAATGAACTTTCAAAAGGCGTTCAACAAAAACTTGAAGTAGCTAAACCTCACTTAGAGCTTTCTCATAACTTAATTACACTCAAAGACGATTTATTTGAAATGAAAAAAGAAGATTTTTCTTCTTATACAACACATGAGATAAATTGGGAAAGTGGTATAAAACTATTTAATGATATTGGCGCAGACCGGCTTGCAAAAGCTGCTACAAAGTTTGTTTCAAAAAATGTAGAAGTTTCTGGAAATTCAAATTCAAACGTGCCACAAAATACTAGTTTGTTTGAGAATACTCTTGAACTAGGTTATGACAACAATCCCAAAAATCTTTTTGAGCAAGAAGAAAAGCCATTAGCAAAGGCAGTAAAGGCTCAAAGAGGGCATTATGAAGCAATTACTGATTTCAAAAAACTCCAAGAACTTTTATCTAGCATACCAAATGATACTGTAGTTGCATTTGATTTAGAGACTACAGATCAAGATGATATGAAAGCTATCCCTGTTGGTTTTTCTTTTGCTTTTGAAGAAGAAAAAAGTTTTTATGTTCCTCTTGTTTGTAAAGAAGGCTCATTTATTAGCCAAGAAGATGCAAAAAATGTTCTTTCCTCTAATCTAAAAAGATTTAGAATTATTGGACAAAACTTAAAATATGATTTGAAAGTTTTAAGACGTTGGGGCATAGAAGGGATAGTTCCTTATGCAGATACTATGATTATGGCATGGATGGATGATTCTTCTTCTATGCGTTACAACTTAGATGCTTTAGCCAAAAAATATTTAGATTATGACACAATAAAGTTTGAAGATGTTGTTCCAAAAGGTAGTTTATTTTCAAGTGTACCATTAGAACAAGCGACTCAATACGGTGCAGAAGACAGTGATATAACATTAAGATTATTCAATCTTCTTTCATCTAAATTGAAAAAAGAAAATCTCTTAGATACATTTTTTAGACTAGAAATGCCCCTTATAAATGTCTTATGCGACATGGAACTAGAGGGAGTCTTATTAGACTCAAACAAATTACAAGACTTTGGCTCTGATCTTGAAAATGAAATTGAAGAAGTTCAAAAAACAATTTTCACATTTTGCAATAAAGAATTTAATCTTAATTCACCAAAACAGCTTCAAGACGTGCTTTTTGTAGATAGAAAACTTCCTACTGGTAGAAAAACACAACAAGGTTATTCAACAGATTCTGCTGTGCTTGAAGAGCTTTCTTTTTCAACTGATGACCCGGTTCCTCCACTTCTTTTGCGCAATAGAGCGCTTACAAAATTATTAAATACATATGTTCTCACATTGCCCACTCTTATCAATTCACAAACAGGACGTATTCATACAACATTTTTGCAAACAGGAACAGCTACAGGAAGACTTTCAAGCAAAAATCCTAATTTGCAAAACATTCCAATAAGAACAAATGAGGGTAGGCGAATACGTGATGCATTTGTACCCAAACCGGGGTGCATTCTTATGTCTGCTGATTATTCTCAAATTGAGCTTGTAGTTCTTTCTCATATTTCAGGTGATACAAACTTAAGACAGGCATTTCTTTCTGGGGAAGATGTTCATAAAGCTACAGCTGCCAAGATTTTTGATGTTTTTCCAGAAATGGTAACAAGTGATCAACGACGTGTTGCAAAAACGATCAATTTTGGCATTATGTACGGGATGTCTGCATTTAGACTTTCCAAAGATTTGAAAATTTCACGAGCCGATGCCCTTAAATTTATCAACGCTTATTTTGAAGAGTACAGTGGAGTAAAAACTTTTATTGAAAATGTAAAAATTCAAGCTAAAGCTAATGGCTTTGTCAAAACAGCTATGGGGCATATTCGTTATATTCCGGAGATGAAAAGTCGCAACAAGGCTGTTTTAGCTAGTGCAGAGCGCATTGCTGTTAATACTATTATTCAAGGTACAGCTGCTGAGATAATGAAACTTGCAATGATTAGTCTTTCTAATTCAATTAAAGAAAGAAACTTAAAATCCAAAATGCTTCTTCAAGTTCATGATGAAATGATTTTTGAAGTTCCAATTCAAGAACTGGATGAGATGAAATCCCTTGTTCTTACATGTATGGAGAATGCTTATAAATTAAGTGTTCCTCTAAAAGTAGGGCTTGAAACTGGCAATAGCTGGGGAGAGATGCATTAATGTTAATTGGTATTGCTGGTAAAAGTTGCTGTGGCAAAAATTATGTTTCTCAAATTATTCAAGATATGGGTTTTGAGGTTTGGGACTTGGATTTGTTATCACATGAAGCTTTAGATTCAAATATTGATAAGATAGAAGAAGTTTTTGGAAAAGATGTTATCTATTTTGAAAACGGAACTTTTCATGTTTCAAGAAAAGCATTATCAAAAATTGTTTTTCAAAATGCTTTTATGCGACAAAAATTAGAGAACATTGTATATCCATGGATTACTGAAAAAATTCTTTCTCATGAAAATAACTTCCCTAAAAAGGTTCTTTTCTTAAATGGGGCACTTTTACATAGATCTAAAATAGATAATCTTTGTAAAGCTGTCATATATGTCAATGCACCATATGAAGTTAGGCTCAAGAGGGCTCTTTTGCGCGATGCTATAGAAGAAACTGTTTTTGAATGCCGTGAGAACTCTCAAAAGGATGTTGATTTTAGAGAAAATGTGTATAGATGCCCTGTTTTTGTGATAGAAAATGATGATAAAGTGAAAAGTGTGGAACTTAATCGACAAATTAAGTGCATATGTGATAGAATTGGAATCACTGATATTGAGGGAAATAAGAATCGTGAAGAAGAATAAAATCGTTCTACTTACAGTTTTAATTATGCTTGTTGTCTACTGTGGTGTTGTAATTTTCATTACTAAGCCTGAGTCTTTTACATTTAGTGGAATTCTTGGTGATTACAACACTATAACAGGTACAAATAAGGCTCAACTCATGGAAGAAGTGAGTTCTCTCATTGATGAAAAAGTTGATGCTGCAATTAATGACAAAGTTAGTTCTTACGTGGATAGCAAAGTTAATAGTGCAATTGACAGTGCCATCAACAGTGAAATTGATAGTGCAATCAACGGAAGTATTGCTTCTTATGTAGACAGCAAAATTGCTAGTGCACTTGAAGACAAAGCCACCTCTTCTTATGTAGATTCTAAAGTTTCTTCTCTATCTTCTTCTTTGGACGATGTAGTTGATGCCAAGGTTGAAGAGGCTTTCCAAGCTCTTGAAGATAAAATTCTTCAAGAAAAAGACACCCTTGTAAGTAGTCTTGAGTCTCAAATTAGCACATCTTCTAATGTTGATGAGACAGCTGTTATAGATTATGTTAATTCAGCTTCTTATATAGACTCTCTTACTTCTCAACTTGTTGAGGCCGTTATTGCAGAGTTTGAGAAAAACCTTGATACTTATGCTCCAGAAGTAGTTTCTGCTGTTCTTCCAGAGCTTGAGAAAGACTTAGAGCAATATTTGCCATACATTGTAGATGCTGTTCTCGAATCACTTCCTCAAACTTCTTCTTCTGCTGAAGTTTCTACTCCTAGTGTTGATACTGATACCACCTCAGATGCCTCTTCTAGTATGAGTGAGAGTGAGTATGATGCAATTAGAGAAGAGATGAGGAACAATGAGATATCTAACATCCTCTCCCAACTAAACTAAATTCTTGAGCTTTGAGCCATATACTGCGTTGCTACGCTCAGGCTGTACAACAGAGTACTATCCTTTGCTTGCTTTCTTGTCTATGGCCCAAATCTCTACGAATTACATTCTTGAGCTTTGCAGTGATAACTGTGTCAGTGCAGACAACGCCGTGCAGATGAGCACTGTCGTTGTCTTTCTTTCTTGTTCTAACTGCAAATCTCTACGAATTACATTCTTGAACTTTGTGTGGTTTTCTTTGCTTACTCTAAATTTTGCGATTTTTATTAATTTTTGAGAGAACCAATAGGAACAACAAATACTCCATCTTTACGTTGGTAAGCATAATCTCCTGTTCCAGTTAGTACCATTAAAAATGAAGGATTTTTCATTTTGTTGGTATCAATCTTATCTTGCATGACTTTTAAGCCCTTTGCACCTTCTTCAATAAGTTTATCACCACCTAACTTTATTTCAATTAAACCATATTTGCCATTTCTCAAATGAATTACAGCATCACATTCCTGACCATCTTTGTCTCTGTAGTGATAAACTTCTCCATTCAAAGAATCAGCAAAAACACGCAAGTCTCGAACACAAAGGGTTTCAAAGAGAAAACCAAATGTTTTCAAGTCATTGATAAGATCATTAGGACCTATACCAAGAGCAGCAACAGCTATAGAAGGATCAACAAAGTATCGCGTGTCAGAAGATCGTATGGCAGTCTTTGAACGCAGGTTTGGGTTCCATGCTGGCATATCTTCTACCACAAAGATTTTGCGAAGTGCATTAAGATAAGATGCTACGGTTTCTTCGTCGATTGATACATCATTATTTGTTCCAACATCTTGTGCAAGTACTGTGTTTGGAACTTGGCAACCTTGATTTCTAGCATATGATTGCATTAGACGTTTTACTCTTTTGTGGTTTCTCTGCACATTATCTGCTCTATTAATATCGGACTTAATTACAGCATCAAAATAATCCATTGCTTGGTCCAAAGCAATTTCATCTCGCATATCCACAGACTTGGGCCATCCACCACGACAGACAAGAAAGGCCAGACGGTCTAATTTTAACTTGGAGGTTCCGTCAATTTCTTTTATTCCATCAAAAAGTTCTTTTAAGCTGACATCTCCCGTAGAATCTCCTGATTCATACAAGCTCATAGGTCGCATAGTTAGCCATGAAAATCTTCCTGTTCCAGAATGTGTAATTTCATTGGTGTTTACAGGAACAGCAGATCCCGTTAGCACAAACTGCCCCATTTTGTCTCTATGGTCAACTTCAAAACGAATAGCATCCCACAGCTTAGGAGCAAGTTGCCACTCATCAATCAATCTAGGAGTTTCTCCTTCCAATAATCGTTTAGGGTTAAGTTCAGCCATAGAGAGGTTTTGAGCTTTTTTCTCAGGGTCGTCCATATACAGAATGCTAGATGCAAATTGCTCTGCAGTAGTAGTTTTTCCACACCATTTGGGTCCTTCAATTAGTACTGCCCCCTTTCCTTCAAGCTTACGGGCCAACATTTCGTCAGCAATACGCTTTCTATACTTTTCCATTTACACCTCAAACACAACATAGCCAAGTTTTCATATTCTTTCATTCCGATTATACAGTTTTTTCCGACGATTGGCGACATATTTTTCCGACGATTGGCGAAATTTTAACCCGATGATTGGGGTGCGTTATCTGCGTTGTCACTGTAGCATGCGCTGTATACGGTTCTGTGTGACTTCCATTTTATTCGGGGCCTAAGCATAAAAGGGGAGTGATTAACCAACTTTTAAGACTTCAATATACTCTGAACCTGCTCAATAGAAATTGAAGCTCCTTTAGCTATATTTTCATCAGAAAGTCCAATAGCTTTAAGGTTCTTGACAATACGAATTGTGGTTTCCTCTTGCCCTTGAGAAATGCCTTGTGATAGCCCTTGCGACAATCCTTCAGAAAAACCTCTATTGTTTCTTTTTTCTCTGCTTTTGTGCTTGGGCCTTTTTTTATTCTGGGTCTGTTAGTATGCGAATATCACCTGTGAGTGTTTTCATTTTCCAAGAGCCTGTGGACTCTTTTGGTTCTTCTTCTATGTATGAGCCACAAAGAGGGATTTTGCCACCTCCTTGTGGGAGATCTGCACAATAAAGAGGCATTGCAAGACCTGAAAGTCTTTGGCGGAGCTCTTTTTCTATTGCAAGACCTTTCTTTAGAGGTACTCTAAAGTTTGCTGTTCCTGTGACCATGTCTCCTTGAAACAAATAATAAGGTTTAATTCTGTTAAATAAGAGGGCATTACACAATTCTTCTAAGACATCTACGTTGTCATTAACATCTTTAAGTAATACTGTTTGATTTAATGCCATAATTCCAGCATCAACAAATAGAGATACTGCTTTTATACTTTCGTTTGTAATTTCTCGGGGGTGATTGAATTGCGTAAGTAAGTAAAAAGGAGCTGTATTATGTTTTTTTAGCATGCTTATAAGTGATGCATTTATGCGTGTTGGTTGAGATACTGGATATCGTGTACAAATTCTTATTATGAGCTTTGGACTGGCTTTTCTAAATGTTCCAATCATAAAGTCAAGTTGTTCATCCCTTAATGTTAAAGGGTCTCCACCTGTGATGAGCATTTCTTTTATCTGCGGGTGAAGTTCAAGATATGATGCTGCGTCAAGGATATCGGTCTGTGTTGCAGGTCCCATGAAATTGCCAGTAAAACGTCGTCTAAAGCAGTGGCGGCAATACATTGGGCAAAGATCTGTTGCCAAAAATGCTACGCGGTTGTTGTAGCGGTGTATGAGGCGGGGACTTTGGCTGTGTGAGACTTCTGCAAGAGGGTCATCGTCTTCTGTCTCCAGCGCTAAGTTTTCTTTTGCATTTGGTACAACTTGCTTTCTTAGTGGGTCGTTTATGTCGTTTGGATTTATGAGCGCAATGTAGTGTGAAGTAATTTTAAGCGGAACACTAATGGGACTTTCTTTCCATTTGAGTTCTTCGTCTGTGAGTTTTAAGTACTTTTGAAGTTTTTCAATAGTATCTATAGTGTTTGATGTGCTCATATTTTCCTCTTATTTTTATTACTTTCTTGTCTCTCAACAAAATGCCAATAAAAAAGTAGGCTGTCGCTTTCGCAACAGCCACGCTAATAAATAATTCAAACTTGTCAGTTGTTGACTCTTTCTAAGTATTCTTTAGTCTCTGTATTTATGCGGATTTTCTCACCCTGTTTGATGAAGATTGGGACTCTAACTCTAAGTCCTGTCTCTGTTGTGACATATTTTGTTGCGCCTTGAACTGTGTCACCTTTGATGGCTTCTTCTGCTTCAGCAACAAGGAATACAACTTTTGATGGGATTTGAATATCAAGAACATCATCACCATAAACTGTGCAACGATATGTTTCACCATCTTTCATGAGATACTGATAATCAGGGAAGTTTGCCATTGGGACTTCAAACTGGTCATAAGTTTCAACATTCATCATGTGGAAGTTCTCACCATCGTTGTACATATACTGGAAGTCCATTGTTTCAACATTAATGTCTTCTGCGTTGTCTTGGCTCTTCATTGTCTCTTGAAGTACTTGGCCTGTTGAAGGGCTCTTTAGTTTAAGTCTTACAAATGCAGAACCCTTTCCTGGGTTGACAAATTCACGGTCAATACAAATAAATGGCTGACCTTTGATGAGCAATGCTGTACCTTTATCAATTTGTCCAGCTTTTATCATGTCTTATCACCTCTTGTGTACAAATAGATTTATGCGAGCCTTATGGTAACACTAATCAATGTGGTTAATCAATATGCGCAAAACGCATACTAAATTGTGTACATAAGTGTGGCGCATGTACATAATTGGGGTGCATGTACATAAGTGGGGCGCAATTTGTGAGTGCAATTTTTGAGTGTGACTTGTGAATATCTTATATCTTACGAATACTTTAATTACACTTGAAAGGGGAACAAAAGCACATCTTTTATGTCTAATGCGTTTGTCTCTGCCATAAGTAGTCTATCTAAGCCAATAGCAACTCCTGAACATCTTGGAAATGTTGTGAATATATTGGCAAAACTATTATCTATGTCTGGAATTACTTTCCCGTTTTTGGCTCTATTAGTTAATAGTTTTTGGTATTCAGCTTCATAATAATCTTTTGTTGTTTGTACGTCTCTTTCTTCTAAGTAGCAGTTTGCAACTTCAATCCCGTTTATATATAACTCCCAACGACGTCTGTAATTGCCTTGCCTTTGAGCTAAACATTCAATTTGATATGGATAATCTGTAAGGCATACGGGATGGTCTTTTGGTAAATTGGGCTCAACAAAATTTATGAAAATTCTGTTGAATGTATCGTCCCAACTTTCAGGCCCGGGGATTATGAGTCCTAGTTCTTCTGCTTTTTTTCTCAATTCTCTTGCATCTTGAAGTTTGTCTAAATCAACATCATGTTGTGGTGTGTAACGAAGAACGGCATCGTGCACAGAGATAACTTCAAAATCCTCTAAAACATTTTTTGGACAAGAGGGTAGTGCTGTTTCTCTTAAGAATGTTTTTGTCAATTCTATAGAAGATTTTTCGTCATAACCTACAGTGTAGTATTCAAGCATAGAAAACTCTGGATTATGAATTTGGCCTATTTGCTCACAATTTCTGAAGCATTTTGAAATTTGATAAATTGAACCAATGCCGTTTGCAATGAGTTTTTTCATGAAGATTTCAGGTGAAGGT
>CAVDLI010000061.1:0-9826 GCA_963609725.1 bacterium | reverse complement strand
CTTTACGACTATAATGTAGCGGTGTGTAAAAAACTCAATTCAAGTAAAACTTGGGGAGAAAAAGAAAGTCTTACAAGTGAAGAAGCAAAAAAAGAGTCATTTTCTTTTGAAGCATCTTCTTTAGAAATTGATACTCCATACGATTTCAAACTTTGTTTAGAAGTCTTGGATGCACAAGGAAATGTTATAAACACTGTTGAAAGTGAAATTTTCACAATTACTACAAATTCTTCTCCAACTCCAAGTAGCGTTAAAGATATTTCATCTACAAATGGTCTTGCACGAAACGAAGTAACACTCACTTGGACAGCTGCACAATTCACTCCTCAAGAAGATCTTATTTATTTGTTCAAAATTGAAAGAATAAAAGATTCTGAAATAGAAAACGCAACAAGTGACTCAAATATTTGGACAGAAATAACATCTTCAATTGTGCAAAATCAAGATGGCACTTACTCTATTACAGACACAACTGTAGAAGATAACACAACTTACACATACCGTATTATAAGCGGATACCAAATTGGAACGAAAATTCCAGTTTACCAAGAAGAAAGTGAAGCATCTACAATTGGAAATGTTTATTCTCTTTGGATGCCTGAAGATATCAACTTCACTTTTACACGCAATGAAGATAATAAAGAAGGCTTATTACAAGTCTCTTACACATATAACCCTCCGCAGACAAATCCTTCCAATACAATTGAATGCTATATTGGCGGCTCCTATTGGACAGAAAAAGATTTGAATTCTCACACTCAATTGGAAGAACAAAAAGTTGACAATACAAGCCCTGTTTACAAAGTTTCAATTGAAAATATTAGACCTCTTACTTACTACTCGTTCTACTTTACTTTTGTGCTAAATGGGGAGTCCTTAGTAAACGTCACATCACCAGAAGACTTTACTTTGGGAGAAACGGGGGCTGAGAACTTAATTGAAAACCTTACAGCTTCAAATGCCTGGGTTAAAGCAATTTGCTTAACTTGGGATGAAACTAACATAATACAAGAAAGTCTTGTATATGAAATTTATCAAGACAACATAAAACTTGATGACGTAGATATTAAAGGCACAGAAAGCTCAAAAACAGCTTATATTGCATGTGAAGACAATACTTATCACAACTACCGCATTAAAGCTACATCACAAGACGGACTAATATTTGAAGTAGAAGAAGTCAAGGGCTCAACACTTGCAATCCCAACAGGTCTTAAAGCCTCAAATGGTAACTCTATAGAAAATATTGAAATCACTTGGCCACAATTGGACAACGATAAAATTAACTACACACTCAAATACTCTTATGACGGCACTACATGGCACGGACTTTCAACTAGCGTACAAGAAGACACTACTTCACAAGTAGGCGTTGCATACCTTCCTTCCAAGGCCGATGGTACTGATGGATCTCCAGTTAGTTTCAAACTCATTGTTTCAAATACTGAGCAACTAGCAAGCGGTCTTACAAAAGAAGAAGATATCACAACACTAGAAAGTAAGGTTGCAACTGGCTGTGTTATGGGTCCTGCACTACTTAATGTAAGAATTGAAAACAGTGGCCTAGATCCTGACAAAATCACAATAAAATGGGATAAAGTCGCCGGAGCAGATCATTATAAGATAATGCGTAATGGAACTCTTCTAGTATGGAGCAAAGATGACAACACTTATGAAGATAGTGTAAGTGCCATTTTAGCACAGCCTGTAGAAAGCCCTTTGAATGCTTCTTATACTTACACTGTAATTCCATGTCTAAAAGATGAGACTCAAGCTGTTATCACTTCTTTATCTACAAATGCAACAGCAATTGGAAAACTCTTTGCACCACCAAAGACAGTTGTAGCAACAAAAGGTCAAGCGGGTATTACTCTTTCTTGGGACGCTGTTGAAAATGCAACTAGTTATCAAATCTTAAAATACGTTGTGACACTCAAAAACGGTCAAATACTAAGTCAAGAACAATACGAAGACGCTGTCACAGTTGCTAGTACAGGAAATGCAACAGAAACTTATATTGAACAAGACCAAAAATTACTTAGTGGCAACGTTCTTTATAAGATGCGTGCAGTCTTAGAAGATGGAACTACTACTATTACTTCACAATGGCAAGAAAGTTATAAGAATGTAAAGAATTCTCTTGGATTTGAAGAAGCTTCAAATATTGGTTACAAGTTACAAGAAGCTTCTAATCTTAACATTAGCTCTGTCATAAACAGTTCTAACTATTATGAAGATTACACAAAAGTTACTTGGTATATGGTCCCTGGTGCTACTTCGTACACAATAAAGAGCTACACGGGAGACAGCACGAAGACTCTAGTTGGAGAGTCAACTGTTTTAGTAAATGAACTGACTTATTCAAAAACAGAAACAGTAGATAATGGCAAAAATGGTAAAGGATTTTTGAGTTATGATCCAACTGTGGGTCTTTATACATACTATGATGGCAATATCAACTTCAAAGACTCTTATGAGATTACCAATTACGAAATTATTGCAAATAGCGAAACAGCCAAAAGTGGAACCACAAACCGTAATACAAAGGTTTATAAGCAACCAAATGAAAAGGATTGGGTCAATATTATTCTAAATATTCTAAAACCAGCATTTAAGGCTGCAGATAATAGTTTTGGTGGTGACTGGTGGCTTGAAATGGACCAGACAGACAATTATAAACATCCAAACACAGGCATGGCCTTTAACTTAAAAGGTTCTTGGGGTGCAACTTATAAATATACTGAAAACTATCTTGCAATCACATCTTATGAAGACACAAACACAAACCTTAAGCTCTCTTCTAGCACCAATATACAATTTGCGGTTGCAAATGGCGGAGGAGCTGGATATCTCGGTACAGACCCACTAAACAAAATAGGTTACGGTAGCAATGGAACCATTGTTGCAACCCCAACAGATAGCAAGCTCAAATCTTTCAAAATCACTTTCAATGATGTGAATGTTTATACAACTGGTGGAAGTTTCAATGTTAATATTGGAAACGACCAAACCGTAACAATAGAAAACACTTCAGACCTTCCAAGAATATTAGGAGACTAAGATGAGAAGAATAATTACTGCAGCACTTACAGTTTTAGTTTTATTTACTTTCTCATCTTGTAATTGGGACGTTTGGGAAAACACTGTTATAGATTATGGGCATGGAAATGGAAACATTACAGCAACTCTTAACTTTACAGGGGAAGCTCCCAAATATGCTTATGCTACAAAATCCAGTTATACAAACAAAATAGTTGTAACGTGGAATGGCGTCACTGGAGCAGATTACTACGAAGTCTATAGAAGTGAAGACTTAGACACTCCTCAGTGGAAAAAACTTAGCCCCAAAGTAGTAAAAGATACTTCTTATACAGATACAAATGTAGAAAAAGGAAAAACTTACATCTATGAAGTTAGAGCAAGAAGTTTTTCAAATCTCTATTTAATTGGAGAATTTTCTAATATTGCTTATGGAAACACTCTAACTGCGCCAATTAGCTTTAATGCATCGCAAGGTGAAAGTTCAAAAGAAATTCATCTTAGTTGGAGTAAAGTAGAAAACATCACAGGTTATAAAATTTATTGGAGCGTAACCGGATACAACGGAACTTGGAACGTACTAATTCCAAACGGAATGCAAGTTACAGATTACACATTCAGTAGCAATACAACAGAAAGCTCTTTTGTTCCTCAAGAGCAGTACAAAGGAAGTTATATTTATTTTTACATAGTTTCTGTGTCCAATTCTGGCATTGAAAGTGACCCAAGTGCCAAACGTATAGGATACACATATGTAGAAGGCGCTCCAGAAAAACCAAAAAACTTCACAGCATCAAGAGGAGACTCTACAAACTCTATAACTCTCAGTTGGGATGCAATGTATCCGCAAGGAGATAGCAACCTACACTATGATTGGGATATTTACAGAAGTAAAGAAGGACAATCTGGAATTCTAATCTACTCAACACAAAATGGAAGTAAAGAACCAGAAGTCTCTAACAATAAGATGACTTATACAGACACAAGCTCTTTAGAAGAAGGCGTAGAATATACTTATAAAATCATTGCAATTGGAGAAATAACACAAGAAGACGGCACTGTTGTCTCTGCAAAAGGGAAATCTGCAACAGCAATGGGATTTCTCTTCTCTCCACCTAGTAGCATTATTAGCAAAAAAATAGCAAATGGTGGGTTTGAGTTCATTTTTGAAGATGCACTAGGAGCTCAAGAAAACGTATCTTGGTCTTACAGTGTATATGGTAAAGCAAATGAATCAGACTCATGGCAAATTCTTTCAAACTACTGTACTGTAAACGTCAATGAAGATGGCAAGTACATTATACAAACCACATATGACTCTTCTTCTAGTACCCCGGAAGAACAATACCAATACTTCTCAATAAGCACAAACAACTCATTGGGACTTTCAAGTAAGAGATACGATGAAGTTTATGACAAAAACGGTTTTTATATTTCAAAGCCAGAGCCTGTTGATAGCCTTACTGCCTCAAATAATACTGTTTTCTCTCACTCTAAAGCCCAAAATGGCAGTTATCCAGTATGCCTTACATTATCAAGCGATAACTCTGTTAGCTACTATGAAGTGAGAATTTGGAAAACAGAAGTATCTAGTCCATCAATAGAAGGATATGAACAAATAACTATTGAACCATCCTCTTTTGCTAAAGACATTACAATTCTAAAAGATGTAGTTACAACTCCAATAGGAACAAAATACTATTTTGCAGTAAATGGCAAGGATGAACTTGGAAGAGAAAGTGGATGGAGCAAAATTGTAAGTGGTTACAGCGCAATCACAGGAGCAACTCTTATAGAATATATGCAAGTTTATTGCTTCAAGCCTTGGGAACATATTGACTCAAGCTACCTTACAACAAACTATCCATATCCTAGTAAAGATGTAAACACAAAGTGGAAAAACAGCCAAATTTATGGGAAGATAAAAGCAGCTGGAACTGGAAGTCTTTCAGACGGAATCACAGAAAGCTCATACTTCCACAATGGAAGTGTCTTCTACAAAGCTGAAGTTGATGGAATTGGAGGAGCTGTTACACTTTCATACAACAATTTTGGCGAAGTAGAATGGATGAACACTACAGGAAGTTACACAATGAATGTTTCTGCAAAAGGAGATGGAAGTATTACCAACAATGGAGGCCTTACAATTAAAGGTATGTATCCTGCAACCATTGGAATGGGAAACTTAAACATTAAGAGCCAAAAATTTAATGGAACTTATACTGTCATACAAAAGAACGGACTTGGAGCAGAAGAAGTTTCCCCAAATCAATATTAAAAGGAAAAAAGATGAAGAAAACCAAATATCTAGTTTTAATAACCACAATTCTCTTACTTCTAGTTTCCTGTTCATATAAAATCCCAAACCCAATTATTGGAACTTACAGTCTCAAAGTAGAAGGTTCAACAGAAGACAGTGCAGCCATTTCCTTAAACAAAGATGGCAGTTTTGTATTTATGCAAATAATTCCCAAAACATCAGAAACTATAAGATTAGAAGGCACATATATCTACAACCTTAGAGCTTTTAACTTTACAGAAGCAGACGGCTCTATAACAATTGAAATTACAACTCCAATACCACAAGGGGTACAAAATACACTTCTGAAAGAAGGCTCTAACTACTTCCTTTTTGATTGGAAATGCGATAAAGACAATGGGCCAAAATCTTTCTCGCTCGTAATTAATCCAAACGACAGCAACACAATCTACGAATTTGTTTACAGCTCAAAGGATTCCTTATGAAAAAAACTATTACATTCCTTCTTATTTTAACTTTGGCTCTTAGTGTTCTTACAGCTTCCCAATCTACACAAGATAAATCTTGGTTGAAAACTACCTTGGAAGATGCTTCTTCCATACGCAATCTCTATGGCAGAGCTACAATGGTTAGAGAAAACTCATTTAGTTTTGGAGGGGGACTTAATATTGGTATAGAAACCAATGCTTTCCAATTCTCATTGTACGGTCTTGGAGACTACTTCCCAAAACCAATTGGCGGTACGGGAGGCGCTGCAAGCTTAGAATTCATGGCAGAAACCGGCGCAATGTTTGCATGGAAAATCATTGAAGCTTGGATTACAAAAAATTACATAGCAATAGATTTTGGATACTACATGCAATTTGCAAAAATCCCACAAGACCCCGATACTCTCTTTCTTGCAAAAAACGGATTTATGATTAGACCCAAAATCCATACACTTCTTCAAATATCAAAACACCACAGCATAAGCATTAGTTTATACTATCAAATTCCACTTTATCCCCAGTACTCAGACTACAAGGGACTTGGCATAAGCCTTGGAATTGCAAGATAAAGCAACAGCGCAAGTAGCATCTATATGGCACGATAAGACCGTAGAACAAAGACCTCAAAATATAGAATATTATAAGTAGAATAAATTTTTGCAGAACCATCTTTAAGAGGTATTGTTTTATTGGCTTAGAACTTAATAGTTGCGTTAATCCCTTTTTATTAACCCCATTTTTTAACCCCATGACTCAGAGAGTAGAAAGTCTCGTATGTTCATATGTTTGATACCATCTCTACTCATGTTTATTTCATCTAAAGAAATAACATATTTAGGCCAATTGTCTTCAACATGTTTATACACGCCAAACTCTCTTTCAATTGTACTTTCGTCTGCAAGAATGTAGGAGACTTGAATATAAATTGTTTCATCCGGTTTTGATGAGACAAAATCAATTTCTCTTTTTCCTACTCTTCCTGTAGTTACATTGTACCCACGTCTCAAAAGTTCCATTAACACAATATTTTCGAGTACTAGTTCAATATCGGGCTCATTTTTTCCATATATTGCTTCTCTGATACCATGGTCTGCAATATAATATTTTTCGTTTGTAGAGAGAATTTCTTTCCCCTCTATATCTTCTCTTTTTACTTGGTAAAACAGAAAAGCTTCCATGCTAAATCTTATGTAGTTAAGAACAGTATCCACACTGACTTTTCTATATTCTGCTTTAAAGTATTTTGATATTGAAGACGCAGAAAATGTCCGCCCAATATTAGCCATAACATAATTCAATACCCTGTTTAGAAGGTCTATGTCTCTTATATTATTTCTTTTAGCAATATCCTTGACAGAAATAGCTGTATATGTATCACCTAGATATATTTTTGAAGCTTCCGCATTATAATTAATAACAGATAGAAACGGCATCCCACCTAATTTTACATATTCCATAAAAGAAGCCTTTATACTCTTCTCTGGAAAACTCAATTGATACAAAGTTAGAAATTCACTGAAAGAGAATGGATATATAATAAACTCTACATAGCGCCCTGCTAAATAAGTAGATAGTTCTCCGGAAAGAAGCTTAGCATTTGACCCCGTTATATAAATGTCACAATCAATAGTAACACGAAGAGAATTAACAACCTTCTCCCACTCTTGTACCTCTTGAATCTCATCAAAAAAGAGATAAATCTTCCCTTCAATATCTTTTTTTCTTTTAAGAATTTCTTTGTTTAGAGTCTGTGCCGTACATAAATAATTAAGTGCCAAATCTTCAAAATTATAAGATAAAAAATTAGATTCATTAACGCCATTATCTCTGAGTTCCTTTTTCACGAGTTCAAGCATGACAGACTTACCTGAACGTCTAATTCCCGTTAGTACTTTAATGATATCTTTCCCAATAAATGGCCTTATGCGCCTCATATATGTCTCTCTTTCAATAATCATTAGAAACCTCTCAATATCGATTATAATAGAAATTTCACATATTATAAAGATTTTTTCGACTATAACATACAAAATTACTATTGAAAGAAATATGTACACCAAATTTGCTTAACAGTTTTTCAAAGCAGCAGTTAAAAGAGCCATTAAATCTGTATGTCTTTAGATATATTCAAAATAACACGTCTTAAAAATGTAGAGAAAAGGTCGTAAACCTACATTTTTGACGGCCATAACTCTACATTCTTACGTTGCCTTATACAACATACTCTCAGTTTACCAAAGGAACATCTCTGCATGCGCAGAGCAAACCTAATGCAAGCATTACTACTGGCACTGCTCTTGGGAACATCTCTGCATGCGCAGAGCAAACTATCTATATCGGCATGGCTGAGACTCTTCCAACGGAACATCTCTGCATGCGCAGAGCAAACCTTCTTTTAGAAGCTTGAGCTTAAGCCTGTTTCGGAACATCTCTGCATGCGCAGAGCAAACCTTGTTGAGATTAAAGAGGATACAAGCGTTATAGAAACATCTCTGCATGCGCAGAGCAAACACATACACATGTCCTAGAAATCAGACTCTTATAGAAACATCTCTGCATGCGCAGAGCAAACCTTCACTGATTGGCAATATCCTATAATTCAAGAGAAACATCTCTGCATGCGCAGAGCAAACTTTACCACAATTAGTACGAGGTAAATTGTCCTCGGAAACATCTCTGCATGCGCAGAGCAAACGATGGTGATGAATGCGTAGAAGTCACTCCAAAAGAAACATCTCTGCATGCGCAGAGCAAACATAAGTCGATATAGTCTATCTTCCTCAGAAGCAGAAACATCTCTGCATGCGCAGAGCAAACAATGTTGATACGTGCGTCTTTTGCCTTAAGATAGAAACATCTCTGCATGCGCAGAGCAAACTACTTATGCTTGTGCCATAGCTTTGAGCCATCTGAAACATCTCTGCATGCGCAGAGCAAACCAATTGCTAAAGTCGCAGTTGAAGGACGAAAGAGAAACATCTCTGCATGCGCAGAGCAAACAAAGAGCAAGGTACTCAAAAAAATAGAGGTGTAGAAACATCTCTGCATGCGCAGAGCAAACTGTATATAACCGGCAACGTAGTAAGACGTCTCAGAAACATCTCTGCATGCGCAGAGCAAACGTCTTGGCTTGAATTTTGTTCTTCGCCCCGATGGAAACATCTCTGCATGCGCAGAGCAAACGCAGAGGTAAAATAGTCCTTCTTCCAACATACAGAAACATCTCTGCATGCGCAGAGCAAACATCCTTACTTTCCATTTCTAATCTCAAACTCCAGAAACATCTCTGCATGCGCAGAGCAAACATTATAATAGGAACATTCTCTGGAAAGGATTTAGAAACATCTCTGCATGCGCAGAGCAAACACATTAAAAGGCTTTTTTAAAAATTCCTTAATAGAAACATCTCTGCATGCGCAGAGCAAACTGTACTTACAGCTCATAAGCGCACAATCTGTTAGAAACATCTCTGCATGCGCAGAGCAAACAAAAGGACTGCCTTACTTGCAATGCGCGGTAAGGAAACATCTCTGCATGCGCAGAGCAAACCAATCCAACCGGACTCCTTTGCTGTCTTAGCAGGAAACATCTCTGCATGCGCAGAGCAAACGCCTATGGTTGCTCCTCTTATGACAGATTTAGAGAAACATCTCTGCATGCGCAGAGCAAACTTAATTCTCTGGTTTACTTCTGCATACTCTTTAGAAACATCTCTGCATGCGCAGAGCAAACTGCATCTTTACAAAATCTGATTGACCAGTATAAGAAACATCTCTGCATGCGCAGCGCAAACGTAATGAACAGAATTAAAAAAATTCATGGACCAGAAACATCTCTGCATGCGCAGAGCAAACACTATGAGGACATCGAGTCGTTACAGAATGTAGGAAACATCTCTGCATGCGCAGAGCAAACCTTAACCGCTCTTTTCTTAGCTTTCTCAGGCAAAGAAACATCTCTGCATGCGCAGAGCAAACAAGAAAGAGTTCTTTGGTCAATGGCATAGCGTGGAAACATCTCTGCATGCGCAGAGCAAACG
>CAVDLI010000060.1:0-9942 GCA_963609725.1 bacterium | reverse complement strand
CAACGATCTTGATGTCAGACCTCATTGGGAAGACGGAAAGCCTGCCCATACAATAAAAAAATTCTGCATTGTAAACAGGTACGACTTACGACAAGAATTTCCAATAATGACTCTTAGAAGAACTTATTTGAAATCAGCAATTGACGAGCTTTTGTGGATATGGCAAAAAAAATCAAATAACATTAAAGACTTAAAATCCCATATTTGGGATAGTTGGGCAAATGAAGAAGGCTCAATTGGCAAAGCATACGGCTACCAACTTGGAGTTAAGCACAAATACAAAGAAGGAGATTTTGACCAAGTAGACCGCGTCATTTATGACTTAAAACACAATCCTCAAAGCCGTAGAATTATGACAAATATTTATAACCATCACGATTTAAGTGAAATGGGACTATACCCATGTGCATACTCTATGACATTCAACGTAAGTGGCAACGTACTAAATGCAATCTTAAACCAAAGATCTCAAGACATGCTCACAGCAAATAATTGGAATGTAGTGCAATATAGTATACTTCTTTTAATGATGGCGCAAATAAGCAATCTTGTTGCAGGGGAACTTGTTCATGTTATTGCAGATGCACACATCTATGACAGACACATCCCAATTGTAAAAGAAATGATTACAAACAAAACATTTCCGGCTCCAAAACTAGTAATAAATCCCAATATAAAAGATTTCTATGACTTTACGGTAGATGACTTCAAATTAGAAGGATATGAATACAACAAAAAGAAATATGATATCCCAGTAGCAATATAATACTGCAAAAAATATAAGGAGGGTGCCAATGCAGGCCATTCTTCACTGTGACAACAAATGGGGAATAGGAAGAGCAAACGATCTTATGTTCAAACTTCCCCAAGATATGAAATATTTTAGAACAAAAACTTTAGGGAAAATTGTAGTTATGGGCTCAAACACTTTACTCTCTTTTCCTAATGAGAAACCTCTGAAAAACAGAACAAATATTGTACTGTGGCCAAATGGAGATAAAGAAAGAGCTGCAAAAGACGGCTTTATTCTTGCAGAGAGCTTACAAGAACTTTTTGCAATAATAGAACGCTATAATCCTGATGATGTTTTTGTAATAGGAGGTGCAATGATGTATCACACACTCCTTCCTTATTGCAACAAAGTGTATCTAACAAGAGTAAATGCAGACGGCAATGCACAAGTTTTTTTTGACAATTTGGATGAAATACAAAACTGGAAAATGACATGGCAAAGTGAAGAACTTGAAGATAACGGGTATCAAATTAAGTTTACACTTTATGAAAACAACGACGTAAAACCTTTGCCAAAGGATTAAAATGGATAACCAATTATTTGAAAATGCTCTCAAAGAAATTCTCTCTTTTGACACAATCATCATTCACCGCCATAAAAATCCCGATGGTGACGCATACGGCAGTCAACTTGGTCTCTATTACATTATAAAAGACAACTATCCTCAAAAAAATGTTTACATAGTAGGAGATAGCAACGAAAGACTTTCTTTTATGCTTGGCACTACTGACATGGATGATATTCCAAATTCATTTTACACAAACGCTCTTGTTGTAATACTTGATACTTCTTCTGAGGACCTTATAAGTGATGAACGTTACAGACTTGCAAAACACTCTTTAAGGTTTGATCACCACATAATGAAAGAAAAAATATGTGATATTGAAGTCGTCAATTCTTCTTATGAAAGCTGTGCTGGTCTTATAACTGATTTTGCACGAACCTGTAATCTTAATGTCCCAAACATTGCAGCACAAGCACTTTTTACTGGTATTGTTACAGATTCAGGCCGTTTTAGATATGATTCAACATCTTCTAGAACTTTTGATACAGTAGCATTTTTAATGCAGCAGCAAATAGATACAGAGACCATTTATAAGAACCTTTATTCAAATGACCTCTCTTTTTTACAAATGAAAGCTAATTTCATTCTTAACATAAAAACAACACAACATAATGTAGCATACATATACACAACAAAAGACGAATTAGCTCAATACTCAATAGACGCACAAACAGCAACAAGAGCTTTTGTAAGCACAATGGCAGATTTGAAAAACATTGATATTTGGGCAAGTTTTGCAGAAGATGATAACAGTGTGTCTTGTGAAATAAGATCAAATGAATTTAACATTAACCCAATTGCTGTAAAATATGGCGGTGGTGGGCATGCAAAAGCAAGTGGCGCAACAGTTGCAACACATTCTTTAGCAATGTCAATGTTAAAAGATTTGGATGATTTAGCAGCAACTGCTCTCGTGGCAGCTAAAAAGGAAAACAGATAAATGACAGGACTTAAAGCAAAAGAAGCTGTTTTAGAAAAAATAAAACAGTACAATACAATTATCATTTCACGGCACACAAGACCAGATGGAGATGCAATAGGCTCTTCTTTGGGCTTATGCGAAGCACTGCGCATAACTTTCCCAAACAAAGATATACGGGTTATAAATACAGACTCTTCACAACATTTATCATTTCTTGGAAATGAAGATGCACAAGTAGAGGATGATTTTTACAATAACTCACTTGTAATAGTTCTTGATACCGGAGACATCAAGAGAATTGCAAACAATAAAATAAACTTAGCTAAAGAAGTTATTAAAATAGACCATCATATTGAAACTCAACCATATGGAAATGTTTCTTGGGTAGAAGATTATAGGTCATCTGTATGTGAAATGGTTGCAGATTTCATTAAAACTTTTGAAAACGAGATAAAATGCAACAAGAATGTTGCAACTTTATTATTTACTGGCATGGTAACAGACTCCGGCCGTTTCCAATATGCAGAAACAACAGGAACTACTTTGCGTCTTGCTGGATATCTTTTAGATTTTGGCATAGATACAGAAACATTATATGCAAATTTATATCTTGAAGACTTTACTTTTCAAAAATTCAAAGCAAGCGTTATAGAAAATATGAAACTATCTGCAAACGGAGTTGCATATACATTTGTAAGCCAGAAAACGCAAAAAGAGTTCTTTCTTACAGGAGAGCAAGCAAGTAGCAGCGTTGACTTTATGAATAAAATTAAAGGAAGTTTAATTTGGCTTGCCTTCATTGAAAATGACGATTTTTCAATTAGAGTACGACTGCGCTCACGTTTTGTATCTGTAAATAAACTTGCAGAAAAATATAAAGGCGGTGGACATGCATACGCCTCTGGGGCTACAGTGTACAGCAAAGATGAAATGAAGAGACTTATTGATGATGCAGATACTCTTTTATGCCAATACAAATCAAACAATGGAGGGTGGCTGTGAAAATACTTATAACAAATGATGACGGATACAACTCAGAGGGGCTCAGGATCCTTGCCTCTTGGGCTAAAAAACTAGGACATGTCACAGTTGCAGCACCTAAAAAAGAACAAAGCGGTAAAAGCCATGGAATTGAAATCCACAAACCATACGAAGCAAAAAAAGTCGAAATGCTACCTGGCATTGATTGGTACTATGTAGACTCTACACCTGCAGACTGCGTGCGTTTTGGTTTCAATGGATTGAAAACCACTTATGATATTGTATTCTCTGGAATAAACCACGGGCTTAACTTGGGTGAAGACATAGCCTACTCCGGGACCGATGGTGCAATTTTTGAAGCTGCATATATGGGCTGCAAAGCTATAGCTTTTTCAACAGTTGTTGAATCTTTTGATGGTGCACAAGCAAACCTTGATAGAGTTTATAACTTTATCATTGATAACAAACTTTTTGATTATAATAAAATTTACAATGTAAACTTCCCTCTTGTTGCACACGAAGAAATTCTTGTAACAAGACAGGGAGGCCCTTTCTATAAAGACCGTTTCCACTATCTTGGAAATGACATATATCAAGTAGAAGGATATTCTGTTTATGCTGGCGCACAAAATTATGAAAACGATTTAGATGCAACTCTTAACGGTTATATCTCTGTATCTCCTTTATCCACAACAAGAACAGCAGAAAGCGCTTTTGAAAAAATCAAGCACCTTAATCCTCTTGCATAACTTACATTGTTCGCAAAGACATCTAATGAATGTCGTATGAGGAGCTTTCTTCAGCGACCATTGTGTTGTCTTCTAAATTTTGATTATGTCCAATAATTGAGTGCTTTTTTGCCCAAATTCTAGCTACTACTTCACATTTCAAAAAAAGATTATACCGTTGGTCTTTTTTAATTGGATGTAATTTTTTTCTTCTTACAAGATCATCTATATTTTGTTTAGAACATTCCAAGAGACAAGAAGCCTCATGTGTTGATATTAAATTATTCTCTGCAAAAGCTCTAAAATCATCAAGTTGTAATGGCACATCAACTCCATTTTGATAAAGTTCCCCCTCGCTACAATCTAATTCTTCGTTCCAACTTATACCATAACCTCCTGCTTCCACTTTTATCTTTTTGAAAAGGCTCTCATTCTCAAGAGCTCTATACTCTGGCCATTGTTCAAACAGTTTTTTAACATCAAATTTCTTAACTGCACCATCTTCAAAAAAAACAAGAAGTTCTAAATCCAAAAGTGGCACAACATCTATGACCTTTATTGAAAACATAAATCCTCCCAGTTGAAAACCATTAAAAATACATCACTTTAATGGTGGTAATTTAATTATTCGTTTCTCTTCCCACATACATTTAAGTTCATTTCTGTGCAGTTTTGCCCATTCTTCTACAGTTTCTATAACTTTTCTAGGAAGATCTCCTTCAATCAATTTTGAAGTTTCAATATCAATTACACCATTAAATTCTCCATAAACTGCATGAAAATGGGGAGGATTATGCTCCCCTCTAAAGAAAATCTTTATAACTATACCAGCAAATCTAGTTATCTCAGGCATATACCACCCCTTTTCCATACACGTATAATAACCCAGTGCTTGGCAAAAGACAAGTAGTAGACGGCCAAACATTTACTACCTGTTATGAATATTAGATGTTTTGGAGCACTTCAAAAACTCTGAAGAACAAAAAGGCTACTAGCATATACCAGTAGCCCGTAAAATAATCCAATAAACTTAACTTACAAGATAAGCTAGAAAGCTTAATTGGAATAACATTTAAATAAGAGTACAACCCTTATCAAATTCAATAGTGCCTTTGTAGTTTTTGATAACTCCGCCAACTGTTATTTCATCACCAACGGCAAGGTTCTCAATACCATCACCGGTTAAGCGGTAACATTGAACAACCATGTCTGTAAGACCGTTTACAACTATATTTACAGTAATGTTTCCATACTGCTCGCTGTAAGCACTTGGAATTTCAGAAATAACGCCTTTGAGAACTCTTGAACCCTCAAGAGAAGAGCCTTCTTCAAGAGCATATGCTGCTTTAAGAGTTTTAAGATATGCATATGCTTTAGCATCATTTAAGAGAACACATCCCTTATCAAATTCAATAGTATCTTTGTAATTCTTAATTGAGCCTTGAACAACAATAGTATCGCCAACAGCAAGATTTTCAATACCATCACCAGTTAAGCGGTAGCATTGAACAGTTCTTTCATCTCCAACGGGAATCATATCAACAGTAATGTTGCCATATTGAGCACTGTATGCTGTAGGAATGCCAGTAATAACGCCAACTAAAACTTGGATTTCTTTCAATGCTTCGCCAGAAGCAAGAAAATATGCAGCATCAACAGTAGATTTTTGATCTGGAGTATAACCCATGCTTACAAGAGAAGGTTTATCAAACTCAATTGTTCCCTTGTAATTCTTAATTTTACCATTGACAGTAATCTCATCACCAACAGCAAGAGTCTCAATACCATCACCTGTAAGACGATAGCACTGAATAATGTTGTCTACCATAGCACCAATTTGGATATTTACAGTAACGTTGCCGTATTTATCAGAATAAGAGGTAGGAATTGCTGTAATAACACCAGTAAGAGTAACATCGTCCTTCATACTCTCACCATCTGCAAGTTTGTATGCACTAAGAACAATATCTTCCATTAAAGGATCTTTTTGGCCTTCTGGAAGAATATGCTTTATGTCTAAAGTTACACTTTCACCTGTTGCTGGGTCTGTAATAGTTGCTGTCAAAATGTAATGAGTTTCAGACGGAGCTCCCTCATCTACATCAATGAGAACAACGTGATTTTCTCCTGGAACAACAGACACTAAAGAAGTATCAGTTGCCCATGAAATTGGGTATTCAACACCTTTAATTGAAACAACATCAAGTACTTCATAATCACTTGGTGTGCGAGTTTCAGGGTTACTTTTTGAACTCTTATCAAAAAGAACTCTTACATAAGACTTAGCATTATCAAGACTTGGGGCCTCTTCTATTACAGCCTCTACAGTTTCTACTTTTGCTGTTGCGCAAGAAACAAGGAATATACACAAAGCAAGTAGTAACAAGATTGAAGTTAATGATTTTCTCATTAGAAACTCCTTTTTAATTTTCACAATTTTAATTCTTTACAGTAATATCTTTAGGTGAAATAACTTTTATTTGATATGAACCCTCAAAACAGTCTACAAGACCTTTAACATCTATTGTCTTTCCCAAGTAAGTATCTGCTGTAATAAGATTCCCCTTACCATCAGTAAAAACAGTAGTGCAAATGCGAACCTCAATCCCATTGGACTGGTTGCTAGATCCATCGTTAGAGCCGTCGTTAGAACTGTCATTAGAGTCACAAATAAGTGTCATTGCACCGTATGACGAACTGGATAAATCACTAGTAGTGATAACTTCTTTCACTACTAAATCATCCATTTCCAAAGTTGTATTTAACGCTAAATATGCATAATCGTATTCACAAGAGCCATCAGAATTTTCAACAAGCACTTTTCCATTTACAAAGGTATCTGCACTAGTTTTTACAAAAGCAGCACTGTATCCAGAGCCCAACATTTTGACATTGCTAGGGTTATTGGGATCCATTAACTTATAAGAAAGTCCTGATACTTGGTACATTTGTCCTGCTTCATAATACTGGACAGTACCAACAATGCGCACTCTATTTCCAACCGATATTGCTTTTAACCCCGGCCCTGGCAAATTGTATCCATAATAGACACTCACTCCATTATACATATCAATTTCAGAATCATATTCTTCAATATAAACGCTTCCACCATCGTCTTTTGCAACAACCCCTTCAAACGCAACTTTAATGCCATTGTACTTTTCAATATTGAGCCTAAGCTCTTTTAATGTAAGCTCAACAGCATCTCCATAGTAGAAATCAGGGTCCTTTTGGCCAGAAAAGACATTTAGCTTTAGTGCTTTTGCCTGCATGAGAGCAGCCATTGCGACAGAGCCATAACGGTTGTTAGCTGTTGATGATGCAATAGCTAAACCATTTTGCAAAATCTCAATATTCAAATTCCTGTACTCATCACTTCCTGCCGGTTTATACCAAACCCAAACAAGATAACGAGAACCCGTTGAATCTTTATTCCAAGAGTCATTATCAGACTCAATGATTATGGAAGTAGCATTAGAAAGCTTTTCTTTTGTGAAAGAAGACGCCTTTTTCCCATATTCTTCAATTCTGCCAGTAGACTCAGGAGTATTAAGAGCTAAAAATCTAGCTTTTAACACACTAGAGCTCATAACAGACTGCGGAACATTGAAATGAACAGTATCACCATCCACAAAAGTCTTTACAGTCACAACTTGCTTACAAGTCTCAGAGCTTGTATCTAACTTTAACTCACTTGCAAAATCATGCACCTCAGAGCCTAGAGCAGAAGCAGGAGATGAAGTCTCTGTACTGCCATCTTTTGAGACCTCTACAACTGCACTATCACTTGCATTAGCGCCCGCAATACCAGTAGATGCACAGCTTACAAGAGAGCTTGCAAGCACAATTACAAGAACAATTGAAAGAGAGACAAAGCTGACTGTAATAAAAGACGGAAGCTTTTTCATACTCAATCTTTAGTTGTTATACTCACACTCTTCAATAGCATCTTCAAATGCTTTAAGAATCATTGCGTCAACATTGTCAGTTGCAACAGAAAGACATTTTGAAAGAAGAGCGCCAACTTGGTCACGAGCTGCAGAAGAACCATTGAATGCAGGCGATGTGTAATAAGCATCTTCTTGTGCAAGACAAGCCTTAGCACTAAGAGCAGCAATATTATCATAACCATCAGCTGAGGCAAGGAATGCTGCATATGTAGGATCGTTGGCAACAGATTTGATTACAGGAACATAACCAGAATCCATTGACCAAGCAGCCTGGAATGCAACATTTGTTGTCAAATATTTAACAAAGAGCCAAGCAGCTACAATCTTTTGGGAGTCGCCTTTATTAAAGATAACAAGGCTTGGACCTTGAGAGATAACTTTTCTATTGCTTTGTGAAACTTGAGGAATAGAAGCAATGCCAACTTCAAAAGGATAAACACCGTCAACCTTTGTTGGTCTCTGATATGTTGCACCAGCAGAAGAACCAATAGACATATAACTTCTTGGGCTTGTAGAAGATGTGAAAAGACCAGAAGTATAAGCACCATAAAGTTTTTGAGTTGTAAGGTATCCTTTCTCATACCAAGAACGGAACAACTTTATGAACGCTCTGTTAGTCTCATTGTTGAATAAGTAATGCTCTCCTGTTGCGCTTGTGTATGGGCTGTTGTACTGCTCACACATAGTAATAAACCAGTTAGACTCTGAGTCATATCCAAGAGGGAATGAAGTTGGGTCAATTTCTTTAATTTTTGCACATACAGCTTCAAGTTCTTCCCATGTTGTAGGAACGCTAAGCCCGTTCTCATCAAAGAAAGTCTTGTTGTAATAAAGAACTTCTGTAGACTTTGAGAAAGGCATTGTATACATAAGACCATCACCAAATTGGCGACCTTCTTCGTAATAACCCTCAATAAAATCATCTTTCTGTTCTTGAGTAAGACCAAGAATTTCTGTTGTACCGTCTGCTCTTGTTACAACAATATTGCTGTCAATAAGATTGTCTAATGTTGCGACAACACCAGCAAGGTTATACAAAGCAACGTGGTCAGGATAGCAATATGCCAAATCTGGCTCGTTTCCAACAGGAATTTGAGTACTAATTTGGTCTCTCAAATCATCGTACCCACCTACTGATTCATAAACAATATGAATATTTGGATAAAGCTCATTAAAAGCAGCAATTGCATCATCCAAAGTATGAGTTTTTGTAGAACCAATTGTATGATAAAAAGTAAGTGTTACTTCACTTCCATCATATCCATTCTCTGGGACAGAGAAAGCTCCTGAAACACTCTTGTTTCCTTTTTCAGAGCTTCCACCACAGAATGCGACCATGATAGCTCCAACTAAGAGCATCATAACTAAGAAAGTTTTTTTCTTCATCATCTTCTCCTTTTACTAATGAGGTTGTACAAAACCTCTAATATCAAAATCGCCCTCCCGAGCGAACACCTTGTTAATAAACAAAAACGTTCAAAAAAGCTGAAGCTTAGCCCTTTATTCCGCTACGGCTCACACCTTTCATTATGTACTTTCTCAAAAACACAAAAACAAGGAAAAGCGGGGCTGAAACCATTGCAACAGCTGCCATTTGAACAGGATAGTTCACGTCTCCAGATGTCTCTTTGAACGCATTTCTAAGTCCATTTGTAATCATGCGGTGGTTCACATCGTTTGCAACCAAACGTGGCCAAATATAAGAATTCCAAGCCCCCATCATCTTTAGAATTGTAATAGAAATAAGAGTTGGCAACGAAAGCGGAATCATTACTTTGCACAAATACTTGAAATCACTCGTGCCATCAACTTTTGCAGCAAGATAAAGCTCATTTGGAATTTGCATAAAATTTTGCCTAAGCAAGTAAATATAAAACACACTCACAAGGAACGGCACAATGAGAACCGTATACGTATTAAGCCACTTGAAAGTCGTAACTGTACTGTAATTTGTAATTGTAAAAAGCTCGCCTGGAATCATCATTGTAGCAAGCAGAGCCGCA
>CAVDLI010000059.1:0-10005 GCA_963609725.1 bacterium | reverse complement strand
CTGAAAATCCGTTTTCAAGAATGTCTTTTACGTTGGCAATAAAAATATCATCTGCTCTGCTCATTTTTTCTCCAAACAACCTTTATTTTGGGTCTTGGTTTTGAAGTCTCAAATTTTTTTCAAAACTTTTTTCAAAATCTCTTACAAGACCTCTTTCAAGACTTCTTCCAAGACCAATTATTGCAAAAGCAGCATGGCTTTTCAAGGAGAGATTTCAAGAGAGATTTCAAGAGAGATTTCTAGAGAGATTTCTAGAGAGATTTTCAGAGAGTTCTTCAGAGTTTCTAAGGAAAGCAAAAATTTCTAAACTAATATCTTTTCATTTGTTTTTGCTTTATTATTTAGAATATGCTTTAGTGAAAAGGTTTTTGCAAAATAAGTCTTGTGAAAATTGGTTTTGAACTTGCATGAAGGTGGATTTTCATGAATGCAGTTTTACAAAACCCTTGTGAAAAGCTCAAATGGGAGGATTTTTTATGCACTATGCTCTTAATTCTAAACTTTGCAACGATTTTGATGTTCTTGAAGTTGGAAAACTTCCTCCTAGAAGTTATTTTATTCCTTTTTCATCTCGTAAAGATGCTTTCTCTTGTCCTCTTTTAGAAAAACGATACAGTTCTTCTTATGTGAAAGTTCTAAATGGAATGTGGGATTTTGCATATTATGATAATCCTAACGATTTGCCTCTTAGTTTTGATACTACTAATGTAGATTTTGATAAAATAGATGTGCCTTCTTGCTGGCAGTTTAGAGGTTATGGGAAACCCTCTTACATAAATTTACGCTACCCGTTTAGATATAATCCTCCAAAAGTTCCAACAAATGAACCTGTCAAAGGATATTTTAGTGTTCTTGATGGTTTTAAGAGAGCGCCAAAAGGGGAGTACAATCATATTGGCTTATACAGGACTTTTTTTGATGTAGAAGATGATGTAGAAGATGATGTAGAAGATGTTTCAAAACAATATGTTTTGTCTTTCTTGGGAGTGTGTAGTTGTTTAGAATTATATGTCAACGGCGCTTTTGTTGGATACTCTGAAGAGTCTCACAACACAGCTGAATTTGACATTTCAAAATATATTAAAAAGGGGCAAAATGAACTGCTAGTTCTTGTCCGGCGTTGGTGTAATGGAACATACCTTGAATGCCAAGATATGTTTCGCAACAATGGTATATTTCGTGATGTTCTACTTAGAATTTCAAACAAAGCACATATTTGGGATATTGATTTTAATACTTCAAAGCATGATGGGCTTTATGATGCTACTGTAGCTGTCAAAACTAAGGGCGCTTTAGATGTTACTGTTAGTCTTGAGGGTTTTGGACTTTCTTTACAAGAGACTTTAAGTGCAAACAACGTTTCAAAAGACTCTAAAAATGAAAATGTAAATGAGCTTTCAAATGACGTATCAAATTCTGTTTTTGATAACATTCTTACTTTTAATTTCAAAAACTTGAAAGTCAATGAATGGAATGCAGAGACTCCTAATCTTTATGATGTGTGTATTGAAACCAAAGATGAATGTATACGCCAAAGAGTGGGGTTCAAAGATGTTTGTATAAAGGAAAGAGTTTTTCTTGTAAATGGCAAGGCTATCAAACTAAAAGGTGTAAACCATCACGATACAAATCCCAAAAATGGTTACTGTATGACGCCAAAGGAGATTGAGTGTGATATAAAGTTGTGCAAAGAGTTTAATATAGACACAATTAGAACATCCCATTATGCTCCAGACCCTTTGCTTTTGGAACTTGCTAGTGAGTATGGCATTTACATAATAGATGAAGTAGATTTAGAGACTCATGGAGTTTATGTTCAAAAACTTCCACCTTCTATGAATTGGCTTTCAAATAATCCAAAGTGGAAATCAAGGTATGTTGATAGAGCAATAAGACATTTTAATAGAGATAAGTTTTTGTCAACACCTGTTGTAATGTGGAGCCTGGGAAATGAGAGTGGCGACGGTTGTAATACTTATGCTATGTATGAGTATTTTAAGTCTGTCTCTAAGATTCCTGTGCATTATGAGAGTGCTGTTCATGCAAAAAGAAAAGCGTACGATGTTGCAAGCCAAATGTATCCGCCAGTTGACGCTGTAAAAGCTGCGGGTGATGGTACGAGCAAAATAAAACAATTCAATGACAGGCCTTATTTTCTTTGTGAATATGCTCATGCAATGGGCGTGGGACCTGGCAATATAGAGGGTTATTGGAAAGAAATTTACTCTCATGAAAGCCTTATGGGTGGCTGTGTGTGGGAAATGTTTGACCATGCTGTTTTGCATGATGATGGCTCTTACACTTATGGCGGGGATCATGGGGAATGGATTCATGATGGCAATTTTTGTGTCGATGGTATTTTTTATCCCAATAGAGAGCCTTCTACAGGTGCATGGGTTGTGCGTCATACTTACAGGCCAATTAGAATTTCCTGGGTAAAAGACCTTAAATTTGAGATTTTTAACACAACAGGTTTTACAAATGGAAGTTCTTTTAAGATTTCTGTAAAATTGGGCTCTTTACCAAGTTTTGACTATGTTCCAAATATATCTCCTTTGCAAAAAACTGTTGTCGATTTTTATCCCATTATTGAAAACTCTATGAGCCTTTGTGATAACAAGATTATTGATACTTATCTTACGAATGGAATTTTTGAGTTTAGAACTTACAAAAACAATATTGAAGTAGGTGTTGACCAAATAGAATTTGGAAAAATTAGTTTGCCAAATGTTATTCCTCTTGCAAGTTCTACAGGAAATTCTACAGGAAATTCTGCAGCAAATTCTGCAGCAAATGCTTTAGAGCTTGTCAAAACTATTGCAGGCGAGCGACCTACAACAATTTTATTTAGAGCCGCAACTGATAATGATAAACCTCTATTTAGACCAAATCCAATGAAGAAGTGGTACAGTCAAAAAGAAGAAGTTTTTGAAACAAAAATCTTAGATAATGGAAATGGCGTTGTAATGTCTAATATTATGGCAGCCGGAAACCGGTTTTTGTGTGTAGATACTTATACAAAGTGTGAACCTCATGAGGATTTTGATGGCGCTGTGAACATCTCTTGTATTCTTCATCCTGTAAGTGCTAGAGGGTTTATTCCAAGATTTGGAAAAACGTTTAAGATGGATTCTTCATTTGATAATGTTCATTGGTTTGGGCGTGCAAAAGAATCATATATTGATATAAAAGAGCAGAGCCCAATTGAAGAATGTTTTTCTCATGTCTTGAATATGACTGAGTCAAACATAAGACCTCAAGAGAGTGGCAACCGCTGTGATACAAGATGGGTAGAACTTGAAAATGATGTCCTAATTTTGCGCTTTGACGCTGTAAAAGAGCCGTTTAATCTTGGAATAAAGCCTTATTCTGATTTAGAACTTACAAAAATGAAGCACCGCAGTGATGAAGTTAGAACTGGCACTTATGTAACGCTTTCTGCATTTCAGCAAGGAATTGGCACTGGAAGTTGCGGTCCTTACACACTCAAAGAGCACATGTTCTCTGCAAAAAAAGATTATGAATTAAACTTTATTCTGTCATGGAAAAAGAAAAAATAAGGAGTCTTTTGAAATACAAAAAGAAGAGGTTCTTGCAAAAACCTCCAAGTTGCCAAAACTTCAAGTATTTTCAAAAAACTCCCATTTTAGAGCAGTTTTGCAAAAGCCCCTCTAGAGAACTCTCTTAATAATTGTGCAAATTAAAGAGTTTTTTCACAAAAACCTCTGAACAGGTTTTTAGCAGTTGCCATGTTTTTTATGATGGCTCTTGCTATTGAGTTTTGCTTTAGCTTCTCGCTCAAGTTCTTGCTCTCTTTCACGTTCTTTTTTGTTCATTTTGTGTTGTATTGGCGTACTGGTCTGTGCAACACTTGAAACTTCTTCTTCATGGTGCTTAGACATTTTATCCTCCTGTAGAAAACTTTGCATTTTTGCAAAATCTCTAAAGCACCACTAATATAATCAAGCAATTTCCAAAAGTAAAATTTTTACAATTTTTCAGAAAACTCCAAATTACATCATGAAATTACATTGTATTTTTTAAGAAACTCTTTAACGTTGTTAGCATATTCTTCAGGATGGTCAATAAGACTTCTTGCGTGAATTGAGTCCTTATACAACTTCATGGTTTTGTTGTCTTTTTTAGCATTGTAGACTTTATATATCATTTTTGTTGGAACAAAGGTATCGGCATCTCCATGGCAAAAAAGAACAGGCACCGATGTCCTTTCCATTGCTTTTGTTGCATCTACATCAAACAAAGAAAATCCCCAGCGCAATTTAATAAATGCATTTCCAATTTGCATTACAGGGAAAGAAGGAAGATGTAAGGATTTGAATTCAGCCAAGGCTTCGTCTTTCATGCTGCTATATCCACAATCTTCAATAACAAATGACAATTCAGGAAGGTCGCAAGATGCTTGCATGACAGTTGCAGCTCCCATGGATTCCCCCAAAAGACCCCACTTGCAATCTGCCGGGTATTTCTTTTTCATATAGTGAAATAGCTCTATCAAGTCTTGAGTTTCATAATAACCCATGCTGCAACACAATTTTTTGCCACGTTTGTCATATTTATCGCTAATGCCATGCGTTCTGTGGTCGTACAAGATAGCATCAAAACCAAGATCCAGCATCATTTTTGCATATGTGTATCCAAATATGTAATTGGCTGTGTAACCATGCACTATGATTACAGCTTTGTTATTGCCATTTTTAGAATAGACCGATATCTTTGTTTCTTCTTTTTCTTCGTTTGACGGTGTAGTTTTGCTTGTGTCTTTTTTATGTGCATGAAAAATAATTCCTCTAAGAGTGTACCCTTTGGAAGAGTCAAAAGAGAAACTTTCATGTTCATATGAGTTTTCAAATTCGTCACAATCAAGATTTGCTGTCCTCTTAAATCGTTCTCTTGCCTCTTGATGGGAGTTCTTTTTGGGAAGAGTCATCATTAAAACGAATTTTACTGTTGCAATTATAATAGCCAATATAAGTAAGGCTAAAATTATTAAGATGATTATTGTTAGCATAAATAAACAATACAAATGATTAGGAAAAAAAGCAATTTGACAGAAAATGTTACTAGTGTATACTAGTTGCTAGTTGCTAGTTGCTAGTTGCTAGTTGCTAGTTGCTAGAGGTTTGCAAATTTGTAAAAACCTTATTCATATCCCAAGGGGAAAACAATGGCAGATGTCGAAGAAAAAGAAAAAGAAAGAAATGAGACTCCCCCCCCCCATGAGGATGTTTTTGTACCCATTAATATCAAGGCTCTTGCTACTAGACTAAGCCCTACTTTGGGAAAACTTATCCCAAAGTTCATGTACAAGAGATTCGAAAAAATCCTTCATATAAAAGAAGTTAATGAATTTTTTGCAGCGCATTATGAAGATGAACCTCAAGAATTTTTGGATAATGTTGTTAATTTTTTAGATATTAAGTCTTCTTATGAGGGAAGAGGAAAACAGGCTGTTGAGGCCTTACAAGGGCAGAAAGTTTTATTTGCATCTAACCATCCGTACGGTGGTCCTGAAGCAATGGTTCTTTTAGATTATTTGCATGAAAAATTCCCAGATTGCAGATTAGTTGCTCAATCATATCTTAAATTCATAAAACCTCTAGGAAAAAGTTGTGTGTACAACAAAAAAGAAGTTCGTACATTGCTTAATGCTGTGAATCAAAGAACTTCCATTTTAATTTATCCAGCTGGTTACTGTTCAAGAATGCTAAGCAATGGAGAAGTTTTTGATTATGCGTGGAAAGCATCTTTTGTGAAGATTGCTAAACGAAATAATATGCCAATTGTTGTTTTTTATACTCATGGACAGTTAAGCCCAAAAGTTCAACGTTGGACACGCTTTAGACAAATTTTCCATATAAAAACATCAATAGAAAGTCTTTTTCTTGTAGACGAAATGTTCAAATTAAAAGGTCAAACGCTCAAGATGGTAGTAGGAAGTGTAATAGACCCTGCTAAATTAGATGACTCTGTTTCCAATGAAGAATGGGCTGCAAGGATTAGACAATATTGTTTTGAACTAAGAAGAAATCCAAATTTGGAGTTTGATTATAACAAAAAAGCAACGCTCACAGACAAATAAGAGATATAAAAAGAAGGGAAAAAATGAAAAAATTTATTTTTGTAGTTATTGCAACAGTTGCAATTCTAATGGGTGGGGGTATGAATTCCGTTTTTGCAGGGACATTCTCGTTTGATCCCATGCCACAGGTTCCTCTTTTTAGAGAGCCTGTTGCTGATCCTTATTCGTTTTCATCTCATTTGCATATATTAAAAGCGCTTGATGAAAACCAAAGACCAAATAAAGTTTATGCAATTATTGTAGAACACGATAAAGGAAATTCTTCAAAAGATAGAGCTTTCTACGATTTTTTACCTTATGATGACACACCTCTAGAAACCAAAAACAGTACATACATAAATATGAAAACAGCAATCTCTTTGGGGCTTTTGCGCTTTAGCTATGACCCAGAGGGTTGGTTTCCTGCGCTTGATTTTGAGCTTAATTTAGCTGGTTACATAAATACAATATTCAATATGTTTGGCAAAAATGACACATTAGATTTTGATGGTTCATTTTTTGTTGGCGCAAGTCTTAGAGTTGCTAAATGTGTAAGTTTGCGTTTTGGAATGCACCATTTTTCTGGTCATTACGGGGATGAATTACTTGAAAAATTCTACTCATACAATGAAGTAAATGCAGAAGAAACTTATAATGGCAGCTCTATTTTCAATTATGCAAAAACTCATTCAAGTGCAGATTCCTCAAAAGAATACTATCTTAATGGACTTGTTGAGTATGTAAGAGATAATTCGTGGATTGCAGGAATTTCAGCAGATTTGCCATGGGGGTTTAGAGTATATGGAGAAGCTGAGCTTCCAATGAATCCAAGTTGGTTGCGTCCTTTTGTACATTGTCCGGCAGATTATGACAACCCTGTAGAAGGAGACTCAAATCATAGTACTCTCATAGACCGTATAGGTGGCGACTCTAGCGACGGTGAACATATTCCACAAACACAATTAGATGAAGATCAAGCATTAAAGAGAGCCTCAAATGGTTCTTATAAAGCTTGGCGAATTCATACTGGATTAGAATGGAGACTTGATGTTGGCTTTGGTGCTGTCTTTGTTGCAGGTGATGTTCAATTCCACCAAGACGGACAAACTTTGCACAAAATTGCCGGTTACAGCAAGTCTAATCCTTGGGAGTTTGAAGTAACTGTTGGAGGAGGACTTGAGCTTGGTAATTTCTTAGCAGATGGAAGAACTGTTAGAATTGAGGCTTATTACCACAATGGCAGGGTCCCCGCGACACAATGGTTCTATCAACGCATGTCTAGTGTGACTGTTGGTTTTGGAGTGAACTAAAACACATGAGAAAGATAATCTTATTGGTATTTTCTCTCTTTATTTGCATAAGTTTTGTATTTGCAGGAGATTTATTTACATTCAATCTTATTTCTGGAACTCCATTATATAAGGAATCAATAAGTGACCCATATGCATTTCTTACTGGAATTCATCTTATGCTAATCCCAAAAGCAGAAGATAACGAATTTAAGATAAAAGCATTAGTAAAAGATAATACAACCGGAGAGCTTTTTTATGATGATTTTTATTATAGAGAGCCTCGTGATGCAAAAGACAATTTGTATATAAATATGAAACTGGCGGGATCGACATCCCTTTTTAGAGTGCGTTTTAACGGCGTTGATAAAGTGCCTTCTATGGACTTTGATTTGAATTTAGCTGGATATCTTAATACTATATTTTGGTTATCTGGTGCAAACGATACTCTAGATTTTGATGGTTCTTTCCTTGTTTCTGGCAGTTTTAGAGTTGCAGATATTGTAACACTTCGTTTTGGGATACACCATTTCTCAGGTCACTATGGGGATGAAACTCTTGGAGATTTTTATAACTACAATAAAATTAATTTTACCAATAATTCTCTAATTGGAAATTATACAGGTTCAAAAAGTGTTGAAGGACATACTTATAGTTTTCAATCAGCAGTAGAGTATGTGCGAGACAATTCTTGGATTATTGGGCTTCAAGCAGAACTACCTTTGGGTTTTAGAGTTTATGGAGAATGTGAAATTCCTCAAAAAACAGCTTGGATAAGACCTTTTATTCATGTTCCCGCCAATTATATAAATCCTGGAACTAAAGACCCTAATGACCCATCTTCAATTCATAGAAGTGGAGGAGGAGAGGGCGCTAGTGACTCTTTGTTAGATGAAGAAGAAGCTCAAAAAACAAATTCTAACTATATGGCACTGCGCATTCATGGAGGGCTTGAATACACTTTGGGCTTATCATGGGCAAATATTAAAGTGTCTGCTGATATACAAGCACATCAAGATGGTCAAAACCGCAATTCTAATGGACAGCACGATATTTTAAGTTACAGCAAAGACAATATGTGGGAATTTGAGTACACAGTTGGTCTTGCATTGGAACTAAAAGAGAAACTTGGAAGCAAGGATGTACGAGTTGAAGCTTTTTACCATGTTGGCAGAGCTCCCGCAACCCAGTTGTTTTACAAGACAGGCTCTTTTATCTACGTGGGTTTTGGCCTTAATTAAGAAGGTCTTTGAATAAGGATAGTTGTATGAAACGTTTAAGTTTAATTTTAGTTTTATTTGCTATTGTTTTTTCTTGTGCTTTTGCCGGCGATTTTACATTTGAGGCCATAGATACAAACCCAATTTATGACCCATATAAAGCTGATCAATGGAGTGTTGAAACAAGAGCACAGTATATAAATATCTTGAATGAGAGTGACTATTTATATCAAGTTTTGGTTTGTACTCGCTATGAGGAAGGGCGAGAAGCTTATTATCACAATTATGAAATGATTTCTGAGTTGGCTAAAGAAGATTTTATCATGGAAGAAGCAAACTTTAGAGATAAAGAGAATAGTGTAAAACAATTATATAGGGTCAAGACAGGATTTTCCTTTAGCGCGCTTAGGGTTTCTTATAAGGATTTAGTTACAATTGAAGGTTGTGTTCAAGGAGCATTGAACCTTGTTTTTGATGCAAATGCTGGGACGGATTGTCTTGGTTTTGATGGGATATATTTTTATGGGCTTAACGCAAATATCAAGGATGGACTTTTTTCTTTAAGAATTGGACGGCATCACTATTCTGGGCATTATGGAGACGAGATAGAAGAAGAATTTATGTTACGTAAAGATGAACAAGGACGCGTTTATGCAGACCGGTTCTTAAAAGATAGAACAGGGGGGGGTATATCTCGCGGTTCATTCAATATGTTAGACAAGACAGTCTTGTTGTTGGGGTCTCTTCTAATCCTTTGCCATGGTTAAGGCTTTATGTGGAAGCTGACTTATTGACACCTAAGATGCATAGAGTTCGTCCTTGGTTGCTTGTTCCAGAGGATACAATGGAGGATGATGGAGACCATAAACTAGAACAAGGTATTGGTCAAAGTGAAGGGGTCTATGCTTCAAAGGACGAATCAAGGAAATCCCCATATTCTTCTAGTTACAAGGATATGAGTTTTAATTTTGGAGTAGAGACAACAATCCCTGTTATGAATTTTGGTTCTCTCATTATAGCTTTTGATATAAAACTAAATCAGGAAGGACAAACAGCATATCAGATAGGAGCTTACAGTGAAGATAACTCTTGGGATGTAGACTACAACGTTCTTCTAGGGTTTAACATTGCAGATAGCAATCTTTCAGCCGAGTTTATATATCACAATGGGCGTGTTCCTCTTATGAACTTCTTTTGGAAACATTGTTCATACTGGTCTTTAGGGTTCTCAATGACATATTAGTATTTTGTACATGCGGTTTGGTAAGATTCGATTTAAATTAGCATAAACGAAACAGTTAAAGAAGAACAAAGGTTTATCTTTCATTGATAAAGTACCCAGTTTTTGTGTATCATAAACTGTGAAGTATGTTGTAATGCTAAACAAGAAAAGTTTGAAAGCTCTTGGTGAAATGTT
>CAVDLI010000058.1:8077-10075 GCA_963609725.1 bacterium | reverse complement strand
AAACTGAAATAATACTTTGTGTATTATGAAGTTAGAAGAAATGCTCTTTTAGCCACAAAGGCAAAGCCAAGATTCATGAAGGCAGTTTTGCAAAAACCTCCTTATACTTCTTTTTTTTCACTTGCAATTTTCCTAAGGTTTGTAAAAACTTGTTTGTGAGAAAGTCTTTCAGTGGTATATTTGGCTTGGTTGTCTGCTACTTCTAATGCATCTTCAATGTTGTTGGTTAGCCTGCTGTATGATTCAAGACTCATTACGACCATTTTCCCATAGCCGTTCTTTGTAAGAAAAACAGGATTACCTTCACTTACAATTTTCTCAATAGATGTAAAGTTATTTCGTAAGTCCGATACTGGCATAATTTGAAGCATAGATATATCTCCTAGATGCTTAATTTTATCATAATTATGATAAAAAGCAATACTGAAGTTATGCTTTGCACTATCGGTCTAAAGTTTTAAATAGTATATTGCAATGTATAATAGATTGTGTTATAGTGTAGTTGCCGTGGAGGTAGTGACTATGAATGCACAGTATAAGAAGGGTGCGTTGGAGATTTGTGTTTTGTCTCAGCTTGTGGGAGAGGACAGGTACGGCTACGAGTTGACAGAGAACATTTCAAGGACGATGACCATTGCTGGCGGGACGTTGTACCCAATCCTTAGAAAACTAAAAGAGGACGAGCTTGTGACCACGTATTTGGTGGATTCGGGGGCTGGTCCTGCGAGGAAGTATTATAGGCTTACGGAAAAGGGTAGGCGACGTCAAGTTGAGCTTAAGAAAGAGTGGGAGGCGTTTACACATGCTGTGCAGAGCCTCATCGAAGTCGATGCTAATGGCACCGTATAGCATGGTGCTGAGAAATATCAAGGAGATGGTTATGAATAGAAAGGATTATATGAAGGAGCTTGCATCAAAGCTGGACAGGTTCAATGAAGAGACACGAAATGAAATAATAGAGGACTACAATGAGCATTTCGAGGAAGGTCTTAAGCATGGTAGGAGCGAGGAGGAGATAATTGCTGATCTTGGGGACATTCAGGATATGATAGACAGTCTGCCAGATGAGGATATGCTCAATGAGCCAGCGAAGACGATGGCAGATGAAGGTCAAAAGATTGAGTTTGGACAGGACAAGGACTGCAAGTATTCTAACCTCATAAAGAAGATTGTAGTTAATGCATTTGATGTTGATGTTGAAATTGTCTCATCCAGAGACGAAGAGGTTCATGCAAAGTATTCAGAGATAGGCGACACAAAGCTACATCACTTCTATTGTTATGAAGAGGGTGATGTATTACACCTTGAAGTCAAGCCCATAGAAGGCTCTGGGGTGAAGGGCTTTCTTAATGGATTTTTCAAGCTTCATACGACCGTTGATAATACTTTAACCATAAAGATTCCAAATGGCTTTGAATCTATATATGTTAATACTGCTACAGGAGATGTCGATTGCACTGAAGTGAATGCTAAATTCTTTACCTTTATTACGACAAGTGGCGACTGCTCTTTTAAGGATTGCGAGATTACAGACGTAGCGTTTAATTCCAAAAGTGGAGATTTTCGTGTTGTGAAATCAAATATAGGGAATGTTTCCATGGAAGCCGTATCCGGAGACTTTAATGTTGAAGAATCATCGGTTAGAAGGATTGAGCTTTCAGTTGTGAATGGTGATTTTGAGTTTAAGGGTTCTGTCTTGGGAGGTAAAGTCACCACGAAGAATGGGGACTGCAAGTTAGTTCTATATGGCGAGCTACATCTCCTTGATGTTCATACTACGTCAGGAGATGTTGATGTCATTCTTCCAAAAGATATTGGTGCCACTATTGAACTTAAGACTGTTTCCGGAGATTTGAATTTTTCTACTGACTTTGACAGTAACTTTAGAGATTGTGGCTCAAGATGCGTGAAGACCAAAGTGGGTGATGGAAAGGCTGTGGTGAGCATAAACACCGTTTCAGGTGACATATCTATCAACTAGATAGTTGTAACAGTTTG
>CAVDLI010000058.1:0-8067 GCA_963609725.1 bacterium | reverse complement strand
AGTTTGAATTTTGCTATGTAAAAAGGGTGAAACAGGTATTTCCACGATGGGATGCCTGTTTTTGCTTTGAGCTTTTCGGCTAGAAAGAAGCCAAAAAACACCAAAGAATTCGAGCCGTTTTTATTTTTCCCTTTCTTTGAACAAAGATAAAGAATGTAAAAAGTTAGGTCTCTTTGGCAAATTTTTCTTTTAGAGAGATTAGCTGTTTTGTTGCAGTTTCAACTTGGTTGAAGCCAACTTTGATTTCAAATAATCACCATCTTCCGTCTGGCAGTTCTAAAACAGCATCAGCTTCGTTATTCTTTTCATCATGGTAATGAAAAACTTTTGCTCCTATTGCATTGGCATAAACTCTTAAATCTGTACTGTGAAACTTGGGCCAAGAGAGTGTTAAAATCTCTATTCAGTGTATAAAACGGTACTCCATACCGTAGCAGTAATGGTCTACTTTGTTTTGCAGGTAATCAAAACCTTCGTTGTAAACAATTTGAAAACCACATTTAAAATGAGTCTTTAACGACAGTTCATTGTGCTTTGAGACACAGTCGCACAAAATGAAAGGGCCTTCGTGTTTTAGGGTTTCAATAACTTCTTCTAACAGCTTTGAGGCGTAGCCTTTGTGCCTTGACTCAGGACGAGTCTCAAGTGCTTCTATGTAATAGCGACTACAATCATGGTCTTCAACAAGTGATAACCTTAAAGCACTGACCCAAGAGCCTTCCTCTTCAAGGATGTAATATGTGGAATTTGGCTGCACGAAGAAATCGGTCTTGAGAAATTTGAGAAAGCCTTCTTCAACCAATGCAAGCGCAGCGGTTTTGTCGGCCGTGTTGGGGTAGAAATAGTCAACGTTCTCAATGTTGCTTTCTGCATAGAGGTCCATGAGTTTCCTTGTGTCAAGGCTGTCATAGGAAGTTATTTTAATCAGCACAGAGGCCTTCCCTCTAGAATTTCACAACCTCTGGGGCACTTGTGAAAGAATAGAAGACTGCTGTTGCATTTTTAAAGTAGAATACTTCTGTGTTGTCGTCATCTGGGTCATACATTTTCTTTAGTGATGGATAGGCTTCAAGCATTGAAACTCTTGCTTCTCTTCTGTCATCTTCAATTAACTCTCCAGAGACACGGAGCCATTGACCATTCATAAAGGCACAAAGTTCGGTCTTTGGATTAAGGTGTAGCTGTTTGGAGACTTTCTTTTTCTTTCCAGTCTGAATATAAAGCTTGCCTTCAAAAATGTGGGCGGTCCCAAAAGGTCTGACTCTTGGTTGGTTGCCTTCAACTGTTGCAAGATAATAGGTTCCTGCGTCCTTTAAAAATTGCTCAACTCTTCTCATCTATTTACCTCTTTACTGGTTTAATTTATTTTAAACAAGTCGTCCAATGTAACTTGCTATTGGATGGCTTTTTGTTGCATTCACTTTTTCAATTAGCCAGCACAATTCTTAACATAAATAAGAAGTTTCGTTACCTAAAATTGCGCAAATATGCAATATTGGGTAATAAATGAATTGACATGGAATGTGGAAATTTATTATTTTTTTACCAAAAAACGCGTAAATACGTAAATTGAGGTAATAGAATGGAAGCAAATAGAATCTCCTATATTAACGATTTAGTTATCAGAAAACATAATGGCATGATAAAGGTTATAACAGGGGTAAGGAGATGCGGAAAATCTTATCTTCTCTTTAAACTCTTCAAAAAATATCTAAAAAAAGAAGGGGTTAATGAGAACCATATCATAGAAATCCAACTTGATAACAGAAATCAAAAGGATTTACAAAATCCCGATGTCTGCTATCGCTATGTAGAAGATAAAATCAAAGACAAGAAAATGTATTATCTGCTTTTAGATGAAGTACAGCTTATGGACGATTTTGAAAGTGTCTTAAATGGATTTTTATATATTGATAATCTTGATGTCTATGTAACTGGTAGTAATTCAAAATTCCTGTCCACAGATATCATTACGGAATTCAGAGGCAGAGGTGATGAAGTACGAATCTTTCCTCTCACTTTTTCAGAATACTATGAAGTTGTGAAAGGTGATTTTGATGATGCTTGGCTCACATATCAGACATATGGTGGTCTTCCTGCTCTTCTTACAATGGAAACTGATAAACAAAAAACAGAGTACCTAGATTCTCTGTTTGCAAATGTATATATCAATGATGTTATTGAACGAAATAAAATTAGAAATAGTGATATCCTTGATGATCTTGTTAATGTTCTTGCTTCTTCTATAGGTTCTCTTACAAATCCTACAATCATTGCAAATACTTACTGTAGTTCTAAGAAGTCAAACTGCTCTCACAAAACAATTTCTGCGTATATCAAATATTTAGAAGATGCCTTCCTTGTTAGTGAATCTGCACGATATGACATCAAAGGCAGGAAATACATAGGAACAAACAAAAAATACTATTTTGTGGATGTTGGACTTAGAAATGTACGACTTGGGTTTAGACAACAAGAGCCAACACATCTTATGGAGAATATCATCTACAACGAATTAAAGGCCCGTGGCTTCAAGGTGGATGTTGGTAATATTGAACGTAACGAAAAGAATAAAGAAGGAATCTCTGTAAGAAAACAATTAGAGGTAGATTTCGTTGCTAACAGAGGAAATGAACGCTATTATATTCAATCTGCTTACAGGCTAGAGAATGAAGAAAAGTGGATACAAGAAAAAAGGTCGTTAATGCAAGTAGGAGACTCTTTTAGGAAGTTCATTATTGTAAGGGATAATATAAAAACATGGCAAGATGATAACGGTTTTGTTATTATGGGATTAAAGAATTTTTTACTAAACTCAAATAGTTTAGAAGTTTGTACAAATTGAGTTTTGTGAAGATTTGATTTGGATTTAGAGATGGAATAGAGGGCATAAAGTAAGGTAGTGTAAATAGTTTTCGCTCAAAGGAGCGCACAAAACGTAAAAAACCAGCCCCATGACATGGGACTGGAACAGTTTCATATTGTCTACCATACATATACAGAATAAAAATAATACAATAAAAAACTATTTTGAATTCCTATTAAAAATTAAGAATAATGTTATGGAAGACCTGTTTTTGTAATCTGTAGTTTTTAATTACTTGCAGTCGTAATAGACGGTCTTCCCCTCTGAATCCACGATAGTCATATACTTGATACCGTTCTTTTCAGAGAATTTGACACTCCACACTGAGCCATCAGAAAGTTCAATATTGCCTTCACAGCTAGAGAGTGTAATATTACCGTATTCAATGTAAGGCTTATTGCCAAACCCAATAACAAGACAGCCTGTGCTCTCGTCGTAGTTTGTATGAGCTGTCATAGCTTCATCAAAGCCACAGAGAATGCCGTCATTTTGTTCATTTGTTTGAGGATTCCAATCTGTGTCACTACTTAGAATTCCAGTCCAATAGAGGCGTTGGCTTTCAGCCTTTTTGTCTGGATTTTGTTGTTCATTTGGTGTTTGTTGTGAGCATGCAAAACACCCCACAAGAATTACACAAACGAGGAACGTGACTAACAAAGAATAGACTGCAGTCTTACGCAGTTTATTCTTTTCTTCTTTTGAAAGGTCGGCGAGTTTAATTTTTTTGGCCAAACCAAACCCCATTCACAGGAGTTCAATCTAGTTTTTTTGATTATTTTTATTCTAGATTTCATTTTAACTTATGTATAAGCAAAACGCAAAACAAAAAACAAAACAAAAAACAAAACAAAAACAAAAAGGCACTCCCTTTAATTTTAGGAAGTGCCTTTACATTTATACCTTTATATTAGAAGTTTTTGCAAAAACCTCTTTGGAGTATGAAATTTTTAACCTATGCGTTTTTCAAGCTCATCCAATAATGCTGAAAATTTCTTAACAGCAGCTTCAACAGGCTCTTGAGTTGACATATCAACACCAGCTGCCTTGAGTGATTGAATTGGGAACTTAGAGCCACCAGATTTAAGGAAACCAAGGTAATCGTTAAGTTCTTTTTCACCACCATTAAGAACTCTTTCAGAAAGAGCAATAGCAGCAGAAATACCTGTAGCGTATTTGTACACATAATAAGCATTATAGAAGTGTGGAATTCTAAGACCCTCAAGATCAGAATTTTCTTCAAAATGCATTTCTGGCCCAAAATAAGATTCAAGTAACCCTCTATAAATCTTACGCAAAGAATCAACAGTAAGAGGCTCACCATTTTCTTGCTGAGTGTGGCACAAAAGCTCATATTCTGCAAACATAGTCTGACGGAACAGTGTTGCAATAATATCATCGACCTGTTTTGCAATGATATATGTTTTCATTTCTTCGCTTTCTGCATTATCCATAAAGTATTTTGCAATTAACTGCTCATTGAAAGTAGAAGCGACCTCGGCCTCAAAAATTGTGTATTCATAGCAAGGGAACGGATTATTTCTCTTGGAATAATAACTGTGCATACTGTGTCCGCCCTCATGAGCAAGAGTGAAAACATCGCCAAGAACATCTTCCTTGTAGTTCATAAGAATGTATGGATCCCCAATAAAGCCACCACTAGAGAAAGCACCACTACGCTTGCCCTTGTTCTCATAACGGTCAACCCAACGGTCTTTTGTAAGCCCATCATAAATAGTTTTTGTGTAATCAGCACCAAGAGGCTTAAGAGCTTCTTTTACAATTTGTGCAGCTTCTTCATAAGTCTTGTGAGTCTTGATAGAGCCAACAAGAGGAACATACACATCATAATGTCTAAGCTCATCTACCTTAAGAACCTTTTTTCTAAGAGCATAGTATTTATGAAGAATAGGGAAGGCCTTGTGAACAGCCTCAATAAGACCCGTGTATACACTCTTTGGAACATCGTCTCTGTAAAGAGCTTTATCAAGAGCTGTCTCAAAACCACGAACTTTTGCATTAAAAATATCTTGCTTAACAGAGCCAGCATACAAAGTAGCAATAGTTTGCTCGTGAGACTCATACGTGCCATAGAATTTTTCATAAGCACGTCTTCTTATGTCTCTATCCTGATGATTCATAAACTGTGACCACGTGCTTTGTGACAAAGGCGCACCATCTATATCTCCAAAATTCATATCTACATTTGTAAGCATCCCAAAAGCTTTTTGCGCAGTCTCTTGCAATTCACCTTCTTTAGCCAAAAGCTCTTCTTCTTTATGAGACAGAGTATGATTTTTTTGTCTTATAATTTTTGAAAGCAAAACCTTATAATCGCTAAAATCTTTTTCTTCAATCCATTTTGGAAGATCATCAATAGCAAGAATTTCAGGAGTCATAAAGCTCGTTGCTGCACTATAAGATGTATAAACTTGGGAAATAAGGCCAAGCATCTTTTGGTTTTCAGGCTCACTTGCATCTCCCGAATAATGCAAAGACGCATACACATATGCTTTCTCAAGTATAATTGACATCTCCGTGTCCCACTTTAGAGCCTCTAACAATATTTTTGGGCTTTCTCCCAACTTCCCACAAAAAGAGGATGCCTTTTCCATGTTTTCTTGAAGGAATTTAAGGTCGTTTTCCCAATCCTGTTTTGTTGCATAAAGTTTGGAAAGATCCCATTTGTCTTCTTCTTTAACTTGATTTCTCAATGGAATGTTTTGTGCCATTTCAATCTCCTTTTTCACATTCTTTTAGACCGATTTTCTCGTCTCATCCAATTTTATTTGTAATTTTAAGAGGTTTTGCAAAACCTCTTATCCCTTAAAACTGTTCAATGCATCTAAGAATTTTTCGTGTCGCTTTTCCTCTATGACTGTATAAGTTTTTCTCTTCTTCAGAAAGTAATGCCATTGGACTTTTTGCCTCACTGCAAAAGAACACTGGGTCATAACCAAACCCGTGTGAGCCAATTTCCTTATCTAAAATTTTGCCTTTGGCGCTTTCTTGAACGCAATAAGAAGTCCATTTGTCTTTAAGAAATACCATTGCACAAACAAAACGTGCACTTCGTTTACTGTCTTCTACATTTTTCAATTTAGAGAGAAGAAGTTCATTTTTCTCTTTTGCGCTAAGAAGATGTATACCATCTATACTTCCAAATCTTGCAGTTCTAACTCCCAATTGTCCCGGTAAAGCATCCACAATCAACCCCGAGTCATCAGCTAAAACAGCATAATCGTGTATATTGTTGGCTTCTAAAACAGCAAATAAAGATTTTGCTTTAATCATTGCATTCTCAAGAAAAGTTTCTCCATCCTCTTCGCATTCAAAAGAAATGCCCAATTGACTTGGAAGAATTATTTCGTGATTTTTCATAAGATTTTGAATTTCTTTTTTCTTATGCTCATTTGAACTTGCAAGAACAATTTTCATAAATTGAGAATAATTCATTTGCCCAAACAGTTCAATTGTCTATTCATATTCTATCTAGTTCTATCCAGCAAAACCCATTTTTGCTGGAGCCTTTTTTGGTAGTTTTTGTAAAACATTTGAACTTAACAAAAGCACCCTCCTGCAGTAAGTCCAGAGGGTGCATATGAAATAATAAAAATCTATGTACACTGCCTATGGGGAGGCAGAAGACACATTTTTTGATAACTGTCCAACTTTTTTAATCCTTGTTTATTGTGCACAAGTCCAAAGTGCCGGCCGCGACAATTGTACCATCTGAGCTGTATTGAGCCACTGTCAGTCGTACAGTTCCAGTTTGATAATTCGAGTTTCCCGGAACATTTACAGTCATTACTTCGCTAGATATTGAATACCCATAGGCATCTGCATTGTTATTTATAACTGCAGAAGTTATCTTCTCCAACAGAACCGTGCTATTGTTAACACTTTCCTTTTTCTCGCTCCCAAGAGTTAGAGTAATACCTCTCAGGTTTGGAATTTCGTTACCATCTGCATCATAAGCCGTCAGCTGGGCATTGACTGAAACAACAACATAAGAGACCCCTTGAGCAACAGTCACTGTATATCCGGTCTCTGAAAGACTTGGTTTTGTTTCTGTTATCGCTATGTTATTTTCACTATTGTACTTATTCCAATCTGCATCCCAATTGGAATTCACATATTCATTCTCTCCAATTTTTATTGAATCTCCTCCCCACGAGCTCCACATACCTATGTAAGCGTGTCCATTCCCTTTTGTGGTATAAAATTTTCCGGTGTACTCGCAGTCACTTCCAATTATTAATGTCATGGTATTATTTGCACCTTCATATCCATGACCAACAAATCCACCACCAGTTTCTCCTGTTGAACAAATCAATGTCGCATCGGACTTACAGTTCTTGAAAACTGCAGTATAATTGGATCCTTTTTCGTCGCCATAGTTGGCAGTCCCATAATTATAGAATGATGCAATGTTACAATAGGCATCTACTTTTCCATGAACATTAATACTGTCAAATGTTGTTGTTCCTGAATTGTCTATCTCTTTAACAAGAGAACCGGAGCCATATAGTCCGACAGAACTTATATTTAATGTTGCGTCAAAGTTCTTTAGAATAATATCTTCTTCTTTCAGCTTATAACCTACACGACTAAACAGGCATGCAGTTACATTAGTAAGTTCTTTCCCGTTGCCATCAAACGAACCGTGTAATGTTACAGGAACCCAGCCTTCAAGGTTTGTTTCACTGTATTCATCCGCCAACTTGTAGTATGCATACTTATCATACTTACTGGTTATATTCTGGAACTGCTCTTTTGTTGCAACAAGATAAGGCTCTATCTTCGTGCCGTAGCCACCACTGAAGTCAGTGACATTCTTCTCATGATAGCAATCAGTTATCTTACTGCAGTTGTTATGAACCACTTCCCAGTTCTTGGATGTAAACTCATCAGAAACATTGTTGGAAAGACTACAATCAAGAAGAACAAGAGAAGAACCCAAGCCACACGCCTGCATTTCTTTGTCATTATTATCTTTTATTTTTCCATCAGAACTCAGCTTATATGCTGTATTAGTAGACTCATCATACACATTTTGTGAGGCTCCTACCAAGAATGTTGAGAAGTGAGTTGTTTTGTAAACAAGCTGCCCTGTTGTAGAGTTGTAATAACAAATTCCAACATCTGTTTCAGTTGGAGCTTTAACTTGCGCTTGTGTGTATGTTGTACTTCCATCTGTAGAA
>CAVDLI010000057.1:0-10089 GCA_963609725.1 bacterium | reverse complement strand
ATGTAATAGAAACAGTGGCATAATTGATATTATGGGCTCTATTGCAGGTTTTGTGCCATCGTTTGGACTTCTCAAAGACGAGGGACGAAAAGCAACTTGGGTAATTAGAATTGAGACAAGCTCAAGACCAGAGGCACAGCTTTTGGGATCTGCAATTGGTATGAAAGTTATAGAAGATGTACCTTACATTATTGGACTTGATAAATATTTTGGTGGCAAGTTAGATGATGATGCTAAGTCTTACTTAAAAGATTTTGGCGCAGCTACTGCTTCAAATGGTGCTGTGGGTCTTTATCATGTAGAAAATCTTACTCCAGAGGCTGTAGAATTTGGAAAATCTTTGATTGCAGAAGGAGCAAAAGAATACATTATTGATGATAAAGAGCTTCAAAGAGTGTATGACAGCTATCCTGTAATTTGGAAAAACAAAAATGCAAAACCAAAAATTTGCTTCATTGGTTGTCCTCACCTTTCAATGGCACAGCTTAAAAAATGGACATTGGATATTAAAAAAGCTCTTGCTTCTAATGGCCGTAAAAAAGTTGCAGTGCCAACAGTGTTTACAAGTGCACCAGATGTCATTGAAGCTTTTAAGAAAGAGAAAGAATATCAAGTTCTTGTAGATGAAGGTGTAATTCTTTCATACATTTGTCCTCTTATGTACATGAACAATCCAATTTGCCAAAAAGTGCCAACAATAACATCCTCAAACAAGCTTAGAACGTATACGTCTGCAAGGTACTACAAAGATTCTGAGTTATTAGAAATTATCACGGGAGGAAAAAACGCATGAAGCAATTTAAGGGAAGAATAGTTGCAAAAGGAACAACAACAGCAAAAGCTGTAGTATCTCATCAAGGTCTTAACACTTTGGCTTCTTTTCAAAAAGCTCTTCAATTTGGAGATAAAACAGCAACTTGCGGAGACCAAAACAATCCTGATTTATATGGCAAAAAAATGGCTGGTAAGGCGCTTTGTCTTCCACAAACAATTGGCTCAACAACCGGGGGCCTTGTTCTTTATTGTGCCTGCTCAATGGGTCGTCAACCTGCATGTATGCTTTTTTCTGAACCAATAGACTCTCTTGCTGCAGCTGGTGCAATTCTTCAAGATGTATGGCTTACAAACAGCAACATGCCTGTCATTGACTGTCTTGGCAAAGAGTTTCTTAGTTATGTAAAAGATGACATGACAATAACTGTCAAAGAAGATGGCATTGTTGAAGTCGAGTAATAACTTATAAAGTACACTTTCAAAACTTCAAAAACTTGTAAGTTTTGAAAGTGTATGTTAAAGTACTTTTCAGAGAGACTTTCAAAACTTGAAAAATTTTTAAGTTTTGAAAGTGAATACTTATGAAACTTATTAACAGAAAAGACTACTTAGACAAAATCATCTCATTAAGAGGAACCCCAGACATAAAAGTTATTACAGGAATAAGACGCTCAGGGAAATCGGAATTACTAAAATCATATATAAATTTTCTAACATCTAGTAGCAATGCTGTTAACATTATATTTATTGATTATTTTGACCTTTCTTTTGATAAAATAAAAGACTACAAGAAACTCTATCAATATGTAGAAGAAAAATATATACCACAAAAAGAAAACGTTTTATTGATAGATGAAGTCCAGTTATGTAAAAATTTTGAACTTGCTATAAATAGTTTTCATAATAGTAAAAAATATGACATATATGTCACAGGCTCTAATGCTTTCTTGTTAAGCTCTGATTTAGCAACTTTGTTCACAGGAAGATACATAGAAATACATGTGCTACCATTTAGTTTTGCTGAATACTGCACTTTTTTTGAAATAGATGGAACTTCTTTTAATGCATTAGATAATTATTTAACCCGTGGAGGACTTGCTGGCTCATACTTGTATGCACAGCCACAAGAAGCAGAAAACTACATTAAAAATGTCTACAACACAATTGTAAAAAGAGATTTGGTTGACAAGTACAAGATAACAGAAATCTCTGTTTTGGAAACACTGGCTGAATTTTTAATGGACAATATCTCAAATCTCACAACCATTAGCAAAATAACTAATATTTTAGTTAATAACAAAATTGCAACAACACATGTAACAATAGGAAATTATGCAAAATATCTTTGTAATGCGTTCTTGTTTTATAAAGTAAAGAGATACGATATAAAAGGTAAAAAATATCTTGAAACTTCAAATAAATACTATTTAAGTGATTTAGGCTTTCGTTATTCTGTGCTGGGTTTACGAAACATAGATTATGGCAGAGCTTATGAGAACCTTGTTGCTTTGGAACTTATAAGACGTGGTTATGATATTTATATTGGAAAATTATACGAAAAAGAAATTGACTTTGTAGCCTTGAAAAACGGGAAGAAACTCTATATCCAAGTCTCTGACAATATTTCAGAACCAGAAACACTTTCTAGAGAACTTGCCCCTCTTAAGGCCATAAAAGATGCTTATCCAAAGTATCTAATTGCAAATACAAAACACCCAGCTTACGATATTGATGGAATTCAAGTTCTTGATATCGCAGGCTGGTTGTTAAATGTTAAGTAAGCATTAGTTAGCTTTGGAAAAACCTCTAGAAGAGGTTTTTCCAATCAACATTCATTATTGCAACAGAAGCACCTACTGTGACACTAAACGCTTGCGTTTTGTGAGCTATATCACGTGTGTAACCCAAGTTAGCTAATCCTTGAAGACCTTTTTGAACATTGTATGATGCACCAAGTTCAATTTTAAGTGTTGTAGTAACTGGGTCTGTCAACTTCATTGTATTAAGTCCATTGTCCTTATAATATTGCTTATCTCCATATTTGCTATCAATTGTATAAGAACCACGCATAATAAGTTCTGCATAACCCCATGCTTTGACAGGGGATGCTTCATATTCAACATAAAGTCTATGAACTAAAGTGTCTGGACCATACTTAAAACCAAGATAAAAAGCATTATAATCATAACAATATCCACTTCCAACTAAGCTAATGAACTGGTACGGACTTGTAAATTTTCCAGCTTCCTTGTCTCTGTTATACATAAACGTGGAACAATAGTAGAACTCATAACCAACGTTAAGACCTGTTTTCTTAAGAGTTTCTTCTACAATAGCATAATCACTATATTCAAATTTAGAAGACTTAACTTCTTGACCATCCAAGATATGATATTCAACGCCTGCATTAAATCCCATAGCTTGTGGTTTATTGCTCCAGCCGTCAGAACCAAGTTCATGTGGTAAATCAAAATCGTCCATTGTGAATGTTCCAAAAATTCTAACAGGCCCAATAGAGCCCTCTACTGCAACGTTTAGCATAACGTTAGAAAATTCATCTTGGTAATTATCATGCCAAAGACCAAATGGAGTATAATCCAAAAGACTTGGTTCTTTACCATAAACATTGTTCAATTCTGCTATTGCAATTCTTATATTGTTATTTGAGAAAGAGAACCTGTGAGCAAATGTTGACTGTGGACCACCTGGCAAATCTGCTGAATAAGTCAGGAAATATTTATATGCAATTCCAATAAACGAATATTCAAACTTCCAATCTTTTGCAAAAGGAGTGTTGTAAGAAGCATAAAAATTATCCAAGAATGGCTGAGAATCAGAAAGAGCCATATCATAAGTGGAAGGTCCCCACTTAATTTGTCTACGTCCAACAGAAAGATAAATACTTTGGTCTGTTGAAGTGTAATCTACATACCCAACACGAGGGAAGTTAAGTTCAATGAATGCTCCAACAAAAGGAATGTTTGTTAAAATTTTCCCATTATCCTTAAAATGTTGCAATGTATCTTGTCTAATGTCTAGAATAAAGACCATATCAACTTTATCTGTGTCAACAGTCATTCCCAAATCCAAGAAACCCGGCTTTTCAAAAGCTCTTAACCAGTAATCCTGTTTTGTCTCCCACCAATTGTCATTAACAAGGCCTTCGCTAGTCTTGGAATCCTCAGTAGTATTATTCCATTGAAGAGTACCAATGTCTTCACCAATACCAGCAGGTGCATTATCAAATGTGAAATAAGGTTTCACATTAAGAACAAAGTTTACCCCCCCCCATATGCTAAAAACGCATAAGAGTGCAACCAAAATAAGTAGTAATTTTTTCATTTCCCTTTTCCCGTTTTTATATTTAGAGGTTCTCAAAACTCTCAATCATTATCACAGTTAAAACAAATTACATCCCAAGAGTTACACTTAATGTAAACTGAACATCACTTTCTATATCAGTTTTCTCTTTTGTGCTCTTTGTGTAATTGTATCTTCCAACCCAATCTAGTTCTGCTTCAAATGCTACTTTTGGCCAATTAAAAAGACCGTCTAAATTAGCATTAGCTTCAAGACCAGCAACAGCAAAACGCTTTATTGTGTCACCAGATGGAGTTTTCCCATCAAGATTAGCATAACCATCATTGTTTCCATTCTTGTTATGACTTGTGAAAATATTTACTTGTCCTTTTTCTGCAATTCTTCCAAAAACACTTACACCCCAATTTTTTATGCTGTTATACGTTGCTCTAAGTTCTAATAGCTGACAGTCTCCGCCATAAGTGAAACCAATGTAATCAAAGAAAGGAATAAGATAAGGCACATTAGGAGTCATGGATGCATACCTAGTAGCTCTTATAAAATCAACTCCATCACGGCGGTAAAGAAGTGGCGTTGTTCTTGCAAACTCGCAATAGACCTTAAATGTTCCATCTTTTAAGGCGTTAGAATATGAAAGACCAACAACAAAGCCAGAAGCATCACTTTGTTCATCTCCTTCATTTGGAGCACGAGCTTGGTCTAGAGTATACTGCCCGTACAATTCAAGACCAGGAAAGAGAAGAACGTTAAGATCGGCATATGCTAATGCGTTGAACATTCCTCTGTTGTTTAAGTTGTGATATATGAAAGCAGGATTAAAGAAAGAAAGGTCAAAAACTTTGTACTTATACATGACATTTTCACTTATTGTAAAAGAAACTCTGTCACAAATTCTGAATTGCAGAGTGTGAATCATGTAAATACGACCCTCTGTATTTTGTTCTTCTTCATCGGTTACAATTGTATTTAAAAAAATCAGGACTAAGTCATATTTGAAATTATTGCTAAACAATGACAGCTTTGCGTAATCGCTAAAGGTGTGATCATCTACAAGCAGATTGCTAAAATTAGCATTGCCAAGGCTTAGCTTATCCCTATTAACAGAGAAGTTCCATGTTTCTCCGCCAAGAGAAAAAACAGCTCTTCTTGGCCATATAAAAGAAAAGTGCAAAGTATCTGTAAAGAAATTTGATATTGCTTGTTGCGAGAAATAGTATGATTTACTTATATACGACATTTCATCCTTGGTCATATCATAAGAAGCAACATAACCATCTTTAGATAGCTTACCGTTGGGATTGTCTTTAGAATAGGGAGTATATTCATCCAGCATACCTGCACGTTTATATCTGTAGTGAATATCACTTGTTGTGTAAAAATAATCATTGCAGGTAAATTCAAAATAAAGACGCATTAAAGATTTACGCTCGTCATATCCACGCTCCCAGTCTGTTTCTGTTGTAAAATCAAGAGAGTTAGAATGAGCATATCCCTCAAGTGCAAAATTCATACCCACATTAAAGCCAAAATTTCCAAAATTCCATCTAGCACCACTTTCTTCTATTTGAGAGAGTATTTTGTTATATAAATTAAGCGTATATCCGCTGAGAGAACTCTTATCTACTCTTGAGAGAATAAGTTTTGCTTCTGCACTTGACCAAGGCCGGTTTGTAGAAGGCCGGACTAAAGAGCATAACGAATACAAATTATCCATATCATCGTATATAGAAGAATCAAGAGGGAAAATCACAGCCTTAGAGGCTGCGCAAAGTATAGTAAATGTACATAAAAGTACAATAATCGTAGCAATTGTTCTTTTCATATAAAGTTATTATATAATCATTTCAAGAGAAAAAGAAACTCTCAGAAATCTTGCTACTACTTACAACTTATAAAAGCAGTTTTGCAAAAACTCTGAAAGTTTCTTAAATTTCTTCAATTCTAGCAATTACAAAGAGTAAGAAATACCAATTGTAGCTTGCAAGTCTGTTTCGTTCGCATCAGCAACATTTCTTTGATTTATAACAATCAAGCAATCAACAATACCATAAACTTTAAGATTCTTAAGAATGTTGTATTGTCCTGTTAGAGATAAAATAATTGATTTTTCAACAGCATGTTTTGTTTTTACTGTGTCAGTTGCTGCGTCATAATCATTAGTGTCAAAAGGATTAAACTCTGTTGGTGTTTTTACATCTGGAGCATCATCATATGTTTTTCTATACTCGCCACAATAGCTATTCACATTCATTGAACCGCTTACCATGTACATAGCTTCAAAACCAACCTTGAAGGTTTCTGGAACTTCGTAATTAATCTTACCATCAAGAATTATGACATCATTTCCATATGTGTATGTAACAAATTTGTTAATGAGAATAATTCTATCACAAGAAATAATTCTAAGAAGCGCATCATATCCATAACCTTTTCTTTTTTCAGCATCTTCCTCATAATGAAGACCCCTAATAAAAAGAAATGGGTCTGTTTTTGCAAACTCTATACTGCCGTAAAGAATACCATCCCTTAATATTGTTGAACCTTTTACACCACCAAGAAAACCAAATGCAGCAGGATTTTCCCTTCCTTCTCCCGGGCCTGTAAATTCATCTACAGCAAACTGTCCATAAACATTTATACCCTTAATTGGAGTGTAATTTAACTCAAATACTAAAAGAGAATTGCCGTTTTCTGCAATATATTCATTGTGCATAAAGCCAAATGGGTTAATTTGAGCAAGTGAGAATGATTGATCTTTTGTGGACCAATACATGCAAGCTTCATTTACAACAAGCCCCACTTTGTTATTAAAAAGATTAAACTCTAATCTATGTACTACAAGAGCCTTGTACCCGTCCAAGCTTTGATATTGACTTTCTTTAGAGCCTGTTGCTGGATAAATAGAAACTAAAATAGAATACTTGAATTTTTCAAAATAAGTATTAAAACGAACAAAAGTCTGTTTTGTGAAAGATGATGATAACATCATATTACCAGTCTCACCGCTACCCCACGACAGTTTGTCTCTTCCTGCCATAAAGTTCCAATTGTCACCGCCAAAAGAAACGAAAGCTCTATAAGGAACTGTCCAATCAAGATCAGCAAAAAGATGCTCATCTTTATCTTCAGCTGTCTTCTTTGGCTTTGAGAATAAAACAGCATTTAGAATTGGTACATTAATGTTGAAAGTGTTCTTATAAATAAGATTTTCTCGCTCTTCTGAGGCTAGTCCCACATTATACCCATAATTATGCTGGAAAGTTAGTTCAAAATATCCATAAAAATGGTCTGTAGCCCAAGTCTCATATGTAAATTGGAAAAAAGGTTTGCGTGAAGTAAAACCATGAAACCAATCTTCTTCGTCTTGGAATTCTTTATTTGTATGAACATAACCTTCAAGATTAAAATTTGCACCAAAAGATATTCCAAGATTGTCTTTATATTGAAGTTTTGGATTGGATACTACCATTGAACTTATGTAATCGTAGTATTTTTTTCCTGTATCATTTAATAAATCTCTATCAATACGAGAAAGCATTAAAGCCATTTCGTTCTCACTCCACGGCCCTGAAGATGACGGCAATGCTTTTCCCGCAATTATATAAAGATTTTCCATTGCTTTATAAACAGGCGAGTCAACAGCAATTATTCTTTGCTCGTTAGAATACCCCCCCCCGGTAGATGCAAAAGCCATAACCGCAAACACTGCCAAAAATAGCGTAAGTACTCCTACCTTTTTCATTTTTCCTCCCAAAAGTTTTGTAAAACAGCCTTCCCTAGATTATTCCCAAGCTTATTTAACAAAAACCATTACAAGGTCTTATGATAGCACAACAGTAGCCTCTTTACTATGATTTCTTCTATATTCGTACATAAGAACACCGGCAGCAACAGAAACATTTAGAGAATCAATATGTCCAGACATTGGAATTGATACAATGTGATCACATTTTGAGCGTACAAGAGAACGCATACCGGAGCCTTCACTACCCATGACAATAACAGTACGGTCTGAAAAATCCATACAATAAGAAGTATCACCATTCATGTCTGCACCATAGACCCAAAAGCCATATTCTTTTAAGACATCAAGCTCTTTTGCAAGATTGGTAACAGTAGCCATAGTAACGTATTGAGCCGCTCCAGAAGAAACTCTAATTACAGTCTCATTTGCACTTGCACTTCTTCTTTCAGGAACAATAATCAATGAAGCAGAAAACTGGTCAGCACTTCTTAGAATTGCACCAAGATTATGGGGGTCTGTTATCTCATCTAAAGCAAGAACAAGAGCACTCTCTCCGTCTTTGAGATTACAGCAAAACTCACGAACACTTGTCTCTTTTATCCTACCACCCTGGCTTGAAGATGCTTTTGCTCCCAAATCTAACACAGCACCCCGGTGATCACTATTGCCAGCAAGTCTATCCATTTCCAAGTCCGATACCTTTTTAACAGCAGTCTTGCCGTTGGCTTTAGCATCAAGTTCAAGTTTAGAATTTCGCTTATCGCCTCTAAGAAGATACAAAGTAGAACCTCTAGGAGCACCCTTTAACGCTTCTTCTATTGCATGTATTCCCGTAATCTTTGCGCCCATACGCCTTATGCTCCTTTTCCCTTAACTTCTTCTAATTCTTATTATTCAAACCATGACTGCTAAGAGGTTTTTGCAAAACCTTTTGGCAAGTTAATTGTTTTCAAATGGCACAGGTGTTGGACTTGTATTTTCACCCATTGCATCAGACAGCTCCTTCATAAGCTGCTTTGCTTTTGAGTTAAGACGTTTTGGAGTCTCAATTTGGAATTTGATATACAAATCTCCCATAGAGGTACTTCTAAAACGAGGAAGCCCTTGCCCTTTTATTCTAGTAATCTTTCCGTTTTGCACACCTGCTGGAATGCTAACTTTCACAGTTTGCCCCATTAAGTTCTTAACTTCTATATCAAGACCCAAAGCCGCTTGTGTCATAGAAATTGGAATTTGCACAAACAAGTCTTCATTTTGTCTTACAAAATACTTATGAGGTCTAATGTTCACTCTCACATACAAATCACCAGCGGTTGCGTTGTTCTGGCCAGCATTACCCATTTGAGGAATAATGATATCTGCTCCATTTTCAATACCAGCTGGAATTTTCACTCTAAGAGTTTGGCTCTTGCGTACAGTTCCACTTCCCTTACATACACTACAAGGGTCTGTAATTACAACACCACGGCCACCACAAGTTGGACATGTTCTTGAGACAGAGAAAAATCCACCGGATTGCCTTACTTGTCCCATTCCGCCACAAGTTGGACATGTTTTAGAAGAAGCAGTACCTTTAGAAGAACCTGTACCATGACAAGCTTCACAAGGCACTTGATGGTTATAAGTGAGCTCTTTTTTGCAATCGCCCATTATATCTTGCAAATCAACTTCAATATTAACTCTTATGCTTTGTCCAACACTTGGGTTGCTTTGAGCACGCGAACGTGAAGAAGAGCCCCCAAATCCAAACAAATCCTCAAATATACTACCAAAACCGCCTGAGAACAGGTCACTAAAATCTCTATATGCAGCATTGCCAAAGCCTTGAGAGCTGTCAACACCAGCAAAACCATAATTATCATAATTCTGACGTTTAGCATCATCAGAAAGAACCTCGTAAGCTTCTGTTGCTTCCTTAAAGCGTTCTTCTGCTGCCTTATCTCCAGGATTTTTGTCTGGATGGTTCTCTATTGCAAGTTTTCTATATGCTTTTTTTATTTCATCTTTAGTTGCTGTCTTGGAAACTCCAAGAACTTCATAATAATCTCTTTTATCAGCCACAATTTTACCCTGCACAAATTAAGTACAAAGAGGTTTTTGTGAAAACCTCTAAAGTTTAATATAACAAAAAAAAGATAAACAGTACAATAAAATAGCCGGTCAAAGACCGGCCATTTACAATTTCATTTTACAAGAGGTTTTTGCAAAACTGTCTTCATGAATCTTGGCTTTGCCTTTTCGGCTAAAAG
>CAVDLI010000056.1:0-10094 GCA_963609725.1 bacterium | reverse complement strand
AATTGCGGGTAATTTGCAGTAATGGACAAATAATTTGCAAGTAATTTGCAGTAATGGGCAGGTAATTGCGAGTAATTGCGGGTAATGGGCAAGTAAAACAAGAAAGCAAAATTAAGTAGGTTTTTGCAAAAACCTCAATAAAGAAGTCACGAAAATGAAAAACGTCTCAAAAACATTGAATAGGGATTTAACAATTGGCGAGCCGAGCAAAGTTCTCTGGGAATTTTGTCTTCCTCTTTTTGGCTCAATCGTATTCCAGCAGTTATACAATATTGGCGATAGTTTTGTTGCTGGTAAATTCATAAGCGAAGAAGCTCTTGCAGCGGTTGGCAACGGGTACGAAATAACACTAATTTTTATTGCTTTTGCATTTGGTTGCAACATGGGCTGTTCACTATTAGCCGCGCGCGTATTTGGAGCCAAAAACTACAAAGGCATGAAAGAAGCTGTCAACACGTCCATAATTTGCACTTTGGCAATATGCTTTATTCTCATGGCAATTGGACTTTTATGCATGGATGGCCTTCTTTCTTTGATAAGGACACCCGCCAACATTTATACCGATTCCTCTATCTATCTCAAAATCTATGTCCTTGGCCTTCCCTTTTTGTTTCTATACAACGTAGCAACAGGTATTTTTTCAGCTTTAGGAGACTCAAAGACACCGTTTATTTTTCTTGCAATCTCCTCTACTTCTAATATTGCTGTTGATATCCTCTTTGTTACAGCTTTGGGCATGGGCGTAGACGGTGTTGCTTGGGCAACTTTCCTTTGCCAAGGAATAAGTGGAATTCTTGCAACAGTTGTTGTATTCAAGAGACTTGGAGATATAAAAGTAGATGAAAAACCGGCCTTATTCTCAAAATTAATGTTTAACTCTTTCATTGATGTTGCTATTCCAAGTACATTGCAGCAGAGTTTTGTGTCAGTTGGTAATATAATAATTCAAAGTATCATCAATAGTTTTGGTTCTGGTGTTATTGCCGGTTACGCTGCAGCTGTGAAACTAAACAATCTTGTCATTACGTCCATTTCCACTATTGGAAACGGGATTTCAAATTACACAGCCCAAAATCTTGGTGCAAAAAAACTAGAAAGAGTTGAGGAAGGCACAAAAGCTGGTCTTAAAATTGTTTGGATAATAGACATTCCAATAGCTTTGGCTTATTTCTTTTTACCAAGTTTCTTGCTAAACCTCTTTATGGATAATCCGTCAGAAATAGCTCTTAAAACGGGGATACAGTTCTTACACATTGTTTCACCTTTCTATTTTGTTGTTTCAGTTAAAATTATTAGTGATGGTGTTCTAAAAGGTGCCGGTTATATGAAGCAGTTTATGGCTTCAACTTTCATGGATTTAATCATAAGAGTAACAGGAGCAATAATTTTATCTTCAACGGCACTTCAAGTTACTGGAGTGTGGCTTAGCTGGCCGGTAGGCTGGGCCCTTGGAACAATAGTATCGGTCTTCTTCTATAAAAAAGCATTCAAAAATTACACGCCCAATGTATTTGAGTCTCAAGCGTGACCTCTCTTAGTGCTAGAGGTTCTCTTTGGTGGAGGTTTTTAGCGTTTTGGGGCGCCAGAGGAGAAAATCTTGAAAAAAATAAACAAAAATGAGCAGAAATTTGAAATTTTGTTTATTTTCTAATCCAAATTTGAAAAAACTAATCGATTTTGTTTGTTTTTCAGCAAGTAAGACAGCCAAAGTTTGAGGATGGGGCAAGTAAAACTGCCAAAACATGAGGTGTGGCAAACAAGAAAGCCAAAAGACAATGAGCAAGTAAGCCCCAAGATACGAGGGAGAGCTGAGACAAGCACCCCAAAAGCCCGAGCAAAAGGCACAAAAAAAGACTGTGGCAAGCCAAGAAAAGACTTTTGCCACAGCCGTATTAAATTTGTTATAGCTTAAACTTTCGTGCGTTATCTTACATCATGCCACCCATGCCTGGGTTTGCAGCCGGGGCTGGCTCTGGAGCTGGGATGTCTGTAATTGCACATTCACTTGTAAGAATGAGAGCTGCAATACTTGCTGCATTCTGAAGAGCACTTCTTGTGACCTTAACAGGGTCAATAATTCCAGCAGCAACCATATTAACCCACTTGTTGCCATTTGCATCATAACCAACGCCTTTTTCACTATTCTTGCACTTGTCAGCAATAATAGCTCCGTCTTCACCAGCGTTTTCTGCAATCTGGCGCATTGGCTCTTCAAGAGCTCTGCGAACAATCTTGTAACCAATTTGCTCTTCGTCTGTAAGTGTTGAAATATCGTAAGACTCCATCTTCTTTGCAGCTTGTGCCAAAGCAACTCCACCACCAGGAATAACACCTTCTTCAATAGCTGCACGAGTTGCATTAACAGCGTCTTCTACTCTGTGCTTTCTCTCTTTAAGTTCAACTTCTGTAGGAGCACCAACGTTAATGACAGCAACACCGCCAGCAAGTTTTGCAAGACGTTCTTGAAGTTTTTCACGGTCATAGTCGCTTGTTGTGTCAGCAATTTGTTTCTTGATTTGACCAATTCTGTCCTTAATGTCATCAGCTTTGCCAAGACCGTTGATGATAGTTGTGTTTTCTTTCTCAACTTTGACACTCTTTGCTCTACCAAGCTGTGTAAGCTCTGCATTCTCAAGCTTCATTCCAAGCTCTTCGCTTATAACCTGACCACCAGTAAGAATTGCAATATCTTCAAGCATTGCTTTTCTTCTATCACCAAAACCAGGAGCCTTGATTGCACAAACATTCAAAGTACCTCTGAGAGAGTTAACAACCAATGTTGTGAGAGCTTCACCGTCTACATCCTCTGCAATGATAAGCAATGGTTTGCTTGTTTGAACAACTTTCTCAAGAACAGGAAGAAGTTCTTTCATTGAAGAAATCTTCTTGTCATAAATGAGAATGTAAGGATCATCCAAAAGGGCTGTCATATTCTCACGGTTATTTGCAAAATAAGCAGAAATATAACCGCGGTCGAACTGCATTCCTTCAACGAAGTCAGTAGTAGTCTCAATATTCTTGGACTCTTCAACAGTGATAACACCATCCATTCCAACTTTTTCCATTGCATTAGCAATTTCATCACCAATAGCTTTGTCGTTATTTGAAGAAATAGCTGCAACTTGTGCAATTTCTTCTTTCTCACTTACAGCTTTGGCATTGGATTTGATTTCAGCAATAGCATCTGCTACAGCTTTATCAATACCACGTCTAATACCCATTGGGTTAACACCAGCAGAAACACTCTTCATTCCCTCTTTTGTAATGGCCCAAGCAAGAACAGTTGCGGTTGTTGTTCCGTCTCCTGCAACATCATTTGTCTTTGAAGCAACTTCTTTAACAAGCTGTGCGCCCATATTCTCAAACGGGTCTTCAAGCTCTACTTCACGAGCAACCGTAACACCGTCTTTTGTAATCATTGGAGCACCATATTTCTTATCAAGAAGAACTGTCCTTCCTTTTGGTCCCAAGGTAGTCATAACTGCCTTGGCAATTTGCTCAACACCAGAAACTAAAGATTTTCTAGCATCCTCACTAAATTGAAGCTGTTTTGCCATAAATTTATCCTCTTTATACAACATATTGTTTGTTTAACAAAAAAATGTAACCGGCATACCGCCGACCAATGGAAAAGATACAAAAGAATTATTGATAAATCAAGTAAAGTAAAAGTAAAGTAAAAATGAAACAAAAATGAAGCAAATTAAAGAGTGAAAAACCATTAAATTGCTTGTAGCTGACTGCTAAGCAAACCACAGCTAACAACTGCGCCAACTGTAGCTAGCCATTAAACCAATCACTGCTAACTACTAAGCTAACCGCGGCTAAACCACTAAGCCAACCACAGCTGACCACTAAACCAAGAAAAACGCCATCCCAAAAGAAAAAACAGCACTGAATATATTAGAAAGTAGATTTACCATATCATTGTCTACCCATCTAAGCCCATATGAAAGTTCATTATCAAGGCCGTCTTCTCTATCTTTTTCTGTCAACTGCCCTGTCTTTGGATTTATATAATGAGCCTGAACGCAAGCGCCAAGATAAGAATCAATAATTGAGCCCATAAAACCAGTAAGAGCAATCACAGAGCAAAGCGCAATATATTTTGAAATTTCTTGCAACCCAATATTGTTATAGAACAATAACACCCACGAAAATCCCACCACAATAGAGGCTACAAACGAAGCAAGAATACCCAAAAGTGTAACTCCGCCAGAAAAGCCTTTTTGAACAGGAGCAAAATTTCTAATTGAAAAAGGAGAGCTTTTACTCAATGAGCCAATACTACTTGCTAAAGAGTCAGCAAAAAATTCTGCTATTGATGCACCAAACATAACAAGAGAAGGCAATGTCCCCAAAACATACCACATAAGAGCAGAAAGCATTATCATTAAAGCTCTTGCAAGAACCTGTGACATGCCAAGTTTAGCACTACTGCGCCCAAAATCACCAAAATTACTAGCACAATCAGCACTACTGCCCCCAGAGCCACCTGTATTACTAGAACCACCTAAATCACTAGCACCCCCGGCACTACTAGCACAAAACTTTTTAGCAACAGTAGAAAACACAACACATAGAAAAAGCAAGAAAAAGCCCTCAAGTTTTGTGGTCCACAGTACAATCACACCCATAACAAAAGTTGCAATAGAGCCACCTAAATCAAAACTGCCCCTTAAAAATTCAACTAAAACCCAAAGAGAGACTAGTGCAATTACAAAAAGAAGAGGAAAAGGCCACGCAAGAGAGAAAATTTTATCGTCAAGATTACCAAGCACGGCCACCACCACCGCCAAAACCACCGCCCGAGAAACCACTGCCACCAAAACTGCTACCGCCAACATGCAACCCCGGATTTGGAGAACTAGAAGTCTTTGGAACAATAGAAGCCGGCATAACATGCGCCATTCTTGAAGCCATTCTTGAAATATAATAAGCATCAAAAGCACTTGGCCCACAATACCACGAAGCAGGAGGTATTGTTATTTCTTTGAACTTGTCAGCCCACGAATTTTCAAGCCCAAGCACAATAGCATAACTTAAAACATGGTAATACAGCATGGGGTCGTCATCTATGAGCATACGAAGCACAGAAAGCTCAACTTTTTCAATAAACTCTCTATACCCAAGCACTTCTTCCAACATCTTATTTCCGTACGGACTACGTCTTGGCATAATTGAAGCAAAAAACGAAATCAGCGCAGAACTCACAACGGCAACACTTGCCTGAACCATGCCCGCATCACCCACAACAGAAGTCCCAACGGCACTTAAAACCATCAACCCCAAGACCGATATCCCAATGCTAAAAATTACAGGAATAACATTTGAAGTTCTAATGTACCACTTTCTAAAAAGCAAATGAAAAATTCCAGCATTAAGAGAAGGAAGAATAACTGCAAGAACTAAAACAATATAAGAAATATCGTTTGGAAATTCACACAACGACAATCTAAAGAAGAATAACAAAAGAGGAACGACCGCTACGAATGCAAACACTGCAGCTAAAATTTCACTTTTGGGAGAAGTCAAACTTCTTTCTTTCTTAAAAAAACTTGGAACACGTGCTTTAACATTTGCCATACATTCAAAGAAGTTACTTTTCTCAAGATCTTTGAAATTGACAGACTCTCCAACAGCACAATTTTTGAAAAATCCGTTGAATAATTGAACCTCAAAATATGGAATATTAGTTGAGTTTTCAATTGCATATTGTTCAATTTCTTTGAGCTTCTTAAAACTGAATTTATCTTTTTTTTCTTCTGTTATTGAAAGAAGACCTTTGTCAGCCCAATAAAAAAGCATAGAAATTATATCTTTATCGTTTGCAACTTTATCACTCAAATACCCTACCAAAAGAGGTGAAAGATCATCAGGTGCTTCAAACCTAGCTAAAACAATTGGAACTGGATCACGTCCATAGCGCATCCAAACCCAAGCGACAAGAGCAAGTAATAGAACAGAAATAATTGGATTTATAATTGCAAAAATATTTCTGTAATCCCAAGGCGTGCGTGCATTTTTATACCAGTTATTGGGAAGTTGAACACGCAAAGTAAGAGACTCATAAGGCTTAAAATTAGAAGCACGTCCACAAATTACTGCAGAGCCATCAGATAAAATATCAACAGTGTATTCTATATTAGAAGTAGAAGTTGAGCCGTATTTTCCTCGTGTAAGCCAGACATTATCTTGTAGTATCTCTGAAAGATTGTAACCCTCTACGTACGGTATCAATACAGAAAATGATACTTCTTGAACGGGACATTCCCAATAACTACCCAAAAGATTGAAATAAAACTCATCATAAAGGTCGTTAGTATCAGCATAAAGGTCATAATCGTAAGAAATTGTATATGATTTGCGCCCATAAACAGTAGTGTCTGCAGAGCCAATTTGCATAACCAAATACCCGCCTTCCCACTCTGTTTCAAATGGTTCTGAACACTGTAAATTTGTAATTCGTGCTTCTATGCCTTTGTAAGAAGTGTAATCGTAAGGAATTTCCCTATAAAACCCATGGCGTGGACTTTGGAAAATAAAATCAAGTTTTTCTTGTACTTTATGTACTGCATTATTGCCTACTTCAATGGCCAAATCATAGCTTTCTATATAATAATCTGAGGCAAAAACGGCCGTAGAGGACATTAAAGAGATAAATGCAACAACAAGTAAAAGAAAAACTTTTTTCATTAGAGTTATACTTTAGAACTGAACTTTTACGTTTTGTTTCTCTTCACTAGATACTTCAAGATAAGACATCTTTTTGAATTTTGAACCAAACATTCCAACAATCAAAGAAGTTGGGAAAGTTTCTATTGTAGTATTGAAAGTCTTAACTACAGCATTGTAGTACTTTCTAGCTTGTAAGATATCTTTTTCTAAAGAAGAAAGTTGCTCCTGTAAGTTAGTAAAATTAGTATTTGCTTTGAGCTCTGGATATGCTTCAGATAAAGCAAAAAGACTCTTAAGAGTGCCTGCAAAGGCGTTATCGGCCTTGTCCTTTTCCTCAATACTGCCTGCGCTCATGGCCTTATTTCTTGCTTCAATTACAGCTGTCAAGGTTTTTTGCTCATGCCCGGCGTACCCTTTTACAGTTTCAACAAGATTTGGAACAAGGTCGTAGCGTTGCTTAAGGTGCGCATCAATTTGAGCGTATGCTTCTTCACTTTGATTTTTAAGTCTTACACATTTGTTGTATGCAGACATAATAAGAAGTGCGAGGACAACCACAATAGCAATGATAATAAAGAGTGTCATTTTAAAACCTCCCATCTTTTAATTTATTCATTTTGTAATTTTTGGCCCAGTTTTTGTTCAGCTTTCTTGACGTAGCAAAAAGCCAGTTATTTTGAAATTGTTTTGGGATTATTTTGAAAGCAAGTGAGCATATGCTTCCAAATTTCCATCACCCTCGCACCCAGAGAGAACTTTCTTAGCCAAAATCTTTCCAAGTTGCACGCCCTCTTGGTCAAAACTATTTATATTCCATACAAAACCTTGGAACATAACTTTGTTTTCAAAATGTGAAAGAAGAGCTCCCAATGCAAATGGCGTGAGTTTAGAGGCGACAAGCAAACTTGAAGGACGGTTTCCATCAAAAGACTTGTTGGGATTATCTTCATTCTCTTTGCCACAAGAGAATGCAACAATTTGAGCGACAAGATTTGCGTTAAGTTTTTCATGACTTGTAGAACCACCACTTTCACAATCAAGAGAACCTTGTGCTTCTCTAAATCCTATAAACTGCATTGGGACAATGTCTGTTCCTTGGTGTAAGAGCTGATAAAATGAATGTTGCCCATTTGTACCTGGCTCTCCAAAAATTACAGGCCCTGTTTTATAATCCAGCCTTTTTCCTTCTCTATTTACATGTTTGCCGTTAGACTCCATGTCTAGCTGCTGTAAATGAGCTGGAATTCTATGCAATTCTTGGCTGTAAGGCAAAACGGCACTATAAGGCGCACCAAGTACATTGCGTAAGTAAATTCCAATCATTGCATCCATTAAAATGCCATTTTTACGAATATTTGGCTCTAATGCTACTTTGTCTTCTTCATGAGCTCCATCTAAGATTTCTCTAAAGATGTTAAAACCATAGACTAATGACAGCACTACACCACCAACAGCACTTGTTGATGAATACCTGCCTCCAATGTAATCGTCCATATAAAAAGCAGCTAGAATATTTGAATCTTTTGCCAATGGACTAGTGTTACTTGTAACAGCAACAATATGTTTTGAGGGAACAAGACCAGGGATTTTACTGTCATTCATAACTTTGAACACTAAATCACGGTTTGCAAGCGTCTCTTGGGTTGTTCCACTTTTTGAAACCAGTATAAATAAAGTAGATTCCAAGTCCAAATCACAAAGGACATTTGCAGCATCATCAGGATCTACATTGGAAAGAAACCTTGCATTGAGTTTTTTAGAACACCCATAAGATTTGTCTATTAAGCTTAAAGCATAACACAAAGCTCTTGGCCCTAAATCAGAACCACCAATGCCAATTTGAACTACATTTGTAATTTCTTTGCCGGTAGAACCTTTTATTGCACCACTTCGTACTTTGTCAGAGAACTCTTTAATTTTAGAAAGTTCTTCTTCGTAGAAAGCACCTTTTTCAACACCATCTACATTAATGCTTATGTTTTCTAGTGCTCGGCCTCGTGTCAAATGGTGTAAAACAAGCCTGTTTTCTCCCACGTTCATAACTTTGCCAGACAAAAGTTCCTTATATTTTTCAATAAGTTGCTGTTCGTTGGCAAGTTCTTGCAAAACATTGATTATTGTGTCATCTACCGGAAGTGAAGCGTAGTTGAAAGAAAAAGAGCCGGCTTCTGGGATAGTACTTTCTTTAATTCTTTTTGGAGTTAAACCAGTTTTAACGTCAAAGGGTGCACAGGCCAAAAGTTTTCTAAAACTCTTAGTCTTATCCATATCAACATAATTAACGGAACATTTAGAAGAGCATTCCATATTCATGTCTCCTTTGGACTTTTATTATAAACTTATTATGAATTTATTGTAACGGTTATTATAACGGTTATTATAAAGAACTATGCTTAGAGGTTTTTGCAAAACTGCCTTCAAAGTTCTTGGCTTTGCTTAAGAACTCCAAAACTGGTTTCTACAAAGCTCATTTTGCAAAAACTTCTTTAATCATTAGTTTCTGGAATTCTAGTCTTAAAACTTTCTAAGAGGTCCTCTCTAGTATACCCCTCACGAAGAAGAACTAAAATTGTATCATCTCCTGCAAGAGTTCCCAAAATCTCAGGCAAGCAGAGTGTTTCTAGTGCAAATGCAACTCCTGTAGCATGCCCTGTTCTTGTTTTAATAACTCCTACATTACCACTGAACTCAATAGAAACAACTCCACGGCGGACATCTTGGATATAACTTTTCTCTGATTCTGCAACTAAGTCGTTTTCTGGTAAAGAATAATAATAACCACTCCAACCATCAGAAATCTTTCCAACTTTAAGAGTTTTTAAGTCTCTGGAAAGAGTTGCTTGTGTAACATCAAAACCCTCATTCTTCAAAAGTGATAAGAGCGTGTCTTGGTTATCTACTCTATTTTTCTTAATTATGTCTTTAATTGCAGACAATCTGTTGTATCTTTGTTTCATATGGTGCACATCCTTTTTTGACCGTTTTTTAGGATACAACGAAGAGCCTGCTAAAAGCAACATTTAACTGTATCTTTTAACAAAGTTTTTGCATGAATATTCAAAATCACATTTTTTGATAGCTACTAAATTCCAAAACCAATCTTCACAAAGCTCATTTTGCAAAAACCTCTAAAAGCCATCAAAAATTTCTTTTTCTTTTACTTGCAAGTATTTAGCTCGTAAATCATCTAAAAACTGTGAATGAAAATACCTCAAATTTTTATCTAGTAAGTAAAGAGGTTGAATGAGGTTTTGAAAAGCCACAAAAACCTCTAAAGAGTTCATAGAAGAGGTTCTTGAGGACCTCAGAACTCTAAAACTTACTACTTGAGGTATCATTTATGGCAAAAGAAAAATTAGTGGCATTAGAGAATGATTATATGTTTGCAAAGGTTATGCAATATAAAGATGCATGTA
>CAVDLI010000055.1:3634-10769 GCA_963609725.1 bacterium | reverse complement strand
GAAACAATAACGAAAACTGTAGATTCTTGCCACTACCGCCAAGAACTTACCTCAACAGGTGATGTCATAGCTACAGTCTCTCAAAACCAATATGCAATAGGGTATGCATCACTGGCTGCTGTTAAAAACACAGTTAAAGTAATTGCTGTAAATGGAGTTGTTCCAAGTGAAGAGACTGTGAAAGATGGTACATACTCAATTCAACGACCTTTTGTACTTGTAACAATAAAAGGAGTACAGCTTTCAAATGCTGCTCAAATGTTCTTTGATTATATTACTTCAAAAGAAGCTTCCAGCATAATAAGTTTAGCTGGTGCTGTGGCAGCAAACTAATGGCTTATCTTGTGGACAATAAAAGAAAAAATAACAGGAAAAAGAAAATAGAGGCTATCATGCATGGAATTTTCCTTGCATGTGGCCTTTTGACTGTTGGAGCTGTTGTTCTAATAACTGTATATCTTGTTATAAGTGGAACTCCTGCAATATTCCAAATTGGAATTTTTGATTTTCTTTTTGGGAAAGCATGGGCATCTACAGCATCTGAGCCATCATATGGAATACTTGCATTTATTCTCACAAGTATATATGGAACAGCAGGCGCTATGCTTTTGGGTGTTCCTATTGGTTTTTTTACAGCTGTATATTTGTCAAAATTTGCACCAAAAAATGTAAAACGAGTTCTAATGTGTGCAGTTGAGCTTCTTGCTGGAATCCCGTCTGTTGTCTATGGTCTTGTTGGCATGCTCGTTATAGTTCCGTGGATACAGAGATTCTTTAATATTCCAGATGGCGCAAGTTTACTTGCAGCAATAATTGTTTTGTCTGTAATGGTACTGCCTTCAATTGTAAAAGTATCAGTTAATGCATTAGATGCTGTTTCAAAAGAATATGAAGATGCATCATTAGCTTTGGGAGCAAATGAAGTAGAAACTGTTTTCAAAGTGGCAGTGCCAGCAGCAAAAAGTGGTATAGTAGCATCTATAGTATTGGGTGTTGGAAGAGCAATAGGAGAGGCAATGGCTGTTATGATGGTCTCTGGTAATGTTGCAAACTTACCAATTCTTTCAAAAGGCGGATTGTTTCAAAGTGTTAGATTTCTTACAACAGCAGTTGCAAGTGAAATGGCTTATTCAGGGGGTCTGCAAAGACAAGCCTTATTTTCAATAGCTTTAGTTCTCTATCTCTTTATTCTCATGGTAAATGCAACTCTTAATGCAATATTAAAGAGGAACAATAGAAAAACATGAAACATAAAAATATGCGTAGAAATTTATATAAAATAATGATGAAAACCCTTATGTATACAGCTGTAGTGCTTGTGACAGTGCTAGTTGTATCTTTTGTACTTTACGTTTTTGCAATAGGATTTCCAAATATAAGTTGGAATTTAATATCTACAAAACCTAGTTATCTTTCAGGCAATATTGGGATTCTTCCAGATATTCTAAATACTGTTTATATGATAATTACAACTCTTGTAATTGTGCTTCCTTTGGGCATTGGAGCTGCTGTGTATTTAACAGAATACGCAACAAATGAAAGACTTGTTAAGGTTATAGAATATGCAGCAGAAACTCTTTCAGGAGTACCATCAATAGTCTATGGTCTTGTTGGTATGCTGTTTTTTTGCCAATTTCTAGGACTTAGGACATCAATTCTAGCTGGCTCTCTTACTCTTGTAATAATGAATCTTCCTACAGTTATGAGAACAACGCAAGAAAGTCTAAAGACTGTCCCTCAAAATTATAGAGAAGGAGCATTTGGACTTGGAGCTGGTAAATGGCGCACAATTAGAACAGTTGTTCTTCCTTCTTGCATAGACGGAATAGTTACAAGTTGCATTCTATCTTGTGGCAGAGTATTGGGTGAGTCTGCTGCGCTTCTTTTTACAGCAGGTTTTGCACATTCATTAAACGGTTACTTCAAAGCATTGAATACTGCAGGATCTACGCTAACTGTTGCGCTTTATTTTTATGCAAAAGATCAAGGAGAATTTGAAGTTGCATATGCAATTGCAGCTATTTTGTTAGTCTTAGCATTCATTGTTAATCTTTCAGCAAATCTTTTGGGACAAAAGCTTAAGACACAAGATAAGGAAATACGAAAATGAGAGATGAAAACAATATAATAGAAACAACGAATTTATGTCTTTGGTATGGACCACAACAAGCCTTACACAATATTAGTATTGGCATTTCAAAACAAAGTATAACAGCTTTAATTGGTCCAAGTGGTTGTGGGAAATCTACATTTCTTAAAACATTAAACCGCATGAACGACTTAATTAGCACTGTACGTATTACTGGCAATGTAGAGTTTGAAGGCAATGATATTTATGCTCCACAGACTAATGTTAATGAACTCAGGCGTATGGTGGGTATGGTATTCCAAAAACCAAATCCTTTTCCTATGAGTATTTATGATAATGTGGCTTATGGTCCAAGAACCCATGGTATTAATGCAAAAGCGCGTCTTGATGAAATAGTAGAAGAGTCGTTGAAAGCGTCTGCAATATGGGATGAAGTGAAAGATAGACTCAAAAAGAGTGCTTTAGGGCTTTCTGGTGGTCAGCAACAGCGTCTTTGTATAGCAAGAGCTCTTGCTGTAAAACCAAAAGTACTTCTTATGGATGAACCTACAAGTGCATTGGATCCAATATCTACATCAAGAATTGAAGAACTTTCTTTAGAACTTAAAGAAAAATATACAATAGTCATTGTTACTCATAATATGCAACAAGCTGTGAGGATATCAGATAATACTGCATTTTTCTTATTGGGAGAGCTTGTTGAATTTGGTGATACTGAGAGACTTTTTGCTAATCCTAACGACAAAAGAACAGAAGACTACATAACGGGAAGATTTGGTTGAGGAGATAATATGCGAAATAGATTTGATGAACAACTTGCAGTTCTAAATAAAGCTCTTATTGAAATGGGTTCTCTATGTGAAGAAGTTATTGACGTTGTAACTCTTGCGCTTGAAGATGGCAGTAGACATCTTGTAAGTAAAGTTGAACCACTAGACAGTGAGATTGACAGAATGGAGAGATCTATTGAGACGATGTGTCTTAAGCTCTTATTGCATCAGCAACCAGTTGCAAAGGATCTTAGGACAATATCATCGGCCTTGAAAATGATAACAGACATGGAGCGTATTGGTGACCAGGCGCAAGATATAGCAGAGATTATTGGTTTTCTTAAAAAAGATGTTCTCTTAGGTGGTGCTACGCTAAGGAGTATGGGAAATTCTGCTAGGAAGATGGTCGTTGAGAGTGTAGACGCGTTTGTCAAAAAAGATCTTGATTTGGCGCGAAAGGTTGTAAGTGATGATGATATTGTGGATGCTCTGTTTTTAGATGTTAAGAGCAATTTGATTAATAAAATTGCCCAAAATCCCAATGAAGGTGAGCATGTACTTGATCTATTGATGATTGCAAAGTACTTTGAGCGCATAGGCGACCATGCTGTGAATATTGCACAATGGGTTGTGTTTTCAGTAACCGGGGAGCATGAGGAGGAAAAACATGATTTGGTGCGTAGAGGATGACCAAAGTATTCTTGATATTGAACTTTATGCTCTTAATGCTACGGGTTTTGAATCTAGAGGTTTTAGTGATGGACTTGCATTCTACAATGCATTAAATGAAGTTGAGGTTGGCGATAAACAATGTCCTAGATTGGTAGTGTTAGACGTAATGTTGCCAGGTCTTGACGGTCTTGAGCTATTAAAACGCATTAGAAGCTCAGCAAAGTTTTCAAAACTTCCTGTTGTTATGGCTACTGCAAAAGGCTCTGAGTATGATAAAATTAAGGGTCTTGATTTAGGGGCTGATTACTATATTGCAAAACCGTTTAGTGTTATGGAACTTGTGTCGTGTATAAAAGCTGTGCTTAGACGTTGTGAAGCATCTTGTGATGAACATAAAATTCTAAAAGCAGGCGAAATAGAGCTTAATACTGGCACTCATAATGTTACAGCAGGGGGTAAGGAAGTAATCCTAACTTTCAAAGAATTTGAACTTCTTAGGTTCTTTATGGAAAATCCAAGTATTGTTTTTTCGAGAGATAGACTTTTTAATGAAATTTGGGGTTTGGAGTATTATGGAGAGTCTAGAACTGTTGATATGCATATAAGAACTCTTAGACAAAAACTTGGAGAAAATGGAAACATAATCAAAACTGTTCGCAATGTGGGGTATGGTCTTTCTTTGTCAAAAGAAGAGGTAGAATTTTCATGACTCGTAAGATAATGCTTGCAATCATGGCAATAACTTCTCTTGCGTTAATAGTTGGATTAGTTGTTGTTACTGGCAATTTATTTGCCAATTACTCTTCTTGGTTTTCTGAGCGTCTTGAAGATGAGCTTGTTATTGCGTCTCAGGGTGTTGAGATTTGTGGTTTGCAATATTTAGAAGCTCTCAATTCAGATGCTGTTGATATTGGGAATTATAGATTTACATTGATATCTGATAAAGGCGATGTGCTTTTTGATACAGGTTCTACGCTTTCTTATAACGAAAATCATATAGACAGACCTGAAATCATTCAAGCATATGAAACGGGCCGGGGTGAAGATACAAGATATTCTTCAACTTTACTTGAAGTTACAGTTTATCATGCTATGAAGTTATCTAATGGTTCTGTACTGCGTGTGTCAGAAAGCAGAGCCACTATGATGAGAGTTGTACTTTCAACAATATTGCCTCTTTTAGCTTTTTTGCTTGTATTGTGGTTTATTACATTCTTTTATGCAAAAAAGATGTCTCAAAAGATTGTTGAACCTCTTAATACTTTAGATTTGGATAACCCATTAGACAATGATGTATATCCAGAACTTTCTCCACTTCTTAGAAGAATTTACATGCAAAGGCAAGAAATAGATGTTCAAATAATTGAACTTAAGCATAAGACAGCTGAATTTGAGCAAATATCTAGTAGCATGAGTGAAGGCCTTATTGTTTTAAGCTGTGACTGCAAGATTTTGTCAATGAATAAGTCTGCTATTGAGCTTTTAGATTTAGAAGTACAATCTCAAGTGCAAAATATACCTTTGAATGTTTATTACATTGGGCATGATTTTATTGAAGTTTATCGCAGCCACGATTTTAGTATTGCTGTAAATAAAGCTTTAGAAAGTGGCCATGAAGAATTAAGACTTGAGCATAATGGTAGAATTATTCGTTTTTCAATAAGCAGAATGGAATCTCAAGGAGAGACTCTTGGTTTAGTTGTTCTTGCTTTTGATATTACACAATCTTTGGCTTCAGAGAATACGAGGCGTGAGTTTTCTGCAAATGTATCTCATGAGTTAAAAACTCCTCTTCAAGGAATAATGGGCAGTGCAGAACTCATTGAAATGGGTCTTGCTCAAGGTGACGATACAAAGCGTTTTGCGTCAAATATACGTAAAGAAGCTTCAAGAATGGTAAACCTTATTGAAGACATAATGAGGTTGTCTCAACTTGATGAAGGTGTGTCTGTTCCTATTGAAAAAGTAGATATTTTTGCTGTTGCAAATACTGTAAAAGAAGAGCTTTGTACTAAAGCTAAAGAAAAAAATGTTTCTATAAAAGTTGTTATGGAAGTTGTTGGAGCTATTGAACCTATTGGTAAAGATGTTGTATTAAGTGTGGTGCAAGATACTGTTATGAGCGGTGTACAGGATGCTATGCAAAGTGGCTTGCAAATGGTAATTCAACATGAGACTGCCATTCAGCATGACAGTCAAAGTGGCTTTCAAGAGGAAGGCAACGAGCAAAGCATCTACATTATGGGTGTTAAACCTCTTTTACATGAAATGCTGTATAATCTTGTTGATAACGGCATAAAGTACAATAAAATTGGTGGGCAAGTAGAAATTAAAATTTCTTGTAAGAGTAACAATACTTTTGATGTAGCATTGGTTGATTCAGCTTTGGCTGATTATTTTGTTACAATTGAAGTCTCTGATACAGGTATTGGCATTCCAAAAGAACATCTTTCAAGAATTTTTGAGAGATTTTATAGAGTAGATAAAAGTCATTCAAAAGCATCGGGAGGGACTGGGCTTGGACTTTCAATTGTAAAACATGCTGTTTTGTATCATGGGGGTACTGTTACTGTTGAAAGTATAGTGCAAAAAGGTTCAAAATTTACTGTAATATTGCCGTGTAAGAAAAATTAATTTTTTAGAGGTTTTTAGAAGCTTTTGCAAATAGTGTTTTTCCAAAAATCACATGAAAAAATTCTTTAATTGGCTGGCTAGTGAACGTCTTTTATGAAAATTTTATTGCTCAATTTTCAATTGCATTTGTCTTATTTTTGTATTACGATTGTAATACAATTTAAGAAAAAAGAGGTTTTAAATGGCTAAGGATTCAGTTCTTCAAATACGAATAGACTCAGAACTTAAACAAAAAGTTGAAGCGTTGTATGAAAATATGGGATTTTCTTTTGCAGATGCTGTAAGAATGTTTGCAATTCAAAGCCTTGCTCAGAATGGTCTACCATTTATGCCCAAATCTACTATACTGTTGAACAATTATCCTGACTGTGCTGGTGGAATTCTTCATAAATATGCAAATTCTTCTTTGCATGACAAAGAAAAAGATGCATGGGCGCTTGCTGTTGGAGAAAAATATGGTCTTAATTGATGCAAATGTTATTCTTAGATATCTATTAAGAGATGTTGAAGACAAGTACTTTGTTGCATGTCAAGTTATTGATAAAGGGTGTTGTACTACTACTGAAGTTCTTGCAGAGGTCGTTTATGTCCTCTTACGGGTTTACCATGTATCAAGAGAGGAAGTTTCTACGGCTCTTTTTTCTCTATTAAAAAAAGTACAAATAGAGAATGGATTAGCAATTCTTTTTGCAGTTAATCTTTTCAGAAATTCTAGTTTAGACTTTGTGGATTGTTTGCTAATTTCTTATAACAGAGTATTGGGACAACATATTGTGAGTTTTGATAAAAAACTGAATTCTCATTTAGAATAAAGTTGGTAAAATGGAGCTGTCAAGATATTGGGATTTGCTATCTATTTGTAGCTACTTGCAGTCAATTAAGAAGGGTGTAGTATGGAAAAAATATTTATTAGTCATAGCACAAAAGACGAAGTTGGGCCTCTTTTTGTAGATTATTTGGAATCTATTGG
>CAVDLI010000055.1:0-3624 GCA_963609725.1 bacterium | reverse complement strand
GTGTAGATAGAAACTTGATTTTTTGTTCTTCTAATGGAGATACAGGCATTGATGCTACAAAAACATGGTATGATTTTCTTTTTGAAGAAATTAGAAGTTGTAGCAATGTTATTTTAGTTGTAACTCCAAACTATCTAAGAAGTGGCATATCGTTACTTGAAGCAGGTGCAGCTTTTGGATCTCAAAAAAATTTAATTATCTTGTCATTCCCAAATGTAGATGCTAACGAATTGTCGCGTTTGTTTGGCGTGCATCAAAGAATAGATTTTAGTTATCCAATTACAGAAAACAATAAGACTTCATTCAAGAAATGCTTAGAAGATAACATCTTACATGAGAAAGTAGATGACATTGTAATATTTAATGATAAGTATGAAGCTTTAAGGCATACTTTAGAGAAACACAGGATTGCAAATTCTGACATTCCACCAATTTCAATGGAAAAAGAAAATGCCAATATTATTAAGCCTTGTGCCAATTATGGTATTGAACGCGTTACATTGGACCAAATAGATATGTCAGACAAGATACGAAAAGCGCGCAAAATAAAAATTATTACTACAACAGGAGCTGGATTTTTCAGAAAGTATAATATTAGTGATTATAAAAACAACCCATTGTGTCATGCGCTAAAAAACGGATGTGAAATTGAAATATTGCTAGGCAATCCTTCTGGACCACTATTTTGTGATGTTGAAGCTTTGGAAGGTCGTGATGACGGGTCTTTGAATAATGAATTTTCTTTGATAATTTCTGAATTGCGTAAATTGCTATGTGAAGCACAGAACGAGGGGTGTGGGACAATAAAAGTTGGAAATGTAGATTCATCGTTACGTCAAACTGTTATCCTAATTTCTAACGAAACATCTTCTTGGGGATGGGCAACTGTGACACTGCCACCAGCTAGAAGTAATGCACAATCATTATCACTAGAGCTTAGAGATTATGGAGAACATTCAGTAATCCACAAATATGAAAATCATTTTAATGCTGTTTGGGAGAAAACTGTATCAAACCACGAAATATGGGACTTGAAAAGCGATGTCAAAGAATGTTTCCGTTATGAAGGCTCTTTTGCATTTGCTAAATGGCATGAAAAGCAAGAAGAAGCAGAAAAAAACATGATGAGTGCAGAAATTTCTAATTCTCAATGTTTATTGATTGAATGTGCTGCTCAACATCCATTAAATCCTAATGGAACTCCCAAGGATGAGTTTAAGGCTCGTTTAGATCGTGCAATTAAAATTTACAAAGAATATTGTGACAATGGATGGACTGTAAATATTTATGTACCAGGCAGTTTGCATCAAGCAAAAAACAAACGAGGTGAATATGTTGTAGATCCAATTTCTCTTTCTGAATCAGGGAAAAACTATTTAATTGGTCATGGTGTTAATCCTCAAGATATACTTGGACAAGAAACAAATGACGAATATAAAGGCTCTGATGGTGTCTACTGTTCTGCAGATGAATGTTATGTAAGTTCTAATTTGTTTCTAAATGGTGATTATCAAAGATTTATAGTAATTTGTTCTCCGGTTCAAGCAATGCGCAAAATGTTGTATTACATACTTTTTTCAACAAAACCAATCATTTATGCAGAGTCTCCTCAAACACATCTTGTTGCAACATTCCATGATTATGTAGATGAAGCTATAAATTGTATTCCAAATGTCATTAAATCAATGGATGATATGCAAAGCCCAGATTGTGAGATGGCAATTAAAATGAGAGAAGACCGCAACCCATTATATAAAAAGTCATAATAGGTTTTTGAAAGAACCTCTTAAAAAGTTTTTTAAAAGGGCATCGGTTTGAATGGTGCTTTATTAAGAATGCTTTTTTTGGTAAGTGTGTCTTCCGGGGTAAGTGTGATTTGCTTTATAAGTAAATTCTTGACAGTGACCTTGGCAGGTAGATACCATTGCGGCATATATTTTAGAGTTGTAGAGAGAAAAGAATTTTATGAAAAAGTTTTTGTTCTTTTTAACTATTGTTTTAGCTTCTTTTTGCCTTATTTCGTGTGATCCAGAAGTTGAGATATATACAGTGACTTTTGATGCCAATGGTGCTGAAGGCAAAGCTCCTGCTTCAATTGAAGTTGAAAGTAGGGGGGGGTGTTTAATTATTCCATCAGAAAATACTCTTTCCAAAAATGGGTATGAGTTTACATCTTGGAATACAGAAAAAGATGGAAGTGGTGACTCTTATGCAGTATCTGCGACTGTCAAAATTGATAGTGATGTTACATTGTATGCACAGTGGAAAGCTCTTGCAAAGTATACAATAACGCTTGACTTTAATATGACGGCAGAAGAGTCGTTTAAGATGTATTTTACTATGTATGAAGGTGAGACTTTCGTTGTTCCTTCTTGTGACTCTCTTTCAAATGAAGGTTATATATTTGACGTGTGGAATACTGTTTCAGACGAAAGTGGTAAATCTTATTTTGGGTCTGAATCTATCAAAATTTATGACAATATGACACTTTATGCTATTTGGAAACCTAGTTGCTTAGATTATACATATTCTGCTGAAACGGATTCATATTCTATTAAATGTAATGATAAAACAATTTCTTCTGTAGATATCCCTTCTTCATATAAGGGTAAGGCTGTGACGAGCTTAGAAGACGATGCTTTTAATGGTTGTCGCAATCTTACTGAAGTGCAAATTCCTGAAGGTATTACGAGTATAAGTTTTTATGCTTTTGCAAGTTGTAGCAGTCTTACTAAAGTGATTATACCGGACAGTGTGACGAGCATAGAGATAGGTTCTTTTCATAGTTGTAAGAAGCTTAACGAGATAATTATACCATCCAGTGTGATGAGAATAGAACATAATGCTTTTGATTGTTGTGAAGAACTAACTGAAATAACAATACCAAAGGGTGTTACGAGTTTAGAGAAACATGTTTTTTACGGCTGTACAAAGTTAGAAAAAATAACAATACCAAGCAGTGTTACAAATATTGGTGAAGGTGCTTTATATTTTTGTACCGGCCTAACAAGAATTGACTATGATGGAACTATAGAGCAATGGAATGCTATAAAAAAGCATTCTAACGAGTATTATAGTTGGAATTCAAACACTGGAAATTACACTATTCATTGTGAAGACGGGGATATTGCTAAAGGGCAAAGTTCTTCGTTATAAAGCTACGAGAAAGTATCATACGTATATACGTATAGAGAAGTTGACATATTCCACCATCTTTATGCTAGTATTACTTTTGTAATTCGTTCAAATATAATAACTTATAAAAACAAGAAGACAGATTTTGAACGTATCAAAATCTGTCTTCAAGGATACCGGAAACATAGAAGCGTACAACCAAGAATAAAGACCTCTGATAAAGGACAACCATTTAAGGCTGGTATACTGTCAGAACGAACTACAAACCTCTTACAGGAGCTTATATCTAGAACTCGTGGCCAATATATGTTTGTTCAAAAAAAAGGAAAATTCATTGGTTCAGATGGAGCAAACAAACACCTAAAAACCGCTTGCCTTCTCGCTGGAGTCAACATTGAAAAAGATGGTCAATGTCGCACCCAGTATTCTTTTAGGCATTCTTTCTAGTCTTACTACCTTGGACGTATTCCAGAAAATGCAAGACTTCTC
>CAVDLI010000054.1:0-10939 GCA_963609725.1 bacterium | reverse complement strand
AATCCATCAGCTAACAATGGTAAGTTTGAAATTAGTTCCTTATCACTGTTAAGCCTTAATTTCTTGAGCTTTTTTTGTTTCAGCTTCAATACGCTCTTCAATTTTCTTTTGGAACTCTTGTGTTTTTTCAGGATTTGAAATGATAAAAGCTTTGCTAAAATAAACTTCTTCAGCTCTTAATTCTTCTCTGACAACAGAAGGAGGAAGCATAATGTCCTCATCTGTGTCCCAATAATAAGTGTCAATAATTTTTTTAATTTGTCTTTTTCTCATGTTTTGAAGATACCACGTAAAGCACTCTTTTTGCAATTACAAGCTTTAGGAGGTTTTTATATTTTACTTATTGCGTAATATTGAGTAAGCGCTTACTTTCTCGCATAAAAGGTTTAAGAATTAAAACAAAAGAAAACACTACACTGCACTACTTTTTTCTAGTATCTTTATAATATCTTTGATTATTTAGAGGTTTTTGCAATTGAAAAATCTCAACAGGAGGAATTTAAGATGAAGAAATGGGTATGTCCAATATGCGGATATGTACACGAAGGCAACGAGCCACCTGCATTTTGTCCACAGTGCAAATGCCCTGGGAATAAATTCACAGAGCAAAAAGGAGAAATGACTTGGGCTGCTGAACATGTTGTTGGCGTTGGTAAACAGTTTGGTGCTGATGTCCCAGAAGAAGTGCAAAAAGAAATTATTGATGGCCTTAGAGCCAATTTTGAGGGTGAGTGCTGTGAAGTAGGAATGTACCTTGCAATGGCAAGAGTTGCTCATCGTGAGGGATACCCAGAAATTGGAATGTATTGGGAAAAAGCTGGCCTTGAAGAAGCAGAACATGCTGCAAAGTTTGCAGAACTTCTTGGAGAAGTTGTAACAGACAGCACAAAAAAGAACTTAGAGTTAAGAGTTGATGCTGAAAACGGTGCAACTCAAGGAAAGAACGAGCTTGCAAAACTTGCAAAAAAGTACAACCTTGATGCAATTCATGATACTGTTCACGAAATGGCAAGAGATGAAGCTAGACACGGCAAAGCCTTTGCGGGACTTCTTGCTCGTTATTTTGAAAAATAAAACGCACAGAAATTTTTACAAAATGAAGGGATTTTCAAGCAAGCCACATAGCCCCCAAAAGGCCACTTGAAAGGTTTTTAAAAACCTCTTGAAAATCCCTTTTTTGTAATTTTTGCAAAATCAAGGTCTTACTTCTTTTTCTTGCGTTTATTAACAGCTTGGGTCAAGATATACTCTATTTGCCCATTAAGACTGCGAAAATCATCTTGAGCCCACGCTGACAGGTCATCAAATAAAGTTTTTGAAAGTCTTAGAGGAACTTGTTTTTTATCTTTGTTTTGCTCAGTTTTTTCTTGTTCTGCCACAATACATAACCTTAGTAAATTGAGCCAGCATTAAGAACAGGATTTGCTTCTTTGTTTCCACAAAGAACAACAAGAAGATTAGAAACCATTTGTGCTTTTCTTTCTTCGTCAAGACTTACAATATCATCATTCTTGAGTTGCTCTAATGCCATCTCTACCATGCTCACAGCCCCTTCAACAATTTTTCTACGAGCAGCAATAATTGCAACAGCCTGTTGTCTTTGTAACATTGCAGCTGCAATCTCTGGAGCATAAGCAATTTGGTTAAGTCTGACTTCAACAATTTCAATTCCGGCTTCTTCTACTTTATGAGAAAGCTCTTCTTTCATACGCTGTGCAATAAGACTTGATGAGCCACGTAAAGTAAGTTCTTCTGCTTCATTGTCTTCGTCTTCATTATCACTGATTATGTCATATGGATAAAGTCTTGCAACGTTCCTAATAATAGAGTCTGTTTGATTTGAAAGATATTCAATGTAATTATCTATATTAATCACAGCTTTTGTTGCATTGACGACTTTCCAAATAACAATAGCTCCAATCTCAATTGGGTTTCCAAGTTTATCATTAACTTTTTGGGTACCGTTCACAAAAGTTGAAAGTTTTGTAGAAATTTTCTTTGAAACAGATGAAGACGGAAGATCTGGAACATTTTCTCCCGCTTTCTTTGCGCTAGCGACTTTTTTTGCAGCTTCTTCATCTCTATTTCTAGGATAAATTGCTGTGCAAAACGGATTTACAAAATGATATCCACTTTCATATATTGTACCGTAATATTTTCCAAACAATGATAAAACTAGAGCCTCGTTTGGCTTAAGAATTTTCAAACCTCCAAAGAAAATACATGTGATTGTTATTAAAATAGCACATGCAATTACAACAACTGCACCAAGAACAGAGTCGCTGTTTTCGAGTAAGACACTACCCCAAATTATACCAACAATTTCTATTATACACAAAAAAATAAGTAAGAATAAAACAGCAAATCCGTTTTTTGTTTTTAGATTTTTTTCTTCTTTGAAATTTTGAACCATTGAAGACATGACGTTTCTCCTTTTGTAAAAATCTTTTTGATATCAAAATGATATCACAGGCTAATATCTTTGTCTATATCATTGTCAAGAAAACATGAGAATAATATAATTGCGACAACGATAATATCGGCCTATAAAAATTTTCAAAAACGGGCTTTGTTTTAGCGTTGTGTTGGCTTTATACGGAGGGCATTATGTCAGAAGAAAAAAATAAGATTGGTCTTTTTACATGCGTAACAATAATTGTTGGAAGTATGATTGGAAGTGCAATTTTTTCGCTTTCAGGGCTTACAATGTACAAAGCGGGCCCGGCAGCCATCCTTTCTTGGGTTATTGCAGCCCTCATAATGCTCGTGTATGGCCTTGTTTGTGCAGAACTTTCTACTAGATTTCCAAGGTCAGGTGGCGTTTTCGTTTTTCCGTCAAAAGCGCTAGGTAAAAATGGAAAAGACAGTACCTTGTGGGGTTGGATTTCAACTTGGGGATATATTAATGCAAACATTGTGGCTGTAGCTTTTGCTGCAATATATGTTGCAACTTATTTAGGCGCTGGGTTTCAACTTCCAAATGGAATGCAAATTCCGCTTGCAATTATTACTGTTGCAATATGTCTTCTATTAAATTCTATTAAGTTTTCAGTTGCTGGGAAGTTAAATAGTATTCTAGTTGGTGCTTTAGTAGCCTCTCTTAGTGTATATGTAATATCTTGTTTTTGTGGTGGCAGTTGGGATTTCTCTATGCTTGAACCATTCTTCACACAAGGAAAAACTGGAACTTTTGGTTTTATGGCTGCTGTTCCTACTGCTATGGTAGGATATGGTTCCATTGTAGCCATTGCTTTTATGGTGTCTGAAGTAAAAAATCCTTCAAAAAATGTTCCAAAAGCTGTGCTTATTGCTATGTCTATTGTAGCTATAATCTATATTCTTATCATTTTAGCTACTTTGGGACTTGTTTCTGCTTCTTTCTTAGATGAAAACCCCGGCATGAGATATATTCCTCTTTATGCTGCATGTTTTACAAAACTTTCAATGTTTCCATGGCTTTCAAAAGTTGTTTCTATTGCTGCAATACTGGCTCTTGTAACTACTATATTAGTAGTATTGGCTCTCACTGGAAGAGCAATTCAGGCAGCATCTTTAGATGGTATTCTTCCTAAAGTATTTGCAAAATCAAATAGATTTGGAGTTCCGGCTTTTGCAACAAGCGCTGTTGCAATTTTGGCTGCTATTATTTCTTGTTTCCCTTCTTTTACTGAACAAATAGTTGGGTTTGGGACTCTTTTTGCAGCTGTAACTATTTCTATCAACATTATTTCATTGTATGTGGCAAGACGCAAAAACCTTGGAGCGGAGAACATTTTTATAGCACCAGGTGGCCAATTCTTGCCGGCTCTTTCTCTTGTTCTTATCATTGCATGCTACATTCCTGACATTATCTCTGGTGGATGGATTATTTGGGTATATACAATTGTATGGTATGCTTTAGGCATTGGTATATTCAAATTAAGTTCAAAATAAGCTCTTATTAGTTAGCATACTAACAAGCACTTTGTTGCTATTTGTTGCATTTTTTCATTTTTTCCTTGTGTATATGCTATTATGGGGTTAGAATGACAAGTGTCAAAACGACCTTTCACAACATTCATAAGGAGAGTAATGTATGGAAAAATTCTTCAAACTCAAGGAGAGAGGTACAGATGTCAAGACTGAAATCATGGCTGGTATTACAACCTTCATGGCTTTGGCTTACATTCTTGCAGTAAACCCTGGAATCCTTTCTGACTCTGGAATGGAGTTCTCAAGAGTCTTTTCTGGAACAGCAATTGCATCTGCAATAGCTTGTTTAGTAATGAGCCTTGTAGCAAACCTTCCTTTTGCACTTTCTGCAGGTATGGGAATAAATGCATTCTTTGCATACACTGTAGTTATTAAGTTGGGTTACTCATGGCAGTTTGCTCTTACGGCTGTTTTTGTAGAAGGTATTATTTTCATCCTTCTTACACTTTGCAACCTTAGAGAAGCAATTGTTAATAGCATCCCAGAAAACCTTAAGAAAGCTATTGGTGCTGGTATTGGTCTTTTCATTGCTTTCATTGGACTTCAGAATGCAGGCATTGTTGTAACAGATGCAAGTATTATTCCTGGAGCAGATGGCAATCCAGCTATTTTAAGTAGCACTATCATTCAGTTGAATCCAGATTGGCTTAATTTGGGAACAGCAGCAGGAGCTAAATGTGTTCTTACCCTTATTGGTCTTATCATCACAGGAATTCTCTTGATAAAGAAAGTCAAAGGAGCTCTTCTTCTTGGTATAGTTATAACAACAATTATTGGTATTCCAATGGGAGTTACAAAATATGCGGGCGGAAGTTATCTTCCTCATGCTCCATATTTCTTCAATTTTGCATTTGATGAAATCTTTGTTAATAGTAAGTCAATAGTTGACTTCATTATTGTAATGTTCACATTCCTCTTTGTTGATATGTTTGATACAGTTGGAACACTTATTGGATGTGCTGGAAAGTCTGGAATGATTAGAGAAGACGGAACTATTCCAAACTGTAAAGAAGCTCTTCTTGCTGACGCTGTTGGAACAACAGCAGGTGCTATTCTTGGAACTTCAACAGTTACAACATTCGTTGAAAGTGCTTCTGGTATTGCAGAAGGCGGAAGAACAGGACTTACATCTCTTACAGTTGCAATTCTCTTCATCCTTGCACTCTTCCTTGAACCAATCTTTGGTTCAATTCCACAAGCAGCAACAGCTCCAGCACTCATCATTGTTGGTGTTATGATGATTACTCCTGTAAAAGATATTGACTTTGACGATTTCACAGAAGGTATTCCTGCATTCTTATGCTTCCTTATGATGGTTGTAACATACAGCATTTCAAACGGAATTATGTTTGGCGTTCTCTTCTATGTCATTCTTAAGGCTTTCTCAGGACAAGCAAAGAAAATTGATGTTACAACATGGGTACTCTTTGCACTATTTATTGCAAAGATGATTGTAGACGCAATTTACTAATGTAATTTGAGAAAATATTTACCGCAGGTTTTTACCTGCGGTATTTTTTAAGAAAGGGGTAACAAAATGGAGAAAAAACAGCTAAAACATCTAATAGATGTAGCCGCTGGGAGAGACGTTGCAGACCTTTGTATTAAAAATTGCAACGTCATTGATGTTTATAACAAAAACACTTTTCATAGTAATGTATACATAGTTGATGGTTTGTTTGCAGGATTTGGAGGTCAAAATTTTCCTGAAGCAAAAGAAACTATTGATGCACAAGACAAATACATGGCTCCTGGATTTATAAACGGGCATGTACATATAGAATCCTCACACCTTGCACCTGCAGAATTCGCTCGTCTTGTAGTCCCTCATGGAACCACTACCGTCATTGCAGACCCACACGAAATTTGCAATGTATGCGGGATAGCCGGGCTTGATTATATGCTAAATGCTTCAAAGGATCTTCCTTTGACAGTCTATCTTCAAATTCCATCATGTGTTCCTGCAACACCATTTGAGAATGCGGGAGCAATTCTTCTTGCTGACGACATTGCAACTAGAATTGACAACCCTCGTGTACTTGGATTGGGCGAGCTTATGAACTATGTAGGAACCGCCAATGCCGATGATGAAATTTTGAACAAAATCATGGTGGCCCTCAAAGCCAACAAAGTCATAGATGGACACTGCCCTGTTATAGTTGGTGCTAATCTTGATGCTTACAGCGCAAGTGGAGTATGTAATGACCACGAATGTGCAACAGGTGAAGAACTTAGAGAAAGAATTAGACGTGGCATGTACGTGTTAATTCGCCAGGGTTCTGCTTGTCATGATGAGAGAAATCTTCTTAAGGGTGTTGATAAAAATAACGCTAGTTTCTGTATGTTCTGTACAGATGACCGCCAGCCAAAGAGCCTTGTAGAAGAAGGAGATATAGATAACAACATTCGCATAGCATTAGAAGAAGGTCTTGATGCTCCAACAGCTGTTGCAATTGCATCTATCAATGCAGCTCAATGCTATGGACTTAAAGACAGGGGCGCAATTGCACCTGGTCTTAGAGCAGATTTCGTTTTAGTTGACAACCTTAAAGATTTTCATGTAACAGATGTCTATTGTAAAGGTCAGCATGTTGCATCAAACGGTGAGTATCTAGCACCGGAGATCCATGTGGATCCTGTTGGTGTAAGTGGCAAAATGAATGTCAAAAATTTCTCAAAAGAACGTCTTGCACTTCATCTTGAAAAAAGTTCGGTCAAAACAATTGATATCATTCCAGGGTCAGTTGTTACTGAAATTGGTTTTGCAAATGTAGATATCAAGGACGGCTTATGGGTTCGTAATGATAGTGATATTGTAAAAATAGCTGTTGTTGAGCGCCATAAAGGAACAGGAAATGTTGGTTTGGGTCTTATTAGAGGTTATGGTCTTAAAGGCGGAGCTGTTGCAACAAGTGTTGCTCACGATTCACACAACATTATTGTAGTTGGAGACAGTGACTTGGATATGGAAATAGCTGTCAACAAACTAGTAGAACTTGGTGGTGGAATTGTTGTGGTCAAAGATGGCAAAGTTTTAGACTTCATTCAACAAGAAATTGCAGGTCTTATGACTGACAAGAAAGGAACTTATGTTGAAGAAAAAATAAGCTCAATGCAGGCTCTCGCCCGCAAAGAACTTAGTATTAACGACAACGTTGACCCATTTATGACACTTTGTTTTATGGCTCTTCCTGTTATACCTGAAATTAAAATTACTGACATGGGACTGTTTGATGTAACTAAATTTGCTTTTACATCAATTGAAAGATAAGTAATTCAAAGAGGTTTTTGCAGAACTATCTTCATGGCTCTTGGCTTTGCCTTTGTAGCTAACAGTAGTTTTGTAAAAACCTCAAAAAAACTGTAACAAAACAAATTAAGCAATTTATAATAACGTTATGGCAACAGAAAAAGAAAATCCAAATTTCATTGAACTTGATACAACATGTGGAAAAATACGTGGCATTTGTAATAGTAAATGCAACAAGTTTCTAGGTCTTAGATATGCAAGGGCAAACCGTTTTGAGTATTCAAAGCTTGAAAAACCTTTTGTAGATACATTTGATGCAACAAAGGTGGGAGACGCTTGTCCTCAAGGTAGAACATGGTTTGAACATTTAGACAACCCTGAAAGACTTTTTTACCACAAAGAGTATAGAGATGGGATTAAGTTCAATTACTCAGAAGATTGCTTAAATTTGAATATTTTCACGCCTACATCACTAGGTCCTCACCCTGTTATTGTTTTTATCCATGGCGGAGGTTTTAATAGCGGTGCAAATTCAGAAATGCCTTTTGATGGTACATGCTTTGCACAACATGGAATTATTACTGTTTTTATCAATTATCGCGTTGGAATCTTGGGATACTTAACTCATGAAGACATTCAAAAAGCCAACGGCCGTGATGGGAATTTTGGACTGGATGATCAAATACAAGCATTAAGATGGGTAAAAACTCACATTGCAAGCTTTGGAGGAGATCCTAGCAACATTACTGTAATGGGCCAGAGTGCAGGAGCTATGTCAATACAATACATGGTGCTCAACAAAGCAAATGAAGGCCTTTTTAACAGAGCAATTATGATGTCAGGAGCCGGACTGTTTCCAAAATTTTCACTTCCAAGAAAATCTTGTGACTGTCATGAATATTGGCTTGAGTTAATGTCGTCTTTAGGTTGCTCTACTCTTGATGAGCTTAAAAAAATGAGCCTAAAACCACTTTTTGAAGCAGTTGAAACACTTAAGGCAAAACGAAAAGATACTATTTATAATACCATGCCTGTCGTTGATGGGGTTCTAATTCCTGAACCAGTAGACAAATTGATAAAACAGCCTTTGAAAATTGATTACATGATAAGTTATACAAATTGCGACATGTACGCTCCAATTTTGGCACACATTGGCAATGTTTTTGCAAAAGCACATAATGGATACCGATACTTTTTTGATATCAATGCTCCGGGAGACGACAACCTAGCGTTCCATTCCTGCGACCTTGTTTATGTTTTTGGAATGCTTGGTTCAAGTTGGCGCCCATATAGCAAAAGAGATTACGAAGCAAGTAGTCAACTAGTGCAATATATAGCAAATTTTGCAAGATGTGGTAATGTAAATGGCAATGCTAATCATCTTGAGTGTTGTAGCTTAGATGGGCAAGAAAAAGTACAACTACCAAAATGGGAAAGAAATAAAATTCTTTGCATTGGCGAGAAAACAACAAAAATGGGACACCCCAACATATTCAAGATGACTTACAATTTCTTGAAAAAAGGAAGCCCCAAAGCAAAAGTCAATTAAAAGAGGTTTTTGCAAAGAGAGCTTTGTGAAAATTGGTTTTGCAAAAACCTCAAAAAGATATTTGCACTGTTTTACAATTAAAGTTAAATCTCAATTGTCTTATTTTCGTATGATTCTTTAAGTTTCAATTCTTTTAAGTCTTGAAGATCTCTAACTTTTTGACGGGATAATGGGTAGAACACAAACAAAATAAGAGCCATAAGTGCAAACATAATAGCAGGAATTAAAGTTGCAAGATCATACATTTTCTTAAGGTTCTCAAGTGTTTGAACAGCACCTTTATTATATTTGTAATTCATTCCAAGCAGTGCACCATTGACACATATAGCACTAATGACTTGCCCTAATTTTCTAAAGAAATTAAAGACTGAATATGCTGTTCCGTCATCTCTACTTCCGGTTGTAACTTCTATATCATCAATAGCATCAGTAGCCATAGACCAAAGCTGCATGACAACAGTTGTAAGACCGCACCCGCTTACAAAACACATAACCAAGAAAACCCACATAAGGGAAGATGGATCCATTGAGCGCAAGAAGAACAATATCAAATTTGCTCCGGCTGCTGCGGCAACACCAACAGAGCAAACTTCTTTTTTCCCAATTTTTCTAGCAAGTTTTGGAAGAATAAACATCATGATAATCATTGGAGAATAAGTACAAGCTTGTGTTGCAAGATTCATCCAGTTTGCATGAAAATAATCATCAAATACATAAGTGTAGAAACTTTGAGTGAACATTTGACCTGCAAGTAAGAGCATTGCTGTAAGGCTTATTGATATAAATGCACGGTTATGAAACAACGTCTTTACAGCTTTTGCAGTGGCGCCCTTAGTCTTTGGCTGTGGTTTTGTTTTGACTCTTTCTTTATTAAGAACAAAACAAATAAAAAGCATTATCATTGAGCACAAAGACATAATAATTACGCCAATTATAACAGGTTTATACTGTAAATCTGTTATTGCTTTCCCGTTTTCTCCAATAACAACATTTCCTGCATCATCAAGCCTTTTTGCATATGCAAAACTTGCAATAACTAAAACTGGAATTGAACCAAGTGCTGCTCCTATAGATCTAAAAACAGAAAGCTTGTTGCGCTCCCCTTCGTTTGTTGTAACAACAGATGCTAATGAGCCATAAGGGATTTGAAGAACAGTATAAGCCATGCCCCACAAAATATATGTCACAGTTGCATAAATACATGTTTGTGTATAAAAACCATCCTCTCCAAGGCCCGGCCATTTAACAAACATTAGTATAGATAAAATGGCAAGTGGTGCTGCAATATACAAAAACCATTGCTTGTATCTGCCATACTTACTTGGTTTAACAGTATCACAAATTCTTCCCATCATTGGGTCATTAATTGCATCCCAAACACGAGCTACAATGAACATTACCATAATGAACATTGGGCTTAGATGGAAAATATCGGTATAAAATTTTTGAAGTAATGTTGTGACAAGGCTGAATACAAGACAGCCTGCTGCATCTACCATTGCATATCCCAAGTAATCTTTTCCTTTAAGGCCACTTGTTCTTGCAATAAAGCTTTCGTTTTGCATATATGAACCCCTTTTTTAGTGAATAAATGCCTTTTAGAGAGGTTTTTGCAAAACTGCCTTCATGGCTCTTGGCTTGCATTAGGAACTGAATCAGAGCATTTCTTCTAACTTCATAATACGGCAAAGTATTATTTCAGTTTTCAGAAAATGCTTTTTATCTCGCAAATCCAAAACTAATTTCTACAAAGCACTTTTTGCAAAAACCTCTAGACCCATTGTAAAGCCATGCTCCATAGAGTTCAATAAATAGTTAAAAATAATGCAGATGAAACGGTTTTTGTAAAACGGCCTTCATCTTAATATTAAGTTTGTTTCATATATTGACTATTTTTCAAAGAAAATGTATTTTCAAGTCTGTTAAAACTAACTACATGCGGATGTGGTGGAATTTGGTAGACACGCTAGCTTGAGGTGCTAGTGGGAGAAATCTTGTGCTGGTTCAAGTCCAGTCGTCCGCAAACGAAAAGGACACTCTTTATGGGTGTCTTTTTTCGTTTATAGGTGGCGACGCAGACTTGAAGCTTTGCGGTAGGAAGACGCGAAAACATGGAGCGTCTGAAGCAAAGCCGGCCTGTAGTGCGGACTTCCGGGAGCACGTAAGGC
>CAVDLI010000053.1:6942-11156 GCA_963609725.1 bacterium | reverse complement strand
AAAGAAAACAATATAGAGCTCATTACAGCAGAACACATGAAAATAATTAATGATAAACGTTCAAAAGAAAAAAATAAGAAGTAAAAAAGGGTTGCAAGATTTTGGCAAACTTTTAGCAAACTTTTAGAAAACTTTTAGCAAAACACCCCCAAAAGGAGAAAACATTATGAAAGTTGTACTTGCAGGAGCATTTGGAAACCTTGGTGCTGAAATATTAAAAGCACTTTGTAGCGCAGGACATGAAGTTGTAGCTGCAGACCTTAAAGAAAGAAAAATTGAAGGCACAGAAGGAAAATATAAATTTGTATCAATAGATGCAACAAATCCTGAAACTCTCAAAGGACTTTGTGACGGAGCAGACATTGTAATTACTACAATGGGCCTTACTGGAGCTTCAACAAAATTTACTGCATATGACATTGACTACAAAGGAAACATGAACTTATACGAAGAAGCAAAAAAAGCCAATGTAAAAAAGTTCAATTACATATCTGTCATTTCATGTGATGAAAAAGGTGCAGAAAAAGTACCAATGCTTCATGCAAAATATCTTGTTGAGCAAGAGCTCAAAAAACAGCCAATGGACTATGTCATTTACCGCCCAACAGGATATTTTTATGACATTGCAAAAGTATTCAAACCTTATGTAGACAAGGGTGAAATGCAACTTTTGAAAGGATATGGCAACGTTCGTGCAAACGTTGTGGACTGCCCAGACTTTGCAGCCTTCATAGTAGCCCACATGAATGATAAAAATGTCACTTATAACGTAGGTGGGAAAGAGACATATTCATATGAAGAAATGGCAAAAATTTGTTTTGATGCAGCAAATAAACCATTGAAAATCAAATGGGCACCAATTTGGCTTTTTGGGATTTTAGCAAATCTTCCAAAAATCAAGAAAGCAGGAAAACACGACATAATTTTATTCTCAAAATGGACTTTAAGCCATGACCTTGTAGGAGATACAAAAACAGGGGATGCAAGTTTTGCAGAGTACATAAAGAAATATTTTAACTAAGGAGAACTAATATGCCTTGGAATCTTTTAGGAATACTTTATTGCGTATGTGCTGTAATGTGCGCTGTGGGTTTTTATAAATTTGTTTACTTTCTATCAATTGGTTATGGTTTTGCTGTAGCAGGTGGCGCAATTGCAATTTTTGTAATGTACTTATTACAACCAACAGCAACACCTCTTTTAATAGTAATTTTGCAACTTGCACTATTCATTCTTTATGGCGCACGTCTTTCTGGATTTTTACTTGCTAGAGAACTCAAAAACGCATCTTACCGCAAGACCGATGTTGCAAAAAGCACACTAGACAAAAAACATGAAAAGAAAATGCCATTTTTTGTACTTTTTACAATTTGGATTTTTGTTTCAGCCCTTTATGTTGCACAAGTCAGCCCCATGCTCTTTAGAGTAATAAATAATTCGACTGATACCATTTTACCTATTATTGGCATAATTATCTCTATTTGTGGAATTATTCTTGAGTCTGCGGCGGACAAGCAAAAATCGGCCCAAAAGAAAATACGTCCAAATATGGTTGCCACCCAAGGGTTGTACAAGATAGTACGTTGTCCAAACTATCTTGGCGAAATCATTTTCTGGACAGGTGTTTTTGTAAGTGGTATCACAACTTATGCAACAGCCGGTCAGTGGATAACTGCAATTGTTGCTTACATTGCTATCATATATATCATGTTCAACGGCGCACAAAGGCTTGAAAGGCGCCAAATGAAGCGTTATGGAGACAACAAAGAGTACAACACTTATGCAAACACAACTCCAATAATTATTCCGCTAATACCGCTTTACCATTTGAACAAAAAAGATTAACCAAAGAGGAGATTTCATGAAAGAATTTTCAGTACTTATGTCGCTTGTAGATTACATTCCTGTTGCACTTTTCACATTTGCTTCTGTAATACTTAGCCGTGATTTATATAACAAAATGAGTAAAGGAGCTTTTGCGCTCTTTTCTGCCGGAACTATAAATGTAATATGTGCAGGTTTTCTTAAAGCTACATACAAACTGCTATATGCACTTAGAATTTGCGACTTTGAAGCTTTGAATAACGTTTTCTTTCCAATGCAGTCGCTGGGTTTCATACTAGCTGGGATTGGCATTCTTGCTCTTCTTTGCTTCAAACAAAGCAGTAGCTTTGCAAAAACAAAGTCTAAAAACTCTTTTAAGAAAACTGTTTTCTGCAAAGTTCTTGTAATTGTTGTAATTGTTGTAATTCTTGTATTCGTTCTTGTTCGTTATTTGCAAATAAAAGACTCTGTCTTTACTGTTATACCTTCTTTCTTTAGTGGAACTTTTGTCTTTGTTACTCTCATGGTAACAGGACTTGGTTTTATGGACACAGGATTTTGCATAATAGCAAAAAAACTTAAGAAATCTCCTCTTATAGCATTGTTTGTACTATCATTTATTTGCTCCCTTTGTATGGGATATCTTTCTTCTAGAGATTTCACAAAATCTTCAATGAACTGGATTGCAGAATGTGTAAACATAGTAGGACAAGGGACTTTACTTTGGGGTGCTCTTCTTATGCACAAAAACGGACTTGAAGAACTTAGACTTCATAACGAAGAAATCGTATGACAAAAATCACAACAAAAACTTTTCTTGAAATTATAAACTCTAAATACGAGCTAAAAAGCCTTAATGTTGGTGAATTTGCAAAAATGAAAATTTCAGGAATGAATTTTAACATTGCAGCATACAAAGCTATGGGTCTTGGACATGTTTCTGTTATGAATGCAAGTGGTTTTCTTGGTCTTATGAAAATGGACACATTAATAATTGTTCCTGAAAACAAAGATTTACCTTTATATTCGTATGACAGAATATTGGCAATGGGTAACGACACGCTCATTATTGAGCTATATGACACTATGGCAGGACATTTTAATGCCGCGCCTTTAGACAAAATCAAATCCCAATTTGCCAATATTCCTGATAATTTTACAGGTAAACATTGGTATGATGATATCAAACTGCCACAAAGTATTTCAAAAAAAGCAAAAAGAACGCCAGAGCTTAATACACTTGCAATAGAGTACTTGAAAGCATTTCTTTCTTCCAATACATCTGAAATATTAGGTACTAAGCAGACCGATATTAAACATCAAAAAACAGAATACTATGTCTTTGGACTTCTAGAAAACGGTGGCCCATCAACTGATGTTTTTAAGAAAAAGATAGGAGAAAAGCGCACCACAGACCTCTTTCACAAAGTTTTGTTTGGCACAGCATTATAGTATCTCCTCCTTTAACTAACATATCATTAGCAGTGTACGACTGCCATTCTTGGCTGTCGTTGATTAACAAAAACTGTTCCAAATACTCCGTTTACGATTTCTTATAGTTTCTGCTATATTACAAATATGACAGCAAAACCGTTTGTAAAGTGGGTTGGAGGGAAAACCCAGCTACTTGAAGAACTAAGAAAATATTATCCCCAAAAAATAGACAAATACTGCGAACCTTTTGTAGGCGGTGGCGCAGTGCTCTTTGATGTCTTATCTACTTTTCACCCAAAAGAAGTACTAATTAACGATATTAATCCTGAACTTATCAATACTTACATACAAATAAAAACTAACCGCAAAAAACTTATAGAAAATCTTAAAAAAATTGAGAATGAATATTATTCAGCTCAAGACACAAAAACTTATTACCTTTTTATGCGTAATCGTTTCAATAATCTTATAGACTCCAAATCAAATACAATTGAAAAAGCAGCGCTTTTTATTGCTCTTAATAAAACGTGTTTTAACGGCCTTTACAGAGTTAATGCAAAAGGCCAATTCAACGTTCCTCACAACGGATCCAAACACCCAACAATTTGCAATGAAGAAAACATCTCTGCTTGTAGTGATCTCTTAAAAAATACAAACATAACTTGCGGAGATTACAAAAAAAGTAGCACGTTTGTAGACAAAAACACATTTCTTTACTTAGATCCTCCATATAGACCACTCACTCCTTCTTCAAGTTTTACATCGTACAATAAAACTGGCTTCACAGATAAAGACCAAATAGAACTTAGCCACTTCTTATTTGATATGTCTTGTAAGGGTGCATTTGTACTCTTAAGTAATTCAGATCCAAAAAATGCAAATGAAAAAGACAATTTTTTTGATGATCTTTATAAAGATTTTATTATTAAAAGAGTTAATGCATGCCGTATGATTAA
>CAVDLI010000053.1:0-6932 GCA_963609725.1 bacterium | reverse complement strand
GCTAATAAGTAGCTCTCAGCAAAAGAAAGGAGAAAAAAATTGCAACAAAGAGAATTCAAGAAGTGGATTGAAACCTTTAGGGACACAATAGCCAATTTTCAATATTACACAAATTTTGAGAAGATTTATAAAAATGTAGACGAAATTAAAGTCGAGCTCAATATTCTCAACTCTCTCATAGGAGCAAAAAATATTGAAGATGAATTTGAAACACTTGTTAAGCGTTATCCAGAAACCTTGAAATGTATTCCTATCCTTCTTGCTGTACGTCTTGACAAAATTAAAGTGTGGATTGATGGAGAAGTTAAACTTTTTCCTTTTAGAAACATATCTCTACCAATTGAAGACTACAAATTATTCATGAGGAAAACAGGGTTATTTGATCTTCTTAAAAACCACATAATCAACAACCTTTATGACTATGTCACAGGCATTGAAACAGGGCTTGATTCAAATGCTAGAAAAAACCGAGGTGGAGACGCAATGGAGAATGTTGTTGAAGAATTTCTCCAGAAAGAGGGTTTCCTCAAAAACGTGAATTATTTCAAAGAACTGTATAATTCTGAAGTATCAAAGATGTACAATATTGACCTCTCTAATGTCACAAATGGAGGGAAAGGTGAAAAACGATGGGACTATGTTGTAAAAACAAAAAACTGCATCTATCTTATTGAAGTCAACTTTTATTCTTCTGGAGGTTCAAAACTGAACGAAACAGCACGTAGTTACAAAACAATTACGACAGAAATGAAAAATATAGAAGGTGCAAAATTTGTGTGGATTACAGATGGCAAAGGGTGGAAAAGTGCTAAGAACAATCTTGAAGAAACATTTGACGTCCTTGAAAATCTTTATAATATTCAGGATTTGCAAAACGGCATCTTAAAGAAAGTTCTCATATAGAGAAATTTTGCCATTCCCAAGCTTTGAGGATAAAATTGAAAAGGAAACATTTATGGCATTAGTAACTTGGTATCGTTCAAAGAATAAAGATTTCACATTAAGCAAAGGCAATACCCTTGAAGTTTTAACAAATTTTGATTTCAAATTTAATATGATATTTGCAGATCCTCCGTATCTTCTTTCTAATGGTGGTATATCAGTACAGTCTGGAAAACAAGTCATAGTAAACAAAGGAGAGTGGGATAAATCACATGGGCTAGAAGAAGATTTGAAGTTCTATAGAACTTGGATAAATCTCTGTAAGGATAAACTTCAAGAAAATGGTACTATTTGGATAAGTGGAACATATCATAATATTTTTCTTGCGGCACAAGTATTAAATGAACTCAATTTCAAAATCTTGAATGTAATCACTTGGGCAAAAACAAATCCTCCTCCAAATCTTTCATGTAGATATTTTACATTCTCAACAGAATTCATTATTTGGGCTCGTAAAAATAAAAACAGTTCTCATTATTACAACTATGAGCTTATGAAAGACATAAATGGGGGAACACAAATGAGAGATATATGGACACTCCCCGCAATTGCAAAATGGGAAAAATCTTGTGGCAAACATCCAACACAAAAGCCGCTCCCCCTACTTGCTCGTATAATACTAGCTTCTACGAAACCCAATGAGTGGATATTGGATCCTTTTACTGGCTCCAGTACCACAGGTATTGCTTCTTCTCTTTTAGGTCGTAGATTTCTTGGCATTGATATGGAAGAGAGTTACTTAAACCTCTCTAAAGATAGAAGAGAGGAAATAGATAATCCTCTTATAAGAGAAAACTATTTCAATCACATAGAACGTTATAACAACCAACCATTACAAGCCATACAAGAACTTAGAGAAATGACACCATATTACGGCATTGACTTGCCGTGCGAAGACAATTCTCATTAATTGGGATTAAATACAATCAGAACTTTCTCAGTATTTCTACAAAAGCCAACAAAAACCTTATAAACTTTTCTTTGCGCTGGAGAGCATGAGCTTTATGCGGTTAAGCTGGTTGACTTCACTTGCGCCTGGGTCATAATCAACTGCAACGATATTGCTTTGAGGGTACGCCTTTCTAATTGCTTTAATTACACCTTTGCCAACAACATGGTTTGGAAGACAAGCAAAAGGCTGAATGCAAACGACATTGGGAGTATTGTGAGTAACAAGTTCAATCATCTCTCCTGCAAGGAACCACCCTTCCCCGTATTGATTTCCAAGAGATAAGAACGGCTCTGTTTCTTTTGCAATCTCATATATAGAAAGAGGAGCATCAAAACGGGAACTTGCCTCAAGAGCTTCAACTGCCGGCTTACGAATAAAAGCCAGTGCTTTTAGTAGTTCTTTTGACATATAATAATAGTATTTCTTTGCACCAAAATATTTTACTTTGTATTGCCTGTTAAGAATACTAAAATTAAAGAAATCTATGAAATCAGGGACAACCGCCTCTGCGCCTTCTTTTTCAAGAAGATTCACAAGATGATTATTAGCAAGAGGCATATACTTAACAAGAATTTCACCAACAATACCAACTCTAGGTTTCTTAAGTGTTTCATCGATTGGGAAATTGTCAAAATCTTTCACAATACCACGACATACATCTTTATATTTGTATTTAGTATCAGGATTTGTAAGAGACTCAATACAAATTTTCTCCCATTTTTTATGTAATGCATTAGCAGACCCCAAAGTAAGTTCGTAAGGTCGCACATGATAAAGACAGCGCATAAGTAAATCACCATATATTATAGCTTTTGCACCATCTTCAATTAAACCTAAAGATAACTTGAAACCTTCATTTCTCTCCATCCCGTTTGCATTAAGAGAGATAACAGGGATATGAGAAAAACCAGCTTTATCAAGAGCACGACGAATAAGAGAAACATAATTACTTGCACGACAACAACCGCCAGTTTGCGTCATGATAATAGCAAGGCGGTCAGTATCATATTTACCAGAAAGAATTGCATCCATAAACTGGCCAACCATAACAATTGACGGGTAGCAAGCATCATTGTTTACATATTTAAGTCCAGCATTTATTGCACTACGGTTATCATTATCAAGAATAACCAAATTATATCCGTATTTACGGAAAACAGGCTCAACAATACCAAAATGAATTGGACTCATTTGAGGTGCAAGAATAGTATATCCTGAATCTTTCATCTCTTTTGTAAACTGTGTGCGTTTATAAGGTGTGAATTTTGTCTCACTAGAAGATCTTTTATTCTTGTTATTTTTTTCTCTCTCTTCCATAGCATATAAAAGAGAGCGTATTCGTATACGAACAGCACCAAGATTTGCAACCTCGTCAATTTTAAGAACTGTATACAGTTTCCCGGATGCTTCCAATATTTCATTTACTTGGTCTGTTGTTATAGCATCAAGACCACAGCCAAAAGAATTAAGTTGAAGTAGCTCAATATTATTGTGATGAGAGACAAATTCAGCAGCAGTATACAATCTTGAGTGATAAACCCACTGGTCAACAACTCTCAAAGGCCGTGTAGGTACAAAATCAAGAGGAATACTGTCCTCAGTCAAAACATTAAGATTATAAGATGCAATTAGCTCTGGTATTCCATGATTGATTTCCGGGTCAATATGATAAGGTCGCCCGGCTAGAACAATAACTTTTTCCCCTAGCTTTTCACTTTTTTCAAGTATCCTTGCACCCTCTTTTCTTATATCTTCTTTAGCTCTTTGTTGCTCAGCCCAAGCTTCTTTGACAGCTTCTCTCACTTCATGGGCACAAATGCCCCATTCTTCACGGCAAATATCAACTAGACGGTCAGAAACAGTATTCTCATCTGTAAAAGCCATAAAAGGATGAATATAGCGCACACCTTGTTCTTCCAAATCTTCAACATTGTTTTTTATGTTTTCTGGATATGAAATAACAATTGGACAATTGTAATACCTGTTTTGTGGGTTTTCTGTTTCTTTGTGTTCATAGTAAACACTTGGGTGAAATATAGTCTTTATCCCTTGGTCAATTAGATATTCAACATGACCATGCACAAGCTTAGCCGGGTAACAAAGAGACTCAGACGGAATTGAAGTCATCCCCCTTTCATATATTTTTCTTGATGAAAAAGGAGAAAGCACCACGCGGAATTTGAGTTTTTTGAAAAATGTTGCCCAGAAAGGATAATTTTCATACATATTAAGAACTCTTGGAATTCCAAGTTCTCCGCGCTCTGCTAAGTGTTCATCTAAGCTCTCATATTTGAAAATGCGCTCGCGCTTATAGGCGACCATATTGTCACCCTTTTTTATCTCACTACTGCTACCAAGAGGTCTTTCACAACGATTGCCACTTATGTGTCTACGTCCTCCAGAAAAAATATTAATTGTGAGCATACAATTATTTGAACATCCACCACAGCGAGTAGAAGTAGACTTGTAACTTAAATTTTCAATATCTTCTAAAGACAACATACTACTCTTAGTGCCTGTGTAATTGTTCTTAGCAATAAGAGCTGCCCCAAATGCGCCCATGACACCAGAAATATCAGGACAAACAACTTCTGCGCCTGCAATTTTTTCAAATGCAGAAAGAACAGCTTTATTGTGAAATGTTCCACCTTGAACAACAATATGTTTTCCAAGTTCTTCTGCAGAAGAAAGTTTTATGACTTTATAAAGAGCATTCTTAATTACAGAATACGCAAGCCCGGCTGAAATGTCAGCAACAGAGGCACCTTCTTTTTGAGCTTGTTTGACATTTGAGTTCATGAAAACAGTACAGCGCGTTCCCAAATCAACAGGATGAGGTGCAAAGAGTGCTATCTTACCAAATTCTTGTGCTGAGTATCCCAAAGATTGTGCAAAATTTTCAATAAAAGAGCCACAGCCTGAAGAGCATGCTTCATTGAGCATAATTGAGTCTACAACACCACCCTTGAGTCTAATACACTTCATGTCTTGACCACCAATATCAAGAACACAATCAACAGAATTATCAAAAAAAGAAGCAGCAGTGCAGTGTGCAATAGTTTCAACTATACCATCATCAAGAGAAAAAGCAGTTTTCAAAAGAGCTTCTCCGTACCCAGTAGAGCAACTACGCACAATCTTAGCAGTCTGTGGCAGTAAAGAAGAAAGCTCTTTTATTCCAACTTTAGCAGCTTCTATGGGATTACCTTTATTATTTGTATAAAAAGAATATAAAAGCTCACCACGCTTGCCAATGAGTGCTAATTTTGTTGTTGTAGACCCAGCATCAATGCCCAAGAAACACTCTCCAGAATAAGACGAAATGTCTCCTCTTTTAACTTTAGCTTTATCATGTCTAGAACAAAAAGCATCAAAACTTTCTTTGTTCTCAAAAAGAGCCGGTAAACGAGGCATTTCAAAAGTTACTTTAACACCACTTTTGAGTTTCTCTATGAGAGAATCAAGTTCTATACAATCATTAGACGAGCTTTCAAGCGCTGCTCCTAGGGCTGCAAAAAGATGAGAATTCTCTGGGTCAACGATTGTTTTTTCTGTCAGCTTTAATGTTCGTATGAAAGCATTTTTCAGCTCTGGCAAAAAATGAAGAGGCCCACCAAGAAATGCAACGCAACCTCTAATTGGTTTACCACACGCTAAGCCCGATATCGTTTGTGTAACAACTGCTTGGAATATAGAAGCTGCAAGATCTGCTTTTGTTGCTCCTTCATTGATAAGAGGTTGAATATCGGTTTTAGCAAAAACTCCGCAACGAGCTGCAATTGGATAAAGTTGTTTGAAATTTTCAGCTTCTTTGTTAAGCCCAAGAGCATTAGTCTGTAAGAGAGAAGCCATTTGATCTATGAAAGAGCCCGTGCCCCCTGCACACACACCATTCATGCGCTCTTCTAGCCCACCATCAAAGTAAATTATTTTAGCATCTTCTCCGCCTAATTCTATTGCAACATTTGTTTGAGGGTAGTACTTCTTAATAGCTGTAGCAACAGCAACAACTTCCTGGACAAAGTTAAGTTCTAAAGATTTTGCCAAATTGATTGAGCCAGAGCCTGTAATAGAGACCTCTAAAAGTGCATTTCCCACACATTTTTTTGCTTCTTCTAATAACGTTACTAATGTCTCTTGAGTGTGTGCTTGGTGGCGTCTGTACTCTCCATAAACAAGATTATCTTTATCATCAATTATTACGAGTTTTACAGTAGTTGAACCTATGTCTATTCCAGCACGGTATTTATTCATCAATATTGCCCTCTTGAACGTTCCTCAAAACACTTTTTCTCAAAACATTCTTCCAAAAATATTCTTTCAAAAAACATCCTCACGCAAAACTTTAGTGCGAGCCAAAACTAAATTTTGACTCTTCACCTTTGAATAAACGTTTGAAGTTCTCGCTGTGTCTATAAAGAACAAAAAGCGCTATGAGAGCATCATAGATGACCACAGACAAAGGAGCCTTGAAAAATAGAAGAATTACAGGAGCACAAAGAAGAGATACAACTGTTGAAAGTGACATATATTTAGTTGTAAGCAAAAGCACTACCATAATAAGAGTCACAATGAACCCTACACGCCAATCTATAACCCAAACAGTAGAAAGGCTTACTAAAAATCCTTTTCCACCCTTAAATTTATACCAAATAGGATAAGCGTGACCCAAAACAGCAAATAAACCAGTATAAGAGGCTCCCAATTGATAAAGACCAAGTTCAATCTCAAAAAGATGAGCAAAAATAATACAAACAACAGCTGCTTTAGAGATATCAAGAAAAAGAACTAACCATGCAAGTTTATTACCAAAACATCTCTTAAAATTTGTAAACCCCGGATTACCACTTCCCATAGTACGAATATCTTTCTTATAAACAGCCTTTGAGAATGTAATAGCTGGGTTCCACCCTGCAACAAGATAAGAAGTAAGAGCACTTACAACATACAATAATATTTCCATACTCATTTCCTTATTCATTTATTCTAGAGGTTTTTGCAAAACTGTCTTCATGAATCTTGGCTTTGCCTTTTCGGC
>CAVDLI010000052.1:10695-11741 GCA_963609725.1 bacterium | reverse complement strand
ATAGTTCAGAATTTCCTTGTCCCAGGTTCTGCTTTCAAGCTTGGAATAATCAAATACTTTGTACATAATCTCACACACCTCTTTTTATCGCATAAAAAATATAGTATTTTTGGCGATTTATCAACTGTTTTGGAGATTAAACTCCTATTTTTATATCGTTTTTAGGCGATTCGCGACACCAATAGGCGATTTTGAGTATAAAAAAATGATTGCCCCAGAAAAACCATACGCTTGCTTTATGAATATTAAAGATTATGAACCTTTAGCACCTTTTCCTTGTTTTCTAGAAAAAATCGTTATATAAAGAGGTTTTCGAAAAAGTTAATTTTTTACAACAAAATGAATTAAACACCAACTGCAATCATTCCCACTCAATGGTTGCTGGCGGTTTGCTGGTGATGTCGTAGACAACGCGGTTGACGTGGGGAACTTCGTTGACAATGCGGTTGGAAACTTTTTCTAGAATTTCGTATGGAATTCTAGAAATGGAGGCTGTCATGAAATCACTAGTTTCTACGCTACGCAGAGCAATAGTGTAGTCGTATGTTCTGCTGTCTCCCATGACACCAACACTTTTAATGTTTGTTAACACGGCAAAGTATTGATTTTTTGCTATATTAATGCCATTTTGGGCGCTTAATTCAAGCTCGCTTCTAAAAATCCAATCTGCTTCTCTTAGGATATTAAGCTTTTCTTCTGAGACCTCTCCAAGGACTCTAATTGCAAGCCCTGGTCCTGGAAATGGTTGCCTGTTTACAAGAATTTCAGGCAATCCTAATTCAACTCCAAGTTTTCTCACTTCGTCTTTAAACAACATTCTTAAAGGTTCAATAATACCATTAAATCCAATGTTGTCTGGAAGTCCTCCAACATTGTGATGGCTTTTAATTACAGCAGAGTTTCCTAAACCTGATTCAATAACATCGGGATAAATTGTACCTTGTACAAGATATTCTATATCTCCAAGACCTTTGGAAGTTTCTTCAAAAACTCTTATAAATTCTTCTCCAATAATCTTGCGTTTTCTTTCTGGCTCTGTGACACCC
>CAVDLI010000052.1:0-10685 GCA_963609725.1 bacterium | reverse complement strand
GTGACACCCTTAAGACGTTCAAGAAAGCGAGATCTAGCATCCACCCTTATAAAATTAATTGGATATTTTGAAAAAACTTCTTCAACTTGATCCCCTTCATCTTTTCTGAGAAGTCCATGGTCAACAAATACACATGTCAAATTCTTACCTATTGCTTGAGACAAAAGTGCTGCTGCTACAGAGCTGTCTACACCACCAGAAAGCGCAAGAAGAGCTTTTGAAGAACCAAGTTTTTCCTTTAAGTCCAAAATAGAAGTTTTCATGAAATTTGTCATAGTCCACGTAGGAGAAACTTTTGCAACATCTAACACAAAAGCCCTCAAAATTTCAAAACCGTGTAATGTATGATTTACTTCTGGATGAAATTGAACCGCATAAAATTTCAATGTTGGATTTTCAAATGCAGCATAAGGACATGCAGATGTTTTTGCAGATGCCTTAAATCCTTCAGGCAGTTTTTGAACACTATCTCCATGGCTCATCCAAACAATATCTTCTTCTGGGATATCTTTGAAAATTAAGGATGTTTTATCAAAAACAGTTTCTGTTTTTCCGTATTCTCTTGAAGCAACAGATGGAGCTGGAACTACTTCTCCGCCAAGAGAATATGCCATAATTTGAGCGCCATAACAAATGCCCAAAATTGGAACACCTAGTGAGAAAATACGAACATCTGGCTTTGGAGAGCCATTGTTGTACACGCTAGAGGGACCACCTGTAAAGATGATTGCTTTGGGATTGTAAGCCTTGATATCTTCTATTGACCAGCTAAAAGGATGCACTTCACAGTACACATTCATTTCTCTAACTCTACGTGCTATAAGCTGATTATATTGACCTCCAAAATCTAAGACTAACACTTTCTCATTTGTATTTTTATTAACATTACTCATTTCTCTTGCTCCCTAAAGCGGATAATTCCATCATCTATAGAATCAATAATTGCAAGAGATTTTAAATTATATCCAGCACTTCTGATTTTATCTCCACCGCCTTGAAATCCTTTTTCTATTGCAACTCCAATTCCTTCAAGATGGGCACCTGTTTTCTCAACTATGTGTATAAGCCCTTTTAAGGCTTCCCCGTTTGCCAAGAAATCATCAATAATAAGAACATTATCAGAAGGTTTTATCATTCCATCTTCTACCATGAGAGTTACTGTTTTGTTATATGTATAAGAATGAATTTGACTACAAACCAAGCCTCCCTCAATGTTGTCACTCTTGGCTTTTTTTGCAAACAACATGGGCTTTTTGTAAATGTAAGAACATACAGCAGCTAGAGCAATTCCACTAGCTTCTGCAGTGAAGATTAAAGAGACTTTGCTAATGTCAAAATATTTTTTGAATTCTTCAGCTATTTTGGACATAAATGCGGTGTCGACTCTGTGGTTTAGAAACGAGCCGACCTTGATAATGTTTCCAGGAAGGACTTTGCCTTCCTCTAATATTCGTGCTTCTAATTCGTCCATACAAAACTATTGTGCAAAAAGGTTATGAGTGTCAATTAGGGATTGTAAAAAAATGAAGCCCCATATGAACTTCTAAGCAAGCTGAACTCACTGTGCGGACTGTTCCCTTAGTTGGAACAGCTTGCACAAATGTTTATAATATGTTCAAACTTCCTTTGAGGTTTTGCTAAAATCTCTTGCAGTTTTACAAACTTCTCCAATTATAGAGGATCATTGAAATGAACAAAGAACTAGCTAGAAAGATAAAATTTGGACTTTTTTCTATTTCTGCAGGGTTAATACAAATTGGCTCTTTTACGCTTTTGAACGAAATTGCGCATCTTGAATATTGGATAAGCTATCTTATTGGCCTTGTTTTATCCATAATTTGGAATTTCACGCTAAACAGAAAATTTACATTCAAAAGTTCAAACAATGTCCCAATTGCAATGCTTAAAGTTTTTGGTTTTTATTGTGTATTTACTCCTCTTTCAACACTTCTTGAGAAATACCTCACAACAGGCCCTCAATGGAACGAATATATTGTTACTCTAATAAATATGCTAATCAATTTTGTTACAGAATACCTTTTTGACACATATGTCGTCTTCAGGGGCTCTATTGATACTGCAAGCAGCACTTCAAAAAACGAGGACTCTCAAGCCTAATCTTACATCCCACAAGGCTACTTTCTCTCCAATTCTCAAGACCGATATCTTTATAACCCCACTTCATGAATTTTACAAAAAAAAGACTGTTGCAATGACCTAAAAAAGGAACACACAACAGTCTTGAATACTCAATAATATTTACAAAAACCTCATTTCACAACAAAACTCACAAGTTTATTTGGAACTACAATTTCTTTGAGAATGGAAGCTCCGTCAAGATAACGTTTAACGTTATCGTTGTCTTTTGCTAAAGATATCATCTCTTCTTTTGGAGTGTCTTTTGCAATAGTAAGTTTTGCACGAACTTTGCCGTTTATTTGAACAACAATAGAGACTTGAGAATCAACTGTAAGAGACGCGTCATAAACTGGCCATTTCTCATTTGCTACAGAAGGACTATGACCTGCTCTTTCCCACAACTCTTCTGCTAAATGCGGTGTATACGGGCTTAGCATTAAGATAAATGGCTCCCATGCTTCACGGGGAAGGTTCTCAAGTTTTGACAAGTCACTGACATATATCATCATTTGGCTTATTGCTGTGTTAAAGTTCAAAGAAGATGTATCTTCTGTGACTTTTTTTATTGTCTTATGAAGACTTTTCATAAGATCTAAAGGAGCTTTTTCATCAACAATTGGCTTTTCTTCAGAAAGGCGCCAAATCTTATCAATAAAACGCCAAACACCAGCTATTCCAGATGTTGACCATGGTTTTGAAACTTGTAAAGGTCCCATAAACATTTCGTACATACGCATAGTGTCTGCACCATATTGAGCTTCTACTTCGTCAGGATTTATAACATTCTTTAAGCTCTTGGACATCTTTGCTATGACACGTTCAAGAACCTCTCCTGTGTTCTTGTCAACAAACACGCCCGGTTCTTTTTCAATGACCTGATCTGTTTGTACTAGTGATTTATTTGCTCTCTGATACGCAAATGCGGTTATCATTCCTTGATTTATAAGACGAGCAAAAGGCTCTGGAGTAGAAACCAATCCAAGGTCAAAAAGCACTTTATGCCAAAATCTTGCATAAAGAAGGTGAAGAACAGCATGTTCAGTTCCGCCAATATAAAGATTAACTGGCATCCAGTATTTTTCTTTCTCTGGGTCAACAAATCTGTCATTGTTGTGTGGGTCTATGTAACGGAGATAGTACCAGCAAGAACCGCCCCATTGAGGCATTGTGTTTGTTTCTCTTTTTGCAGGAGCACCACATTTTGGACACTTGCAATTCACCCAGTCTGTTATGTTTGCAAGAGGGCTTTCTCCTGTTCCTGAAGGCAAATAACTGTCAACTTCTGGCAACTTTAGAGGAAGCTCGTCTTCCGGAACAACTACAGTGCCACAATGAGGGCAATGTACCAAAGGTATTGGCTCCCCCCAGTAGCGCTGACGGCTGAACACCCAGTCACGAAGCTTAAAGTTGACCATTTTATGACCAATGCCTTTTTCTTCGAGGAAAGAAATCATTTTCTCAATAGAATCGGCCTTATTTAAGCCATCAAGGAAGCCACTATTTACGTGTATGCCGTCTTCTGTCCAGGCTTGAGTTTGCACGTCGACTTCACTTTTAAGTACTTCAATAATTGGAAGTCCAAATTTTTTTGCAAATTCCCAGTCGCGTGTATCGTGTGCAGGGACAGCCATAATTGCACCTGTGCCGTAAGAAATGAGTACGTAGTCTGCAATCCAAATTGGAATTTCTTTGCCATTTACGGGGTTAATTGCATAACTTCCAGAGAACACGCCAGTCTTCTCTTTTGCAAGGTCTGTACGGTCTAAGTCGCTCTTTTTTGCAGCCTCTTTGATGTATTTTTCAACTTGCTCCTGCTGTTCTTTTGTAGTGAGCTTTTTAACAAGCGGGTGCTCTGGAGATACAACCATGTACGTTGCCCCAAAAAGGGTGTCGCATCTTGTAGTAAAAACTTCAAGCTTGCCATCTTTATCTTCTTCCAAGCCTTTCACTTGAAATAAGACCGATGCCCCTTCACTCTTACCAATCCAGTTTCTCTGCATTGTTTTGACAGCTTCTGGCCAATCTACGAGATCTAAATCGTCTAAGAGTCTCTGCGCATATGCAGTAATTTTGAGCATCCATTGTCTAATGTTCTTCTTTTCTACTTGTGCTCCACAACGCTCGCAATGACCTTCTTTGACTTCTTCATTTGCAAGCCCTGTCTTGCAGTTTGGACACCAGTTAATTGGAGCCTGAGTTTCGTATGCAAGGCCTTTCTCATAGAGTTTTTCAAAAATCCATTGTGTCCAGTGGTAATATTCTGGATCACAAGTTGAGATTTCTCTGTCCCAGTCGTAGCAGAAGCCAAGACTCTTTATTTGTCTACGAAACGTATTTATGTTCTTTTCTGTTGTAATTGCAGGGTGAGTCCCTGTTTGTATTGCGTAGTTTTCTGCAGGAAGTCCAAAAGAATCAAATCCCATTGGGTGCAGAACGTTGTATCCGTTCATTCTAAGATAACGACTATAAATATCTGTTGCTGTGTATCCTTCTGGGTGTCCCACATGGAGGCCAGCCCCTGATGGATACGGGAACATATCAAGAATATATGCTCTTTTTTCTTTTGAATAAGAAGGGTCTTCTGTTACAGAGAATGTTTTATGCTCTGCCCAATACTTTTGCCACTTGGGTTCTGTTTCATTAAATGGATATTTGCTCATGCTTCAATATGTTAATTACATTGATGTTTTCAATCAATATGTCGCAACTGTTGTAATATTTTTCAATGAGGTTTTTGCAAAATGAGCTTGCCTTATGTATCTTTGTTATGTTCAAATTGTTTTACACATGGTTGAGTTTATAGTTGAGTTTACATGAGGTGAAGACGTGAAAAAGTGGTTGTTGTTGGCAATTTATGTCATTGATGTAACAGGCTGCCTTGTTGCTATAAAGAGAAAAGACTCTCATGGATATGCATTGACTAAGCCTTTTTTAATGCCATTGCTATGTGGTCTTTATTTCATGTTTTTACCTGAAAATTTACGATTTGAAAATTACCAAGAATTTGCAATTTTAGCTTTGTCGTTTCATACTTTGGGAGATATCTTACTGCTATTTCCCCGCGATAAATCAAAAAATTTCTTTTATGCAGGAATGGGATTTTTTTTCATTGGACACATAATGTACTCAATATGGTTTAAGAATGCACCTGTTGAGCATTCGTTAAAACTAGCAATAATAACCTTTTTTATTGTTGCTTTATGTGAATATGGCTTGTATAGACAGCTTATGCTGGGGCCAAGGCGTTATGCTCCAAAACTTCTTCCATATTCTTGGGCTCTTTCAATTTTGGCAGTTGTTGTAGCAAGTACTTTTAACAATGGCACTAAAGCTATTGCAACTCTTATCTCTCTTTTTGGAGTATCACTATTTTGTTTTTCTGATTACTGTATTGAAAGAAGACTTGTCAGAATGCCACTTTTTGGACAAATGACAGTTATGACAACATATATTGCCGGCCAAACGCTGATTGTTCTTGGGATGTTACTTCTTCAAATTCTATAAAATAGAGGTTTCTGTAAAAATGGGCTTGAGAGGTTATTCAAAAACCTCTCAAAAACATTTTACAAATGATGTTCGCAAATCCCTCATTTGTAGCGAAAAAGCCAAATATTTGATATAATCATCGTTATGGCAGACAAAATACTAAATAAAAGTAACCCAAACAAACCAATATATGATGAAGACTCAGTAAAAACAATGTCTCCTCTAGAGCACATAAGACTTAGACCCGGAATGTACATTGGACGTCTTGGCAATGGAACTCATGTAGATGATGGAATTTATGTTTTAATGAAAGAAGTCATTGACAACAGTATAGATGAGTTCATTATGGGCTGTGGTAACCGCATAATCATAAAGCTGGAAGATAATAAAGTAAGCGTTCGTGACCATGGACGTGGAATACCTTTGGGGAAAGTCATAGATTGTGTATCTGAAATAAACACAGGTGCTAAATATAATGACGATGTCTTCCAATTTAGTGTGGGACTTAACGGAGTTGGAACAAAAGCTGTCAATGCTCTAAGCTCTTGGTTTCATGTTAAATCTTTTAGAGATGGACACTATTTTGAAGCATTCTTTAAGCAAGGGCTTTTAACAGAACAACACGAAGGAGTCACAACAGAGCCAAATGGCACTCTTACAGAGTTTATTCCAGACTCTCAAATCTTTGGACAATACCAATTTAATGATGACTTTATAGTAAAAAGGCTTAACAACTATTGTTATCTTAATACAGGACTAACACTTGATTACAACAAGAGAATTTTCAAGAGCCAACACGGCCTTTTAGATTTACTTGATAAAGAAGTTGAAGACAATGGTATTTATCAAATAATTCATTACAGAGGAAAGACTTTGGAGTTTGCTTTCACTCACACAAGGGAGTACAGCGGAGAAACTTATTTTTCTTATGTAAATGGACAGTACACAAGTGATGGAGGAACGCACCAAGCCGCATTCAAAGAAGGCATTCTTGCTGGTGTTAAAGAATTTTTCAAAAAGCCACAATGGGCACCGCAAGATGTAAGAGAAGGCATTGTTGGTGCTATTGCAATTAAAGTACAAACTCCGGTTTTTGAAAGCCAAACAAAAAACAAACTTGGCAATACAGAAGTCCGTATGCCAATTATCAATGAAGTCAAAGAAGCAATAATTGATTTCTTGCACAAAAATCCAGAAGAAGCGCAACTTCTCAACCAAAAAATTCTGACCAATGAGAATATTAGAAAAAAACTCACAGAGGTCAAAAAAATTGCAAAAGAGAACGCAAAAAAGATTTCAATTAACATTCCAAAACTAAAAGATTGTAAATTCCATTTGGGACAAACCGGCCCGCATGCAGACATGGGCGAACGTTCCATGATTTTCTTAACAGAGGGCGATTCTGCGTCCGGAACTCTTAATACAGCACGAGACGTAATGACACAAGCTGTTTTTAGTCTTAGAGGAAAACCTCTTAATACAAATGGAATGTCAATGAGCGACATGTATAAAAATGCTGAGCTTTACAACGTCATGGCAGCACTTGGAATTGAAAACGGACTTGAAGGCCTGCGATATGGCAAAGTAATTTTTGCAACTGATGCCGATATTGACGGCTTTCACATTAGAATTTTGCTCCTAACTTACTTTTTGAGCTACTTTGAAGACTTAATTAATGCCTCTAGAGTTTGGATTTTAGACACACCTCTCTTTAGAGTACGAAATAAAAATGTTACTACTTACTGTTATTCAGAAGAAGAGCGAGATAACATGATGCGTCAAATAAGAGGCTCAGAAGTCACTCGTTTCAAAGGATTGGGAGAAATATCGGCAAAAGAGTTTGGACAATTTATTGGAGAAGATATGCGCCTTATTCCAGTGACAATAGACAGTCTTGCAGAAGCAAAAAAGGCTATGAATTTTTACATGGGCAAAAACACTCCGGAAAGGCGTGATTTCATAATGGAAAACTTGGTATAAGGAGGTAAAACATGGCAAACGCAAAAGAAATTTTTAGAAGAAATTTTATAGAATATGCCTCCTATGTAATCAAGGATAGAGCAATTCCAGATATTGAAGACGGTCTTAAACCGGTTCAAAGGCGTATTTTACATACTCTCATAGAAATGGATGATGGCCGTTTTAACAAAGTTGCAAACGTTGTAGGTTCTACAATGCACTATCATCCACACGGAGATGCATCAATATATAGTGCACTTGTAAATCTTGCAAACTGTGACCTTTTCATAGAAAAACAGGGTAATTTTGGAAACTTTATGACAGGCGATGGCGCTGCTGCTGCCCGTTATATTGAGTGCCGTCTACTTCCTTTTGCAAAAAAGGTCTTATACAACCCAGAAATAACAAATTATGTAGAATCTTATGACGGAAGAGGCAAAGAACCTGTTTCTTTTCCTGCAAAAATTCCAGTAGTCTTAATTCAAGGCACAGAAGGTATTGCTGTTGGGATGTCAACAAAAATACTTCCTCACAATGCACTTGAAGTTATTGATGCCCAAATAGCTGCAATTAAAGGAGAACCTTTCACATTGTATCCAGACTTTCCTGGTGGTGGCATCATGGATGTTTCAGACTACCAAGATGGGCTTGGAAGCGTTGCTATAAGAGCAAAACTTGATACTTCTAATGCAAAAAAGATAATTATTGAAGAGCTTCCTTTTGGAGTTGACAGTGAAAGCATGATTCACTCTATAGAAGATGCTATAAAGAAAGGACGCCTTAAAATCCAAAGCGTAAGCGACTTTACAGCGGATAAAGTAAATATTGAAATTTCTTTAGCAAAAGGCACATACACAAAGGATATTGTAGATGCATTATATGCATATACTCTTTGCGAGCAAAAGATTTCAGTTAACTGTCTTGTTATTAAAGACAAATTACCTCATGTTTGCACTGTATCTGACATAGTTAATTATCATGCAAAACACATAATTGATGTCTCAAAAGCCCAACTTGAAGTAGAAAAAGGCCACCTTTATGATAAACTACACTATCGTACGCTTGAGAGAATTTTTGTAGAAGAACGTATTTATAAACGTATTGAACAAAAGAGAACTCAAGAGGCTGTATCAAAAGCTGTTAAAGATGGTTTTGAACCTTACAGGGAGCAACTTGTTAGAGAAGTATCAGATGATGATGTTGAAAAACTTTTGAAAATTCCAATCAGAAGAATTTCTCTTTTTGATATTGAGAAAAACCACCAAGAAATAGATCAAATAAATGATGATATTAAATCTGTCGAATACAACTTGGGACATCTTGCTGAATATTCTATTGGTGTATTAAAAGACATTAAAGGCGAACTTGACAATGACCTTCATAAGCGAAAGACAGAGATATCGGACTTTAATATTATTGATATCAAAGAAGTTGCCAAGCGTGATATTGATTTCAGGTACGACAGTCAAACTGGATATCTTGGAACAAATGTTAAAACGGGCAATGTGCTGTTTAAGGTGTCTGAGTTTGACAAAATTCTTGTAATTCAAAAGAGTGGCACGTACTATTGCACGACTGTTCAAGACCGCGTTTTTGTTGGTAAAGATATTGTGTACTGCTCTCTTGCTGACAAAGATAGTCTTGAAAATGTTGTGTTCTCTGTAATTTACCAAAATAAAGAAAATAAAGCTTCGTATATAAAACGTTGTAAGCTTTCTGGTTTTATTCTTAACAAGCCGTATGAGCTTTTGCCTGACCCTGCAACTTATGCACTTAAAAAACTTTCTGTGCTTGATAATGCAGAAGTCACTATTACATACAAAAATCCTTCAAGACGAAAAGAGTCCACTTTCCATTTCTCTGATTATAGAATCAAAGGTGCAAAGGCAGGGGGTGTTCTAATTGAAAAGAAGGAGATTGCTTCCATTAGAATAAAGCCTTGCAAAGCTGTAGCTACATCTAAAGATAATATTGAAAATGATAGCCCAGAAGAGTCTCTAGAAGAAGAAAAAAGTGGTGTAAAAAAAGAATTAGGCCATAGTTTTGAACAAGGTTTAGGACAAAATAATAGCAATAGTTTGGAACGAGCTTCAGTTAATAGCAATATTTCTGGGCAAAAGTCTCCATCTTCAAGCTCAAAGAATTCCTCTTCCAATGAGCTTCCGGGCCTGTTTGATGATGTAGAATAATGTTCAAGTAATGTTGTGTAATGTTATCTAAAAGAGAGACAACAGGAAAAATGGAGAAAGCCCTAATGGAAGATTTGGAAAATAGAATACTCTATGAAGACAATCACATAATAATTGTAAACAAATTACCTGGAGAGATTGTGCAAGGAGACAAAACTGGAGATAGAACTTTGGGCGATGAAGTCAAAGAGTATCTAAAGAAGAAATACAACAAACCCGGAAATGTTTTTTTGGGAATTCCTCACAGACTAGATAGACCCACTAGTGGAACTGTCATGTTTGCAAGAACAGATAAAGCGATTACTCGCTTAAATAAAATGTTCAAAGACGGAGAAATTAATAAGACTTACTGGGCAATTGTGGATAGAAGTCTTGGCTCTAAAGAAGGAGAACTTAGACATTATCTTTATAGAGACAGTGCAAAAAATAAGAGTTTTGCGTATAAACCAAATGAAAAAACAGGAAAAGGACCTAGTGTCCGTGGCCTTTCTTCTTTACAAGAAGCTCGTCTAAGATACAAAGAACTTGCTTTCTCTGACAACTATGTTTTACTTGAAATACAACTTCTCACTGGTCGTCACCACCAAATACGCGCTCAACTTGCTGCCTGCGGAGTACATATTAAAGGAGATTTGAAATATGGTGCTCCTCGTTCTAATCCTGATGGTGGAATATGCTTACATTCACGACAAATCTCATTTATACACCCAGTTTCAGGTGAAAAAGTAGATGTTGTTGCAAATCCTCCACAAGACACTCTTTGGGATTTCTTTCTTAACGAAGTTCATTAAAGGTTTTTAGAACTGCCCATTTTGCAAAAACCTCTGTCATGAATAATGTTTTTATGAATGTTTTCAAAAAAAGCCACCGCAAAGTTTTCACTCTAGCGGTGGCTAATTTGTCAATCGAAAT
>CAVDLI010000051.1:9419-12084 GCA_963609725.1 bacterium | reverse complement strand
TAGAGAATGTTTTGGGAAAAGATTATAGCAGTTTTAATATTGAAGATGCTGTTGTAGATGAAAATCTTCTTTTTATGCAACTTTTATGCAGTGTTTCTAATGCTGACATGCTAATAATACCAATAACTACTAATTTTGAAGGTTTATTTTATCTAAGAATATATGTGTATTTAAGAGACAAAAATTCTATTTACTTATGCCATGAAAGTCTTTCTCAGACAAATGATATTAGCCCTGATGCTTATATCTCTCTTGCACCATATTTTTTTGATAAATCTGTCTGCTATGTGACTTTTGAGAATTTACAGCAAGGTACAAGTGTAACAATAAATGAGAATTCTATATCTTTGATAAATAATTCTGCTATTGTTGCAACTGGTACACATATTGTTAATCTTTCAAAAGATGGTTATGAGAGTAAAGAATATGAAATTGTATTTCCTGAAAATACTTCATACTCAATAGATTGCTCTCTAGAAAAAATACAATATGAAAGTATGCTTGTGAATTCTAATCCAAGTGCTAATGTTTATCTTGACGGAAAACTTCTAGGAAGTACTCCTTTGCAACTTAATGATTATTCTTTACCGTTAATGTTACGTTTTAATGCTGATGGATATGCACAAAAAAACATTAGTCTGTCAAAAGAAAGAGAAAGTCTTTTGGTTGAACTTAAACCTCTTTGGATGGAAAATTCTTTGTTATACACAAAAGCAAAAAAGGATTTTTACAATTCTTTTGCTGCTAGCTTAATTATTTTTGGATTGAAGATTGTATCAAATTCTCTTTCAAGTGGAGAAAATAGTACTTTTTTTCAAATAAGTAATGTCGTTTTGGATGGAGCATTAGTGTTTTCTTTGACACAACTTGCTTCAAATCTTATAAAATATTACAGATGTTCTGAATACATCTCACCATAATCTCACTTTAGAGAGGTATATATGTTCAAATTTGCACAAAAGCTTAAATCTTTATTTGGATTCAATAAAACATTAGACTCTAAATTCTTTGAGGATTTAGAAGACTTACTAATTGAAGGTGATTTTGGTGCTAAAAACTCAATGCTAATTAGTGATGAAGTAAGAGAAAGAAAACCAAAAACACAAGAAGAATTCCTTAATATTGTAAAAGAGTTACTTCAAGACAAAGTCTCTGGTATCAATTTAGTGCCCACCAGAGGAAAACTAAATGCATACCTTATACTTGGAGTAAATGGTGTTGGTAAAACAACTTCTATTGCAAAGCTTGCATCTTATTATGGAAAACAAGGTTATAAAGTTGTCATGGCAGCAGCTGATACTTTTAGAGCAGCCGCCATTGACCAACTAGACCTTCATGCTCAAAGAACGGGAACAAGAATTGTAAGACAAGAAAATGGAAGTGATCCTGGAGCTGTTGTTTACGATGCAATCTCAAGTGCTTTAGCAAAAGGAGATGACTTAATTTTATGTGATACAGCCGGCAGAATGCATAATAAAGAAAACCTAGTTAAAGAGTTGCAGAAAATAGATAAAATTATTAAAAACAGAGTAGAACCTGAGTGTTATAAAAAAATCTTAGTCGTAGATGCAACAACAGGTCAAAATTCTATAAGCCAAGCAAAGATTTTCAACGATGCTGTTGGTCTTGATGCGTTAATTCTTACAAAATACGATTCAGCTGCTAAGGCTGGAGCTCTTGTTCAAATTGGTATTCCAATTGCATTTGTTGGAACCGGAGAGCATTATGAAGACATTCATGTATTTGATAAAGATGAGTTTTTAACAGGACTTGCAGGATTAGATAAACAATGACATCTAAAGTCTCTATTCTTATACCAATTTTTTTGTTTTTCGCTTGTTTTTTTTGTTTTGCAAATGATTTTGAGACAGAGACATCTCATGAAAACAGTGGACATAGTGTAATAAAAAAAGAATATCCAGAAGAGACATTAATTTTAGAGTATGAGGACGGTTATCTTATCTCTGAGACATCTTTCTCTAATGGGATAGAAAGAAAAACAACTTATCAATACATAGAAGGGAAACTTGTTATGTGTATAACAACCAGCTCAGATTCTCAAAAAAATGATATAATTTTCTTTTTAAGAAGTCCTAATACAAGTGAACTTGTTGCTGTCAAAAGAAATGAAGAGATAGTGTATGTTGATGCTTCATTTGTTGCGCAAAACAATATTGTAATAAATACAGGCTCTGTGTATGAAACACTTGAGGATGGAAGTATTGCAATAACTCAAGGTGATGTAAAGTATGAATATTCACAGGACGGAACTTTAATTAAAAAAACAAGCTCTGAAGAAACTGTATTTTATTTTTACAAAGATGGTGTTCTTTCAAGTGCAAAGACTGTTTTCAATGATGGAAGTTATAATATTGAAGAATATGAAGACAAAAAAGTAGTTTCATTACAGGAATATGATGTAAATGGAGTTTTGAAAGTCTCAATCTTTTACGGGTCTTCAAATGAAGGAATGATAAAAACTATGTATGATAATGGCAGACCTGTTGCTAATATTTATTACAAAGAAGACAATAAACGTATTGATAAGATAGAATACCTTTAAGATTTTTTAATTTTTAGTTTTAGAGTTGATAAGTTTTGTAAATTTGTTAGGTTTGGTAAATTTGGTAGGTTTGAGATGTTCATAGTCAAGACAGCATTAAAA
>CAVDLI010000051.1:0-9409 GCA_963609725.1 bacterium | reverse complement strand
ATACGCTTTCTCAAAAAGAAAAGGACAAAGAGCATCTAGTATTATAATCATCCTTGGCATTTCTTTGGGACTTGCTGCACTTATAATTATTTCTTCTATAATGAATGGACTTCAAACAGCCCAACTTGATAATCTAAGAAATCTTGAATCTTTTGATGTAATAGTTGAGGGGAATGACTTAGATTTTGATACAATATCATCATTAGATGACGTTGATTTTGCTTTTGAATATATAGAAACTTATGCTTTGATTGTTGATAAAACAAGTGGTAAAAGTATAACAACAAGAGTTAGAGCATATAATAACAATGCATTTGAAAGCACTCGTATGGTACAAAGCCTGCGCTTTATAATAGGACAGTCTTTTTCTGTTTCATCTAGTGAAGAAAACTCAAATTCTGTTTTACAAGATAGCATTGCAATTTCTTATAGTATGATGAGTGCACTTTCTTTGCACCTTGTAGACAGTGTTAATGTAACATTCTTAAAACCGGGAAGAAGTGCAACAATTGTTCCTTATTCAATTTCTATGCCTGTAAATGCTGTTTATACTTCTTCAATGACTGAATTCAGTTCAAGCACAGCTTTTGTTTCATTTGATTGGCTGGCTTCAATTATGGGCAATGATAGTATTAAAATTGGTCTTTACTGTGAAAAGTCTGATTTCGTAGCACAATCTATTTCTTCTTTATTTCCTAATGCAAAAGTGACAACCTGGAAAGAATATAACAGAGCATTATATTCTGCTTTAATGTTAGAAAAAACTCTAATGTATGTATTTCTTGCATTTATGTTCTTAATTATTTGCGTCAATCTTAAAAATAGTACACGACGTCTCATACAAAATAGATGCCAAGAGGGAGCAATGCTTAGAGCTTTGGGATGTACAAGAAAAAAAGTTAATTTCATTTTTATTGTACAAGGCTTATTGATATGTGTTATTGGTGAATTTTTTGGAGTAGTATTAGGACTTACTGCTACAAACAATATGCAAAGTATTCTTGATTTTGCAGACTCTTGTGTTAGGCTCTTTTCTAAAAGAGGAACAGTTTTGGGACTTCTACAATTTCAAACAGTAGTCTTTAATTGGGAAATAATTCTTTCATGTTTTTTTGTTTTTATTCTTGCACTTCTTTTTATCTTTATTGGTTGCAAAAAGACTTTTAAGCATGAAATTATGGAGGTAATACTCAATGCAACATATTAGTAATAATTACATGCAAGAAAAAAATCCTATGACTTTGATTGGGATAACAAAACGATTTAAGAAAGCTCAAGAAGGGGACGGAGAAATTACTATACTTGATGGCATAAATCTTTGTATTTGCAAAGGGGAGTCTACTTCTATTATTGGAAAAAGTGGTTCGGGGAAAAGTACACTCTTACATATTGCAGGTGGGCTTGATAGTCCATCAAGTGGAAAAGTATTTTGCAATGGTGTTGATTTTTCAACTTTAGATGACAAGAGAAAGTCCTCACTTAGAAATTTACATATTGGTTTTATTTTTCAGGCAAACCTCTTATTGGATGATTTTAATGCACTTGAAAATGTTATGGCCCCAGCTCTTATTGCTGGTAAAAGTATTAAAGAATGTAAAGTACGCGCAATTGAACTTCTTGAACAGCTTGGACTGGTAGATAGACTTTCACATTTTCCAAACCAATTATCTGGTGGTGAAAAACAAAGAGTTGCAATTTGCAGAGCCCTTATGAATGAGCCTGATATAATATTAGCTGATGAACCTACTGGTGCACTTGATGAAGAAAATGCACAAGAGGTTGAAAATCTTCTTTTAGATTTAGTACGTCAAGAAAAAAGAAGCCTTTTGCTTGTAACTCATAATAGTGATTTTGCTTTCAAATGTGACAATGTCTATTTACTTAAGAACCATACATTAAACAAAGAAAAAATCTCAACTCTAGATGGAGATAATAAATGAATTCATTTGTAAGACTCTGGAGTTTAAGACGTATACTAAAAAAAGGACGGCTTGTTGGTTGTCTTATTCTTCTTGCTCTTGTAGTTGCTCCTCTTGTTTGTGCTTTAATTTTTTCTCAAAGTATGATTTCAGGAATTACAAATAAATATATTTATCTATCAGATGGCCATATACAAATTGAAGGTTCTGACTCTAATGAGATTAAAACAAATTCTCCTCTTATCTTAAGTATGGATACTGTTAAAGAGGGTTATGCTCTTGTATATTCGTCAAGTGCGACTACTTCTCTTATGATAAAAGGTATATCTCAAGAATATTTTAATGAAAAACGATTAGCACAAATTACTTTTGAAACTCAAACTTTAGAAAAGTCAAACTTACATGGAATTGCAATAAGCCGTGCAACAGCTCAAACGCTTAGCGTATCAATAGGGGATAGAGTTGCTTTAATGATAGTTCCTGATGACAGTGCAAAATCACCAAGACCTGTTCTTGTTAGAGTTGAAGCTATATTTCATAGTGGATACGACCAATTAGACAAACTTCTCTCATTTGTTGATTTTGATTATGCAAAAACACTGTTTACTTCAAAAAACTCAACTATTGTTGAAGTTCTTGTTGCAGATGAATATATGGAAAATCTAAATGAAATATCTTTAGACATCCTTTCATCTAATCCAAATATTTCATCTTCACAACTTACAACTTGGGATGAACATAATGTTGCTGTTTATAATAACTTTGTTACAAGTAAGCAAATGATTTTGATTATTCTGTTGATAGTTATTGTAGTAGCTTCTTTTTATACTGCTTCTGTTGCACAGCAAATGATACAGGATGATATGAAAAATATTTCTATATCAAAACTAATAGGCATGTCAGACATAATGGTAAGAAGATCTGCGTTTTTGAGTGTTTTAGCAGTTACTTTAAGTGGTGTTGTTTTTGGAATTTGTCTTGGAATCATAATAGGTTACGCAATAGGACCTCTTTTAAGCTATCTTTCACAAATGGGTCTACCAAGTCTTTCTTTTTATCTTCTTGATTTTACTGTGAGAATTCCTTGGAATTCTATATTGCTGATTTCTTTGTTTTTGCTCATCTTATCTGCAATAGTAGTTTGGATTACTCTTAGTAAGACAAAACATATAACGCCAATGCGCCTTTTCAACTCTCTCTAAAATTGATAATATCAATGCCATGAGTTTGGAAGTTTTTGTACTTGGAACTAGTGGAATGCAACCTTTACCTGGCAGGTTTTTGACATCTGCAATGGTAAGAAGAAATGGCGAGTTATTTCTCTTTGATTGTGGTGAAGGAACACAAGTCTCTCTTAAAATGCTTAACCTTCATTGGAAGCGTATTAACAGAATTTTCATAAGTCATATGCATGCTGACCACGTAACAGGGCTTCCTGGACTGCTCATGCTGTCTTCACAAGTAGATAGAACTGAACCTCTTTACATTTACGGCCCTGAAGCACTTAAAGAATACATAGATGCCAATAGACGTATCCTAGATATGTACATCAATTATGAGATTAAGTTTGTTCCTGTGAAACCTGGTATTATTCTTGAGACAGATGACTTTACAGTAGAGGCTCTTGCTTTGCTTCATACAAAACCTTGCTTTGGTTACATTTTGACAGAAAAAGACAGAGCAGGAGAGTTTAATGTTGAAAATGCAAAGGCTCTTGGTATTCCTTGTGGGCCAATGTGGGGAACTTTGCAAAAAGGATTTTCTGTTAAGCTTGAAGATGGAAGAGAAATTCTTCCAGAGCAAGTGTTGGGAAAACCTCGTAAAGGCGTGCGTTTTGCATACATTACAGACACTATGTATTTAAGTTATATTGCAGAACACGTTAAAAATGCTGATTTGTTACTCTGTGAAGGAATGTTTTCTAGAGATTTATCTCAAGATGCTTACGAAAAGAAGCACATGACAAGTTCGCAAGCTGCAACAATTGCACTTAATGCTGGTGCAAAAAAACTGGGACTTATTCATTACAGTCCTCGATATACAGATAGAGAATTAACTCTTCTTAAAACTGAAGCTTGTGAAATTTTTGAGAACACTGTTTTGTGCAAAGACCGATGTTCTTTTGAACTTGCAAACCAAGATTAAAAAAGATTTTTGCAAAAACCTCTAAAAACTCTATAGAAGATTTTCAACAAAATCTTCAAAGCTCATTTTGTCTTGCAATGTTTTTATTTCGTATTTCAATTCAAGTTTGTCAAGTGTGTCACTTACTTCAATTTCATCTTCAAAAGGAATAATAACAAGAGTTTTACCATCAAAATCTATACAAGTTCCGTTATCACCAATAGAGAAAGCAACTTGACCAATTGGACCGTCCACAAGTGCAAGTGTTAGGTTATATCCATATTCAACAGCATTATCATATTCTGCATGGACACGAACCTTTGCAGTGCTACCTTCATATTCCTTAAATACAGCACTACCACTTTCGTCTTTTGAAGTAGTTTCAATAACCTGTCCTGGTTCTGTAACAGGTTCGTTTTTGTCTTCACTTATTTCTTCTTGTGAAAGTGCTTCAGACTTTGTTTCTTCTATTTCTTCTTTGGGTTCTTCTTTTGGAATATAAACAGCAGATGCTGAGAAATTGTCAATTTTATCAGCTAGAGCATTGATTGCATTTATAAGAGCTTCATTTGTACTATCTTGAGCAGTATAAGAGTTCTCTTGTTTTGCGGTTTCTTCTTCAAATACAGATACAAAAGGAACTTCCTCTTTTTCACTTGTATTGGGAACTTCTTGTTTTTTACTATTTTCAGGATCATCACAGGGCTCATCAAATAGTGCCTTATCATATGAATTTGGAGGAAGCCTGTCTTCTTCATCTTCTTTGTCTTCACCATGACTCAAAAGAATTGAAGCAATAGTAATCAAAAGTACTCCAATAAGTAGAGGGAAAAGTCTTATTGCATAATAAAAAATCTTGTTTTGATTTAACTGATAAACAGGTGCAAGATACCTAAGAACAACATAAGAAAATGATGCTAAAACTACAAGCATGACAATTATTGTTGCAAATACAGTCTTAAAACTTTTATTCTTGCTCATTGGGACCTCCCCCATAGACTATACTTTTTTTAATTCTATTTATTTGCTATTATATTTGAAAGGGTATGTGATGGCAAGAAAATACTTCATTCTATTTGTAGTTCTAACCCTGTGTTTGTTTAGTTTGATGTCCGCTTTCTTTGGAGAAAGGGGATATTTTGCAAATAAAGAGCTCAAGAGGCAATTAAAAGCAAATGAATACCGTCTTGACAGGGATGAGGTTGAATTAGAAAATCTAAGAATTCAAGAACAAGAGCTTTCCACAGAAGACGGTATGAGATTTGCTGCAATGAATCTTGGTTACACGGTTGAAGGTGATGATGTGTATAAGTTTGATAACAATGATTACACAACTTCTTCATCTTTAGCCGTTCAAAGTTTGGAAGAACCTGCTGCAACTGATGTCTCTTTCAAACCTTGGAGCAAACTCACATGCCTTGGACTTGCATTTGGTCTATCGTTTGTGGTTACTCTTTTTGCTTGGATTTTTGGAAGAAAGAAAGGAAAAAAGAACAATGATTATCAACAAAGCAAACCCAGAGACATTGGAAACGATTTCGACATTGATTAAAGAGGGGGGAGTTGTTGTTCTTCCTTGTGACACAATATATGGGCTTTGTGCAGCTTATAAGATAGGTGATAAAGCTCTTATGGATTTGAAAGGTAGACCTGAAGATAAGCCTTTTCTTATTTTAGCTACAATTGAGCAAGCCAAAAAATTATGCGTTTTTATTCCTGATGATATTCTTTCTTCTTGGCCGGCACCTCTTACTGTTATTCTTAATACTGTTGACGGCAAGAAAACAGCTATACGGGTTCCTGCTGATCCTTTTCTTCAAAATCTTTTAGAACTGACAGAAATGCCCATTTATTCAACTAGCGTTAACATGGCAGGGGAGCCATCACTACTTAATTTTACAGATATTTGCCGCCGTTTTGAAGCTATGGTTGATGGACTTGTGAGAGATAAAGAAGTTCAAGGTACAGTTCCATCCACACTAATAGATGCTACTGTAAGACCATACACAATTGTTCGTCAAGGAGCATTTGATGCAGCTTCTTTGGTTGAGACTTCAAAACTGGAAAGCTCTTCAGTTGCACTGTGATAAATCAGGGCGGAGTTTAGAAGTCTCTCCAAGATAGACATGAGAAACTTTACTTAAATTTTTTTCAGTAAGTGCTAATATTCTTATTACTTGAGGCATTGCACCGTTTGTATTGGCTTCTTGAACACAAAAAAGTGGAACATTTGAGCATTTACCGCTTTTGCGTAATGCTGTTGCTCCATTTAATGAAAATAAGTCTTTCGTTTGAGAAATTATTATGCAAACAAAATCTTCTTCTTTCAAATTGTTACGTTTACATATCTCACAAAACAAGTTATCAACTGCATCTTGAATTAATACTGGGGTATCGGCCTGTATTGAAATTGCTCCTCGTATTGCTTTCATATATGAACCTCAAATCCGGTTGTTGTTATCGTGTAAAATATTCCAAGTGCATATATAAGAAAAATGCAAATTGCAGCTCTCAAGAGTGTCCAAATTATAAGTGAAAAATGAAGATGTTCGTCTGCAATCCAAAAGAAAAGAGTGAAAAAGAAAATAACCACAGAGAGAGCAAAGACTGTCCAACATAATACAGCACAAGTATTTACAATGAAAGTTATAAATGATGGTTCTAAATTAAACCAAAAAGATGCAACGTAAAGCGCAAATAAGAATAAACACACGAGAAAAGCATAATTTGTTATTATATTAGAAATATCAAAAACTCTTCTACTTTGAAGCATATGTGTATAATAGCAAATTGAATTCAAAATTTGAATATAGTGCTTACGAGATAAGTAGATACAGAGAAAAATGCAACAAAAAGCAACAAATTTAGTTGCGAATTAAAAATCTAAAGCGTAATATGAGATAAGAAGTTTTTAGAAAAACTTCAAAAAAAACAAAAAGAGGACGTGTATGAAAGACATTAATAGTAGACTTAAGCCAATGGGTTTGATGGCTTCTGATATTATGATTCCCAAAAAAGGAACTGATTTGAACAAATGGGCAGTTGTAGCATGTGACCAATATACATCTGAAAAAGACTATTGGGAGGATGTTTCTAAATTTGTTGGAGATGCACCATCTACATTGCGCTTGATTTTCCCAGAATGCTATCTTGAAGATGGGGATGCTAAAGCTAGAATTGAAAACATAAATAAGACAATGAAGTCTTATCTTGACAGTAATCTTTTTGATACTTATGGAAGATCTTTCTTTTTGGTAAAACGCACATGCTCAGGTGTTTCTCGTTGGGGGCTTATGGTTGCTTTGGATCTTGAGCGCTATAGTTGGGAAAAAAATTCAACTAGTCTCATAAGGTCAACAGAGGGGACAATTTTATCTAGAATTCCACCAAGAAAAGCAATTAGAAAAGATGCTCCTCTTGAAATTCCTCATATTATGGTACTTATTAGTGATGAAAAAAAGACTGTCATAGAGCCACTTGCACAAAAGACACAAGACCTCAAGATGGTTTATGATTTTGAGCTTATGAAGGATGGAGGTCATCTTCAAGCATGGATTGTCAACTCAGAAAGTGACCTTGAAGCTGTTGCAGATGCATTTGAGGTTCTTTTCTCAAAATTAGATAAGAAAAATCCTCTTTTGTTTGCAATGGGTGATGGCAACCATAGTTTTGCAACAGCAAAAAGTTGTTGGGACGATATAAAGAAAGATCTTACAGAAGAAGAAAGAGAAAATCATCCTGCACGATTTGGGCTTGTTGAACTTGAAAACATTTTTGATCCAGGTTTGGTTTTTGAGCCAATTCACAGAGTTTTATTCAATGTTCCTGAAGATGTTTTCTTGCAAGAACTCAACAAGAATGCAAGTAAAGTTGACATTGAAGCTGTAGGTTGTAGAAACTGCATAGCAAAGAGTATTGAGAATCAAGAAGTGCAAAGTTTTGGATATTGTACAAAAGTTGGAGGAGAGACAAAACATTATGTTGTGAAACTGACTGACCCGTCTGCAAATATTGCTGCTGGAACACTTCAAAAAGTTATTGATGAACTTACTTCAAAAGGTTATTCAGTTGATTATATTCACGGCTCTGATGTAACTGACAAACTTGGTTGTGAAGAAGGTAACATTGGTCTTTTCTTACCAGCAATAGAAAAGAGCACTTTCTTTGAAACTATTATCAAAGATGGAGCACTTCCAAGAAAGACATTCAGCCTTGGAGAAGCAAACGAGAAACGTTTTTACATGGAAGCCCGCAAAATAAAATAAATTTGAAATAAGAAGATTTTTGCAATTTCAAAAATCTCTTAGATGGGTTTTTTGCATAAAAGACCTATTAAGAAGAAAAAATCTCTAACAAAAGCGGTATAAAGCACTTTCCAGATACTTGAAAGGTTTGGAAAGTGTTTTTATAAATAACGGATATGGATAACAAACTTGAAAAACGTTATGGCCTTATGACGGCTGTTTCTATGGTCATTGGTATAGTTATTGGCTCTGGAGTTTTCTTTAAGGCTGTGAAAGTGCTTTCTCTCACAGGCGGAAGCATGGGTCAAAGTCTCCTTGTAATTTTAGCTGTTGGTTTAATATGTATAGTGTGTTCTTGCGTGTTTGCAGAAATGGGAACAAAGTATGTCAAATGTAATGGTGTTGTAGATTATGCAGAGGCCGCATTGGGAGAAAAATTTGCTTACTATATGGGGTGGTTTATGTCTGCTATTTACTACCCAGTCATTGGTTCAACTTTATCTTATATATCTGCTCGTTACACTTGTATGCTACTTGGGCTTGAATCTTTTGGACAAGCTAACATGTCTATAGCTCTTCTTTACATGGTTCTTGCTGTTGTCATTAACTCATTTTCTCCAAAACTTGCAGGAAAAATGCAAATAAGTATGACAGTTGCAAAACTCATTCCTTTAGTTTTTATGGGCGTAATTGGGACAATAGTAGGACTTATCAATGGAAATGGTATTAGGATTTTCACAGATACATCGGCATCTAATATTGTTCAAGACGGTGGATTTTTTGCGGCAGTATGTGCATTTGCTTTTTCGTATGAAGGGTGGGTTATTGCAACAACAATTAATTCAGAGCTTAAAAATCCAAAACGTGATTTACCGCTTGCGTTGATTGGAGGAGCTCTTTTTTGCACTTTGATTTATATGTTGTATACATACTCAATGAGTGCAACAATGAATGCAGCTCAAATTGTTGAAGCGGGTGATTGGCTTCCAATGATTGCCTTCTCAAATCTTTTTCATAGCAACGTTGCTGGAACTATAGTCTTTGTGTTCATTATAATTTCATGCTTGGGCACAACAAATGGCGTTATTCTTGGTTGTATGCGAGGTTTTTACTCTATTGCAA
>CAVDLI010000050.1:1376-12127 GCA_963609725.1 bacterium | reverse complement strand
GGGTACGTTCTAACAAAAACATATGTTTCTAGTCAATAATTATCATGAATATTTTTCCATTTTTTATACACTCTGTGATATAAAAAACAAAGAGATACTTTTGAGGTTTTTTCAAAATGAGCTTTGTGGATGAATACAGTTTTGCAAAAACTTCTTTTAGAGAGGGTAGCAAAGATTTCTTAAATCATTAGGAATGAATCATCCTTAAACCCAATGTAAGTTAAATTGTCAGGAACTTGATTTTCAACTTTAACTTCTATTGAAAGGTCAGGGATAAAGACAGTGTTATTTCCAGTTTTTTGTGCTTTATGAATGTTCTTACAACCTAAAATTCTTGCTGCTTCAATACTTTGCGGATTTTCAAAAATCTCCTCAGTTGGAGCAACTTTGATTATTTTTCCTTTTTCAATTAGTGCAAGTTTTGAGCACATAAATGAAGCCTCATCTTTACTATGAGTTACCATAATTACTGGCTTTCCATAGGAAGTTAATAATTCTAATAACTCTGGTTGAAGACTTTCCTTAAGATTTGTATCTAGTGCAGAAAAAGGTTCATCAAGCAAAATAAGCTCTGGGCGACTAACAAGCATTCGTGCAAGAGCAACACGTTGAGCCTGCCCTCCAGAGAGTTCTGCCGGTTTTTGTTTTTCAAGTCCATTTAATCTAAGTAAATCCAAAGTCTGCGAATACAATTTAGCTTTTTCAGTTTTATCTTTGACATTATGAAGACCCATTAGAATATTCTTTTGGGCTGTCATTGTTTCAAATAACGCATAATTTTGGAAAAGGTAACCTACTCTTCTTTCTTGTATTTTTAGATTAATTTTCTTCTTACTATCGTATAAGACTCTAGAACCAAGTATAATACAACCTGCATCGGGCTTCTCTATTCCAGCTATACATTTAAGTGTAAGACTTTTCCCAGAACCAGAAGCTCCAAGCAAACCAGTTATCAAATCGCTTGTTTCAAAACATGATTGCAATGTAAAAGAACCAAAATTTTTGAGGATATCGACGTAAAGTTTCATTTCGACCTCCTCTTCTTTTCAAGTAAATTAACTGTGAGAAGAACAGTTGCAGATATTACAAGGTTAATCAAAACCCAAATAAAAGCTTCTTTGTCATCTCCTGTTCTCCATAATTGATACACAGTTGTTGAAATTGTAGCTGTTCTTTTGGGAGTATAACCAATGAGCATACTAGTTGCTCCATATTCTCCTAAAGCCCTAGCAAAAGCAAGTACAGCTCCTGCCATTATACCTTGCCGGCAATGTGGCATTGTAACATGCCAAAAAATATATGCATTGCGAAGCCCCAAAGTTCTTCCGGCATCACGTAAATCAGGATTAAAAGACTCAAATGCTCCACGAGCTGTACGATACATTAAAGGAAACGACACAACGGAGGCCGTTAAGATGCCTCCGTACCATGTCATAACAAATTTTATTCCCACTTTTGCAAGAAGTATTCCAAGAGGCCTTTTTGCTCCAAACAATAAAAGTAGAAAATATCCTACAACAGTTGGCGGTAAGACCATTGGTAAAGTAAGAATTACATCCAAAATACCTTTAACCAATTTTGGAAGACGAGATGCATAATATGCTGCAGCAATGCCTGTAAAAAAAACTATAATAGATGCAAACAGTGCAATTCTGAGCGAGTTAAAAAGTGGGTATAAATCCATGCAAGTTCACCAATTAATTTGCTGGTGAGAAACCAACAGACTTGAAGATATCCATTGCTTCATCAGCTTTCAAATAATCTAAGAAAGCTTGTGCTTCTGATGGATGAGCAGAATTCTTCATAACTGCTGCAGGATAGATAACCTGTCCACACATCTCTGCTGTAGCTTCGTCAACAATTGTAAGACCTGCAGAGAAAGCATCAGTTCCATATACAACACCACAATCAACACTAGCTTCTTTAACCTGTGTAGTTACTTCTTTTACGTTTGAGCCGTAAGTAATCTTTCCGGCTGTAGCAAGAGATGCTTCATCAAGGTTGTAGTATTTAAGAATTTTTTGAGTATATTGTCCAACAGGAACGTCACTGTTTCCCATGCAGAAAAGAATGCTTCCGTTTGCAAGAACACTTGCGAGTTTGTCAAAACTATCAATTCCTTTTGGATTTCCATCTGGTACTACCAAAGTAACTTTATTCTCTAAGAGGTTAACTCTGGAACCTTGCAGGACAAAATCAAGACCATCTGTATTTGCAGAAGAAGAGATGTCAAGCTGATTCATTTGCTTTGGTGCTGCAGAAATGAACAAGTCACAATTTGCACCTTCTTGAATTTGAGTTTTGAGTGTACCGGAAGAATCAAAATTATAAACAATTTCAATCTCTGGATGAGCAGCCTCATAAAGAGCCTTGATTTGAGTCATTGTCTCAGTCATTGATGCTGCAGCAAAAACTGTAAGTTCTGTTTTTGCAACTGTTTTTGTCTCATTCTGCGCTTGAGCAAAGAGTGAACACATCACAGCAAGCGTCAAAAGAACAACTAAACACTTTTTCATTTTTTTCTCCTTTTTAAAGAACAACAATGTTCTTTTTTCTTATTCATTTGTAGAGATTTGCATAAGAGGTTTTTTCAAAACTGCCTTCATTCACAAAGCTCATTTTGGCTCATTTTGCAAAAACCTCATAAACCTCTATTTTTTCAAATAAATTTCATTTTCATGGGGTTTCCCTTCCATTGTTTTGAAAAGATGTTCAAGAACAGGAATTAAAACTTCTAAATTTTCCTCCACAGCCTTTGGACTTCCTGGAAGGTTTACAATTAACGATTCTTTACGTTGAACACACACAGCTCTTGATAACATTGCAGACGGCGTTTTCTTCATTCCATAAGCTCTCATTGCTTCACAAATTCCAGGCACAATTCTGTCAGCAACAGCTAAAGTTGCATCAGGAGTTATATCTCTAGGAGAGAGTCCTGTACCACCAATTGTTAATACAAGACATTGCTTGTTATCACACAAAGAACACAAAAGGTTCTCTAAAGCTGTTTTTTCGTCTGGTAGAAGAAAAGCTTCATTTACTGTGTATCCAGCGTTTTTGAGAATACTTGCAGCTTTAGCTCCACTTAAATCAACAGCCTCTCCTTTTGAGCATCTATCTGAAAGCGTTATAGTATAAATATTCATACTCAAATTCCCTTGCCAAACGAGCAGTTAGGATAATGACATTCTTTACAATTACGACAATATCCGCCATTTCCAAGACCTGCTAGAAAACTTGCTGTAATTGGCGTATCTGTAAATAAATAAGGCAAAATAATGTCAAAAACAGTTCTTCTTGAATACATGACACATCCAGGAAGCCCCACTACAGGAACACCATTTGGCATATAAGAAACCAAAAGCATTGCACCAGGAAGAACAGGAGAGCCGTAAGATATGATATTTGCGCCACTATTGCGTATTGCAAGAGGTGTTTTGTCGTCTGGATCAACGCTCATTCCTCCTGTACAAACAACAAGCTCAGAACCCATATCCAATGCTTTTTTAATTTCACTCGTAATCATTTTATCATCATCACTGCAAACTGCATGATAAGTCATTTTACCGCCAAAAAATGCAATCTTTGTTTCAATTACATCTGTAAATGTATCTTTTATACGTCCATAAAAGACTTCGTTTCCAGTTGTTATAACAGCAACCTTTTTTGGAATATAAGGTAAAACATTCACTAATGGCTTATCACAAATAGAAGCACGAGCATTTTCCATCTTTTGTTTTGAGATAACAAGCGGAATTATTCTTGTTCCAGCTACATGATCTCCTTCTTGCACCATGTAACCGGTTGGAAGTGTTGCACACATAAGCTGTCCAAAAGAATTAAGCTTACGAAGCCCTTCTACATCTATTTTTAACATTCCATTACATGTTGCAATAAGTTCTATTTTGCCCTCTTTTGGCTCTGTAGAAGAAAGGTTTTCCCCTTTGCATATCTCACAAAGAATTGAAGCTGCATCATTTTCATGCAATGTATTTTCATCATTCTCCCAAATATAGATATTGTCCTTACCTACACTCAAAAGCACAGGAATATCTTCTTCTCTTATTACATGGCCTTTTCTAAAAACAGGACCTTTCTTTTCACCTCTTATAATTTGAGTTATATCGTGACATAAAACTTGGCCAACAGCATCTTGAGTTTTAATTAATTTCAAAGTTAAACCTCCATTGAATTTTTCAAAATACAATGAACAAAATGTATTTTAAAATAATTCTAAACATATTTCAACTAAAGAGCAAAATACTGTATATTTTGCAAAACAGTTTGTCTTACAAAAAATACCAATTAACAGAGTTTTTTGCAAAATAAGCTTGCAAAGATTGAATTTATGGAGGTTTCAATGGAAATTCCTCAAGCAATAGAAGAACTTAATGATTTTAAGTCTCTTGTTCCCACACTTGTGCTTGCTTCAGGCTCCCCAAACAGACGTGAATTACTTGAAAATGCTAATATTAAAGTAATTGTTAAGCCTCAAGACATTAAAGAAGACAATCCCACTGGAGACCCTGGACTTGCTGTTAAGTCTATTGCAAATAAGAAAATGGAGCATTATATAAACAGTTGTGATTTTAATCCAAATCTTATTGCTGTATGTGTAGATACACTTGTCTACTTTAATGGTTGTTTTCTTGGTAAACCTGCAAATGAAGATGAAGCTCTAAAAGAACTTGAGTCTTTTTCTGGCAAGAAACAAGAAGTGTATTCTGGTTTTGCAATATATTATCCACAACTAGTACAAAAAATAATTAGAGGTTACGACAAATCAATTGTTTTTTTTAATGATTTAACTAAACAAGAGTGTATAAATTACGTTAAAACCGGTGAATGGAAAGGTGCAGCTGGCGGATACAGAATACAAAAAACAGGTCACTTTCTTATAAGTAAAATAGAAGGCAGTTGGACAAATGTAATTGGTATGCCACTAGAAGCTATAACAAGAGCAATTAAAGAAACTCAAGGGATTTTTGAAAAAACTTCCCAAGCTAAATGAAGAGGTTTTTGCAAAAACTTCTAAAATCTAAATAAAATTGCTAAGTGCTTTTATGAACTCTTTATTATAATTGAGCAAGAAATCTAGTTCATGAGAAATATTCCTGTCTTTTGTAGCTCTCTTAAAACGGTATGGATTTATATCAATTAAACTTAGAATGTGAGGAAGTTCCCCTATTGGAATTGGATAATCTAATCTTGTTGCTGCAAAATAAAGATCAACAAACGCTTTCTCAAGGAAAGCAAAATGCCCTTTTTGAAGAGAAAAATCACTTGTTCCAAGAAGCACAAATTGAATTTTGCGTTTTAATTTTTCGTCAGAAAGCATTTGAGTATCATATTCAGTTAGAGTTAAATCCAAGTGCCGCATAGTTTCTATTTGGACATCTTTTATTTCATTTTTTCTACAACAGAACAAAACAGGATAATTGCCACTTACATCAAAACCCATGCCATTCATACAATCAAGACCTGTCATATAAAAATCAAAGCCACTTTGGCACATAAAATCAAACAGCATGCAATTGCGGGCAGGAATGTGCGAGAGTCTTTCATCAACCTGCGGAATAGAAGATGAGAGAGTATATTTACCATGAGAACTTCTATTGACGAGCCCTTCATTTAAGCAGTTGTACAAATGCCAAGACACAGTTTTTGAATTCATGTCTGAAAAATATGAATATATCTCTTGTGTAGTCATTGAGCCTTTTTCTTTTAAGATAAACGAAAGTCTTTTTTGAAATTCTTTAGCCATATATATTTATCAAATTATCAAAGCTCCTCTAATTGCACAATTTATTTTAATACAAAAAATTTTCAATTTTTTCACTAATAGACCTCGTTTCTGTTGCAGGATGATAACTTTCTGGTAAAGATTTCAACATAATTTGGCCATAACCTTTTTTTACAATTCTAGAATCTAGAATAAGAACTATTCCTCTATCTGTCGTATGACGCATTAAACGACCATAACCTTGCTTAAGTTTCATAGTAGCATCTGGAAGCGAAAGACAAAAGAACCCACTCTTACCTTCTTCTTCAAGTTTGTTTATTCTTGCTTTATATATTGGCTCATCTGGCATTCTAAAAGGCAGTTTTGTAATTATTACAAGCCGTAACGTATCACCTGGAGCATCTACACCTTCCCAGAAACTGTCTGTTGCAAATAAAACACTATCTTTGTCTGCCTTAAATTGCTCCAGAAGGCTAAATCTATCACCATCACCCTGCTTAAAACTTGAAATACCCAAGACCGATAACCTTGTAGAAAGCATGTTATATACATATTCCATAAGCTTAAAACTAGTAAAAAGAATCAATGCCCCTCCAAAAGAGCTTGAAACAGCATTATAAACTGTATTGCTTATGAAATTTGCATACTCTTCTTCTGTATCTCTTGAAAATTCAGGTGGATCTGTTGGCGTAAGTAGCATAAGACGATTTTTGTAATCAAATGGTGAAGGATAAACTTTTTTAAGAAAACTCTTATTTTTCAAAGGAAGACCTACTTGAGAGCTCCAATATGAAAAATTATCATTCAAATCTAATGTTGCACTTGTGCAAACTACAGAATTAACTTTTTCAAACAATGCTTTTGATAAAATATCAGAGACTTCCAAAGGCGCTTTGTTAAACGTTACATATCGTATTTTTGCATGTTTTTCTGTATCTAAATAGTAAATACCATCTTGCCAGTCTTTGCTTTTAATAAAGGAAGCAAAAAGCTCAATTTGAGATGAAATTCTCTCAATATGAACTGTCATATCATCACATTTGCTAAGAACAAACTCATCTTTACTTTTTATTGAAGTTGCAAAATCACTTAGAAGAGACACAAAGTCCCGCCCTTTTGTAATTACATTATTTGAAATCTCTCCAATCTCTTTTATGATTTTCTGAGAATTATCATCAGTTAAAAGAAGATGAGAAATTTTATTCAAATCAAGAATCCCCAACGTCATCATGTTTAATGTTTCAACATGTGTTCTCAAAACATCATAAGAATCAACAATTTTGTCATATAAAGATCTATGAATGCTAAATTGTAATAAATCATCAAGCATTCTTCCGTAAATTGCACCTTTTGTAGCTTTGCGGTCGTAAATATACCCTATTTGCCTCATCAAAGAAAAACTTGAAAAAGACTCTGTGAATAAATCTGTTGCATGACGCTCCATATTGTGAGCTTCGTCTACAATTAAGTGGCTAAAAGAAGGAAGAACAGCATCTTTGTCATATTCTATGTCTTGTTCAAATCTTGCATGACTGTCAACAAATAAAAGATGATGATTGCATACAATAATAGAAGCATCAGATAATTTACTTTTTGCCTTAAAATAAAAACACTTACTAAAGAAAGGACATTTTCCACCCATGCATAAGTCAGAGTCTGAACAAACAGAGCCCCAAGCTAAAGCATCTAAATGTCCATTGAATTCACTACGAAGGCCTGTTTCAGTAACATTTGCAAATTTTTTTAATCTAGATATGTCAGATACACCATCATCTTTGAACAAAGCATTTCCTTCTACTTCTCCAGCAAGCCGGCGCAAACAAATGTAATTACCTCTTCCTACAGCTATAGCAACTTTACATTCAAGATTGAGAACCTTAAACAATGTTGGAATATCTTTTTCAAGTAACTGATGTTGAAGATTAATTGTAGATGTTGCAATGACAGTTCTTTCTTTATCTTCATTCTCATCAGCTTCAGTGGCATTAAAGATTGAAGGCACAAGATAAGCAAAACTCTTTCCAATTCCAGTTCCAGCTTCTATTGCTCCCACTGCATTTGTATCAAAACAATGAAGAACGTCTAAAGCCATATTAAGTTGACCTTCTCTGAACTCAAAATTATCAAGAGTTTGGCTTAAAAGCCCTCCCTCATCAAAAATTTCATAAATTTGTTCTTTTTTCATGTAGAGGACTCGTATTCTTGCATTTTTCTAATAATTGTCTTGCGTCCTATTCCAAGAAGATCTGCCGCTTTTGATTTATTACCTTTGCAGTATCCCACTGTAGCCAAAATTAAAGCTTTTTGCGCATCTTCAATTGTGCTACCAAGAGGAATTTCTATTGAACTTCCTGAACTTGCTTTACTTACATTTGGAGGCAAGTCGTTTGTATCAATAATTTTACCTTGGCACATAACAACGGCACTCTCTACGCAATTTCTAAGCTCTCGTATATTTCCAGGCCAATCATAATTTGCAATTTTGTTTTTTGCGTCATTAGAAAAACCCTCAATTTTTTTACCATTCTCTTTATTAAATTCATTAAGAAATTCAGTTGCAAGAAGAAAAATATCTTCCTTGCGCTCCCTTAGAGGCGGGACTTCCAAACGAACAACATTGAGGCGGTAATATAAATCTTCTCTAAAATGGCCTAATTTGATTTCTTCTTCTAGATTTCTATTGGTAGCTGCTATTACACGGACATCGGTCTTAATTGTTTTATCTCCACCAACCTTTTCAAATTCATGTTCCTGCAGCACTCTTAAAAGTTTAATTTGCGTGTTGGCATCAATCTCACCAATCTCATCAAGAAAAATCGTGCCACCGTCTGCAAGCTCAAAACGCCCCTTTCTATCTGCAACAGCTCCCGTAAAAGAGCCTTTTACATGTCCAAACAACTCACTTTCCAAAAGATTAGAATTCAGAGCAGCACAATGAACTTTAACAAAAGGCTTATCGCGCCTGTCTGAGTAGCTGACAATTGCATCAGCAACCAACTCTTTACCAACACCGCTTTCACCCGTAATCAAGACCGATGCCTTTGACATAGCAATTCTTTGGATTGTTTCTAAAAGATGTACAATTTTTTGGCTTTTCCCAATTATTTTTGTATATCCACTTTTCTTTCGCAGGTTCTCTAGTTCTAGTTTAAGCTCTGTGTTGCGGTCTGCTAAATCTTTATTGGATAAACTCTTTTTTATTAAGACTGACAAATGGTCAAGGTTTACAGGCTTTGTGAGAAAATCTACAGCCCCATTTTGCATGGCATCTACAGCATCTTCAATTGTTCCATGCCCTGTAAGAACAACTACAGGAATTGTTGGATATGTAGAATATATCTTCTTTAGGAGTTCACTTCCTGACATACCAGGCATACGCAAGTCTGTTATAACCAAATCAACAGGAGTTTTGTTTATAATATTCCACGCTTCATCACCAGTAGAGGATTGGAGGCCTTCATATCCGTCCATTTGAAGTGCAGCAACAAGACCTTCCCTAATATGTTTTTCATCATCAACAACCAGGATAGTTCTACTCATAAACTTGCCTCCTCTGGGTTATAAGATATTCTATATCTTTCGTCTCTTGGAATTGGTATTCTTAGAACAAATTCAGAACCATGTCCCTTTTGAGAATGAACATTAATTTCACCACCAAATTCTTTGATTATTTTGAATAAAACAGTAAGCCCCAATCCTGTTCCATTTGACTTTGTTGTAAAATATGGCTCAAATATTTTTTCCATTTGTTCGTTTGTCATTCCACAACCTGTGTCTGCAACACTTAATACAGCATATTCACCGTCTATATAAGAACTAAGTGATATACTCTTTTCTTTTGCATCATTATCTATTGCTTGCATTGCATTCTTTATAAGATTCAAGATAGCCTGCTGCATTAACGATATATCAATCATTACGTTTGGCAACGAAGTTGCAAGCCTTAAGTCTAATGAAATTCCTTTTTCTTCAAGCTCAGGAGAAACAACTTTCACAACTTTTAAGCAAATATCATTAAGATTAGCTTTTTCAAGATTTACTTTCATGGGTTTTACTGCAAATAAAAAATCAACAGCAATAGAGTTAAGGCGGTCAACTTCTTCTTTGACAACAGAAAGATATTTGTCAGCTGTGTTTTTATCAATTGAACCTTTTTTCGCAAATTCTCTATCAAGAAGTTGAAGATAAATAGAAATAGAAGCTAATGGATTTTTAATTTCATGTGCAACTCCAGCTGCCATTGTTGTCATTGATGCAAGAGTTTCATTTTTTCTAAATTCATCCTTAAATCTATGAAAATAAGTTACGTCTGTAAACGTAAATAAAATTCCATCAAAATCTTTTAGACGTAAAGACATACAATTTATATATTTTTTGCCAGAGCCCGGGTCATCAAACTCAAATACTTTTGACTGTGTTGTGTTTTCATCTTTGAGACATTGCTCAAAAAATGATAACAAATCTTCATTAATAATAAATTTGTCCAATGGAGAATTTTTAATAATTCGTTCATTAAAGACTGGAATTAAAGTAGCTAACTGTTTATTAACATAAGAGACTGTTTTATTGTTTTCAATTAAAAGATATCCAACATAAGAATTATCTAATGCCAAGTTGCGTACTTTAATATCATTTGTTTGGGTGTCAATTAATCGAAGTATTTGCTCATCTGACATCTTAGAGATTTTACTTGCAGCTTTTTTGACAAATTGACTCATCCCAAGACTTCCTTTGTTCTATAGATTACATAATCTAATGTAAGTCTTTTATTTTGGTTAAAAACTTTAGATTTATAAACCATCTCGTTTATACCTTCTATCAAATATGTAGCTTTTCTGCTTTCTATTGAGCCAGACATTTGCCCTTCATACAGTTTTTCTAACACATGAGAAAAAAATACATCATAACTGTTGTTTTTTTCTAACTCTGCAACAATTGAAGGAATATTTGCATCATGTGTGATTACAAGACTTTTTGCCATTTGCTTAAGTTTTGCATCATCAATACC
>CAVDLI010000050.1:0-1366 GCA_963609725.1 bacterium | reverse complement strand
TCAATACCAATTCCATCAAGAAAAAACTGCTCAAGCGTTTCATATTTATTAGGATTTATAAATAAAGAATTGAAAATATACTTAGTAGACTCTTTTGAAAGATCCTCAAATTTGAATTTTCTTACACGACTTAAAATTGTAGCAAGTATTCTTCCAATATTAGATGATATTAAAATAAAATATGTATCTTTGGGAGGTTCTTCCAACGTTTTAAGAAATGCATTAACAGCTGCACTTAGTGCGTTTTCAAGTCCCTCTACAACAACAAGTTTTTTTTCACCATCCATAGATGATGTTGAACACCAGTCCCTTATTGCTCTAACTTGCCCAATACTTATTGCTTGTGTTCTATTTGCAGAAACTAAAGATGTCACAAATTTTTCAATTGAATTGATTAATGACTCCAGTTCATTGTCATTTGCATTATCAAGTCTTCCTAAAAGTTCTGAAATTTCTGCTGCGTCACTGAATTTTTTTCGTTCACTAGCACTTTGTTCTCCAAAAAGAGCTCCATGATACTGGCTAAGCATTATATTAACATTATCTTTTAGAAAACCTTTTGCTGCATTATTTCTTGATTTTTTAACAAGAGATATGGCACTCATTATACGGCTATAGTGACTGCGGTCAGAAACAATTACAATATTCTCTTGAGGAATTTTCATTTCTTTTGCAACAGCCATAGTTGCATACATTCTTCCACTATAAGGAGTTCCATAGAAAAGAGACGAACTTGGAAATGTATTATTTTCAACTAAACTTGAAAGTTGAGAGGATATTTGTGGCTGGGTTTTAGATAACGCTTCAAACATTTTCCCTGCCTAAAATTGTATTAGACTACCCCTTCTGCAACAGACAAACACCAATTTACAAGAGGTACTATTAATCTACTTGAGAAGAAACTGTCTGTAAACAAAGTTCCAAAATCAATCAAAGATTGATAATTCATGAGCATTTCTAGTATTCCAATAATTAAAATACTTTCTATAACTCCAAGAATAAAACCAAGAATATTATCAATAATTGCAATGTTGGCACTTTCAAATATTCCATCAAGAGCAGTGCCAAGGCCTTTAAGAGCAGAATATCCCACCATAAATATAAGGAAATAGCAAACAAAAGATGCAAACCATAGAGGAAGTCCAAACTGTTCAATGAATTTACTTGCAAGAGCTTTTGTGAACATTGCTGCTAGTACAAACCCAAGTACATAGCCAAATTTTGATGATACTTCATCAATAAATCCTTTTAAGGCTCCCCAAATTCCGCCAATCATCATAAGAACAAAAATAACATAATCTATAGTCTTAAGATATTCACCCATTGCTTTTTCCACTAAATTAAAGGTTTTTGCTTAACCTCTTAC
>CAVDLI010000049.1:0-12253 GCA_963609725.1 bacterium | reverse complement strand
TCTTATGCTTCATAGACAGCATTTGGATGATATAGTATGCCGTATATTAAATATCGACGCTCCCGCCTGTGATATGACAGCTTGGCGTAATGTAGTTCAAAAAATAGAATCTTCACGTACAAGTGGACTTGGCGTAGAAGTTGCAATTGTTGGAAAATATACAGCATTACATGATGCGTATTTATCCATAGTAGAAGCACTTGCTCATGCAGCATTTTGGAATAATGTTCATCTTTCAATAAGGTGGGTTGAATCAAGTGATATCAAGAGCCTTGATGATGCTTCTTCTCTTTTAACAGGAGTTAATGCAATTTTGGTTCCCGGTGGTTTTGGAGATAGAGGAATTGATGGCATGATTTTGGCATGTCGTTATGCTCGTGAGAACAGGGTTCCTTATTTTGGCATTTGTCTTGGAATGCAAATAGCATGTATTGAGTTTGCACGTGATGTTCTTAACTGGAATGATGCAAATTCAAGTGAATTTTCTTCTAATTCTGCACACCCTGTTATTGATTTAATGGAGGATCAAAAAGGACTCCAAAAAGGTGGTACAATGCGCTTGGGCGCATACCCTTGCTCAATTTTGAAAGGTTCACTCTTAGAGAGTTTGTACAATCTTTCAAGTGTACAAGAACGGCATAGACATCGTTATGAGTTCAATGGAGCATTTGAAAAAGAATTTGAGAGCGCAGGACTTGTTTTAAGTGGTAAATCACCTGATGGTTCATTAGTGGAAGCTGTTGAACTTCCAAAGGATGCTCATCCTTTCTTTATTGCTGTTCAGTTCCATCCAGAGTTCAAGAGCCGTCCTACAAAACCGCATCCAATTTTTGATGGCTTTGTTAAAGCTGCCATAGGGAAGTTATGAGACAGCTATAGAGAATGTGAATTTGATATGCAAAAAAAGCATAACGGGTATTTCAAAGTGTTTTGAAATCCCGTTTTATTTTTTCGTTTTGTTGACCTTTAATCTTGAAAATGGTATCTCATCTTGTGGTGATTCCAACATTTTTGGAATATACGTTAGTGCTGTAAGTGTTGTAAGTATTGCAATCAAACCGCATGCCTGTGTATGAAATGTTGGAAGTCACGTTCATACGTTATGGAGGACGGTTTTTACTATGAAAAAAGCTTTGGTAGTACTTCTTGTTGTATGCTCACTTTTCAGCTTTGTTTCCTGCTCAAAGAAAGCCCAAACATACAAGTTTGGTATGGGTATTGTATTTGACGACGGGCAGTCCAGTGATACACAAGTTGCTTATGATGCTGTTTGTGCTGTTGTTGTAACAGATGCAAACGGTAAGATTGTTGCATGTCAGATTGATGATGCGCAGAACAAGATGGATACAACAGATATCAATCCAAACAAGCAGTTCAAATCAAAATATGAGCTTCAATATGACTACAACATGGTCAAATATTCAGAAGCAACAAATGAATGGTTCCAGCAGGTTGATGCATTTGAAAGCTATGTCGTTGGGAAAACAGCAGATGAAGTTGCAGCAATGCAGACAAGAGTTAGAGGTTCTGACGAGCCACATCCAGGTTATGTTGTAACAGCAGATGAAAAACTCTTTGCATCTTGCTCAATTCAAATTACAGAATTTATTGAAGCTGTCGTAAAAGCTTGCAACGATTCAAAAGCAAAAACATTCTCAACAGCTGATACATTCACTGTTGGTGTTGCAATCAATTCAACAGCAGATGAGTCAACAGTTGCAACAGAAGATGCTGATGGCGTGATTAAGATGTATGCAGAGTTTGCAGGTGCTGTTGTTGGAAAAGACGGTAAGATTCTTGCAGCTCTTACAGATGCAATTCAGCCACAGTTCACTGTCAATACTGACGGAGAGGTTACAGGTAAGACTTGGAGGGGAACAAAGAAGGAACTTGAATATGACTACAACATGGTCAAATATTCAGAAGCAACAAACGAGTGGTTCCAGCAGGCAGCTGCATTTGAAGATTACTGCGCAGGAAAGACAGCTACAGAAGTTGCAAATCTTCCAACCAGAGTTAGAGGTGAAAATGAAGCACATCCTGGTTATGTCGTAACTACAGATGAAAAACTTTTTGCTTCTTGTTCAATTCAAATTACAGGAATGATGGATGTTATTGCAAAGGCTGCAAACAACGCAAACTAATTGCAATATGAATTTTTCAAAAAAAATGATGCCAAGTGTTAGGTTTTTTCTAACGCTTGGCGTTGTTTTACTTGTGACATTGATTTTGGTTTTTTTTACGGGGTGCAGTAGAAATTCTCAAGTATCACAAGACAATGAAAATAGCACAAATGGCGGAAAAATAGAGCCAAAAGGTAAAGCATATTTTTCATTCTTTGATACCGTGTCTTATGTTTACAGTTATGCCGGTGATAGCAATGAGCGTTTTGATGAACTTACAAGTGGTGTTTCTGATATATTAGACAAGTATCACAAGCTTTTTGATATTTACTATGAATACAGTGGAATAAATAACTTATGCACTGTGAATAAAATGGCGGGGGGAGAGCCTGTTAAAGTAGATAAAGAGCTTATAGAATTTCTTTTGTACTGCAAAGAAGTTTGTGATTTAACAGACGGTATGGTAGATGTCATGATGGGAAGTGTGCTTTCTATTTGGCATGATGCAAGAACATCTGAAGAAAAATATTTACCAGAACAAAGTGTTTTGGATGAAGCATCCCAACATATGGGATTTGATTTTTTAGAAATAGATGAAGAAAATTGTACTGTTAGAATAACTGATTCAAAAGCTTCTCTAGATGTTGGAGCTATTGGGAAAGGTTATGCAACAGAAAAAGCTGCACAATGGTTAGAAGAACAGAGTGTAACAAGTTACGTGCTTAATATTGGTGGTAACGTGAGAATTGTTGGCTCTAAACCAAGTGGAGAAGGATGGGTTACGGGAATAAGAGATCCAAAAGATCCTGATTCTAATTTTGCTATCAAGCTTATGCTAAGTGACACTTCTTGCGTGACAAGTGGTGAATATGAAAGATTTTTTACCGTAAATGGTAAAAAGTATTCGCACATAATTGATCCAAATACATTATGGCCCGCTCAGTACTTTGCATCATTGAGTGTAATAACAAAAGATAGTGGTTATGCAGACTCTCTTTCTACAGCTTTATATTGTATGGATTATGAAAAAGGTCTTGAACTTGTTTCAAGTTTAGACGGGGTTGAATGTGTATGGATTTTCCATGATGGAGAAGTAAAATATACACCAAATTTGGAAAGTTTAGTTGTACATTAAACTCTTAATAGAATGTAAAGAGGTTTTTGCAAAAACCTCTAAATTATGGCTTTTTGTTTATGCAAATTAGCATGTTATGTAAATTTGTAGATAAGCAAAAAAGCCAACTAAATAAAGGGGGGCATTGATAAATGCTTTTCAAAAGAAAGATATCTTCTGTGCATGTGCCACATTGTAAATCTACTCAAAACATGCACTCAGAAATTGTCGCTCCTCCACAGTCAGTTACAATTCCAATGCTTATGCATTCTGGAGTACCAGCTGTGCCTGTAGTTAATGTAGGAGACCATGTTTTTGTGGGTCAACTTATTGCAAAAGAGGGCGAAGGCCGCGTTTCGTCTCCTGTCCATGCTTCTGTATCTGGTGAAATTTCACAAGTAAGTGAGAAATCAATTTCTATCAAAAGTGATGGGAAGATGGAAAAAGATCCAGAAATGAAGGCTCCAAAACTTGAAACATTAGATGATTTTCTTGAAGGATGTCGTAAATCTGGTATTGTTGGTCTTGGTGGTGCAGCTTATCCTCTTCATGGGAAATGGGAAGCTCTTAGAAAAAACAAGATTGAAACTGTTCTTATCAATGGTGCTGAATGTGAGCCTTATTGTACAGCTGACAACCGCACAATGTTAGAAGATGCTGACCACATAAAGATGGGTATTGAAATACTCAAAGAGTTTGCAAATGCCAAAGAATATGTAATTGGTATTGAAGAAAACAAACCTGAAGCAATCTCTCACCTTACTGAAGTGTTTAAGAATGATTCCTCTGTAATAGTAAAACCGCTTAAAAGCGTGTATCCGCAAGGTGCAAAACAAGTTCTTCTTTGGAATGCAACTGGAAAAGTAGTTGCAGCTGGTCAAAGACTTGCATCACTAGGTGTAATTATCACAAACGTTACAACGCTTGCAAAAATGGCGAGATATTTTGAGACAGGAATGCCTCTTGTTGATAAATGTATATCTGTTGATGGTTCTGCTGTTAAAAATCCAAAAAATATCATAGTTCCAATTGGCACAAGCATGAGTTATTGCTTTGAGATGTGTGGCGGTTTCAAAACAACACCAGGTCGTGTTTTAGACGGTGGCCCAATGATGGGACGTGCTGTTAAATCTTTAGATGAACCTGTTGTTAAAGCTACAAGTGCTCTTGTTGCTATGGACTTAAAAGATTCTATAGTAATTGAGCCTACTGCATGTCTTCATTGTGGCAGGTGTGTTGAGGCATGTCCTCTAAATCTCAATCCTGTAGAGTTTGCAAGAGCTCTTGATATAGATGATGAAGATGAAAGAGAAGCAATTCTTAAAAAAGAAGATGTTGCACAATGTATGGAATGTGGCTGTTGTGCTTATGTTTGCCCTGCCCACAGACCTCTTGTTGCAAACAATAGAGAAGCAAAGAGCTTTATGAGAGGGAGGAGAAAATAATGGAGAATTATAATTTGATTGTTGTTTCTTCACCGCATTTTCACGACAACTCATCAAGTCGCCGTATAATGCTTGATGTAATTATTGCTCTTTTGCCAGCGGTCATTGCATCTATAGTTATTTTTGGACTTAAGTCTTTATGGCTTATTATAACATGCGTTCTTAGTGCTGTTGCATCAGAGTGGTTATTTGACATTTGCACTAAGAAAAAAGAAACAGTAGGAGACCTTTCAGCTGTTGTAACAGGACTTTTACTTGCTCTTAATCTTGGTACTGAAGTTTCTTTATATGAAGCTATAATTGGTTCTGTTTTTGCAATAGTTTTTGTCAAATGTATTTTTGGCGGGCTTGGAAAGAATTTTGCAAACCCAGCAATAACAGGACGTGTGTTTATGCTTATTGCTTTTGGTTCTGTAACTTCTTTTGTTAATCCAAAAGGCGTAGAGCTTGTTTCAAGTGCAACTCCACTTGCAAATCTTGCCTCAAACTCTATGGAAAATCTTCCAACTCTTTTGCAAATGATGTTGGGCTTACATGGCGGTACGATTGGTGAAACTTGTATTATAGCTTTAATTGTGGGTTGGATATATCTTTCTGTAAGAAAAGTAATTAAGTGGTATGTTCCAGCATCTTTTATAATAACTGTTTATATTCTTTTCTTCATTGTAACAGGATCTCCAGTCTATGCTTTGTATGAGATACTCTCTGGAGGGCTTTTCCTTGGTGCAATTTTTATGGCAACAGATTATGTTACAACTCCAATTACAGTGAAAGGTAAAGTTGTTTTCTGCATATGTTGTGGAATTATTACTTTCATTATAAGAAGATTTTGCTCACTTCCAGAAGGTGTGTCATTTTCAATTCTTATTATGAACATTCTTACACCTTTTGTTGAAAAGCTTACTGCTAACGTTCCTCTTGGAGGCTCTTCAAATGGCAAATAACAAAATTTCTCAAGTTTTGATTCTTGTTGTCGCTTTTGTAGTGATGGCTGCGTTGGTTTTAGTCTTAAATATTTTTACATCTCCAATGATTGAAAAAAATGCTCAAAGTTCAGAGCTTGAGCCTTTGTATAAAGTTCTTACTCAGGCATCGGGTTTTGAAAAAATAGAGCTCTCAGGTGCCCCTGATACAATTTCAAGTGTGTGGAAAGAGACTAGTGGGCTTGGTTATGTTATACGATGTGCAACAAATAAGGGATTTACAGGTGACGACATAGAGCTTACTGTTGCAATTTCTGTTGATGGTAAGATTTTAGGTATTTCGTTGGATTCGTACCCAGAGACAAAAGATTTTGGACAAGACACATACCCTGCAACATTTATAGGTCAAGATTCTACTTTGGGTGGAACATCTATAGTTGCTGGTGTTACATATTCGTCATCTGCGTTTAGGAATGCTGTATCTGATGCATTTGCAGTTTTGATTTCTAATGGTTTGATAAAAGAAGGTGTCAAGAGTGCAAGCCAAATTATCTCTGAGATGTTGCCTGTTGTATTTACAACAAGTGCAAATCCTTCTGGTATTGCTCAAATTACAGAATTTACTTCAGCTGTCTCTGGTGTAAAAGGAGCTTGGAAAACAAATAATGGCGCCGGTGTTGCTTATTGGTATGAAAATGACGCGCCTTATCTTGTAATTTTCAATTCTTCATTATCATGCAAAGTTTTTGATATCCAGGCTCAAGATGTTACTTCTTCTTTTGATACAGCTGTAATAGAAGCTCTTTCTAATGAAGCAAGTAGTAAGATTTCCAAACTAGCAACCAAAGACCAAAAGAAAGTTGCAAAACTTGTTCCTGAAGAGTCTGTTCTCACTCAAATTTCACTTGATGGTGTATTTAATTCCGTTTCAAGTGCTTTTAAGGCAGAAAGCTCTCAAGGAACTTATTACTGCTTTACTTGTAGACCTTATGGGTTCTCAAATGAAACTATGGTAATTTATGTGATTTTGGACTCTAACGGTCTAATTTATGCTTTTAATGCTGATTCTCTTATTATAGAACCTGAATATTTTAGCTCTTATTCTCTTGAGCCTGTCTCTTATAAGGCAGCATTTGTAGGTCTGTCTTCTTCTTGGACTGGAGAGGAGGCCTTGATTTCAGGTGCAACAATGACAACTCAAGCTGTAAAATGTGCTATTGATGATGCTTTTGAGGCTTTTGATGTCTTAGTAGGGGGTAACAAATGATGGAAAAAAATAACTTGAAGTCGTTTTTATCTAATAATCCTGTAATGATTCTTTTTATGGCTTCATGCCCAGCTCTTGCAACTACAACAAATTTACTTTCAGGTCTTGTTATTGCATGTGCTGTTTTTTGTATTATTGTATTGTCTTCGCTTGTTATGGCAATTTTGGGAAAGATTTCATCTTCATACATTAGAGTTCCTCTTTGTGTGATTGTTACAGCCGGTTTTTCTTCTATTGCTAATATGCTCATATCTGCATTTCTTCCAAAAGTGAGTTCTCTTTTGGGTGTATATGTTGCACTGTGTACAATTAATGCAATGATTGTTCTAAAAGGCGTTGTTGCATCTGACAGTGGAGCCGGTGAAGGTATAAAGAATGCTGTAATTTGCGGGATACAATTTGCAGTTCTTGTTATTGTTATGGCTTTTATAAGAGAGAGTCTTGGGCTTGGAACAATTGCGGGAGTTAAGGTCTCATTCCTTTCTTCTTTAAGTATTCCAATTTTGGCAAAAGCTCCTGGTGCATTTATTGTGTTCTCTATTTTGCTTGCACTTTCAAGTTTATTTAGTAAGAACTGTGATACTTGTTGTTGCCAAAAGGAGGCAAAGTGATGACTTTCAAAGAAATGACAGCTGTTATGTTTGCTTGCATACTGGCAAATAATTATGTTTTATCCAATTTTATGGGCATTGAGGCAGTTGGATTTGATATTTCAAAATCCTACAAATCCATTTTTGTTAAAGGCCTTGAGTTAACTTTAGCTATTGTTGTATCTAGTGTTGTTACTTGGGTTCTTAATTCTTATCTTCTTGTTGGTGCTTTAGAATCTCTTAGAATTCTTGTAACTTCAATTGTTGTATTAGCAGTTACTGGGGTTGTGGGACTTTTATTCAAAGATAAGGCATCTTGTGGCAACGCTTCTTGCGACAATGACTCTTGTGCCAACAGAGGTGCTATCTCTTCTTTTAATGGATTTGATATTCCAACAGCACTCAATAGCATTATTCTTGGGGCACTCTTATTGTTTTCTTCAAACAAATACTCTTGTGTTACAGGCATTTTAGCATCTCTTGGTGTTGGCATTGGGTATATTATTGCTACGCTAGTTATTTCTGGTGTTGTAAGTAGAATTAACATGAAGTATGTGCCAAAAGCATGGAGAGGTTTCCCAATTATTGTTGCTTCTATTGCAATTGTGTCGCTAGTGCTTTTTGCTTTCTAAGTTTTTTGCTCTAAGTCTTGGAGCATTTAAGTTTTTGTAAAACAAGCTGTAAAGTTTGTTTTACAAAAACTTTTTCTGATTTATAAATGATTTGCCAGAGGTGTTATGAAGATTTCTTTGAGGGATAGGGCCTTTAGAGATGTTTGCCTCATTTTATTTCTTTTGCTTGTCTCTGTGATACTTTATTTTGTACTCTCTCATAATGGAGAGCAGGGTAGTAAAGTTATTGTTGCTGTCAATGGTGTGCAAATTGGAGAATATCCTCTTTCTTTAGATGGTGAATACTCACTCAACGGAGGTTCTAATATTCTTGTAATCAAAGACGGCAGTGCAAAAGTTATAAATGCTAATTGCCCGGACAAACTTTGTGTAAAACAGGGTGATATAAGATACACAGGTCAATGTATAACGTGTTTGCCAAATAAACTTACTGTTACTGTTTATGGTGGTGATGATTCTGTTGATATTGTATTGTAGAGTTTTTATATGCCTTTTGAGAGAAACTAAACAGTTGTTACAAAGCAGTTATAACTAAAGTTGTGGCTTGGCAGTAGAGTATGGAGTAAGATGCAAATGGAAACAAAAAAAGTATCACAAATGGGGCTTTTAATTGCGCTTGCATTAGTTTTGTCTTTTATAGAAGCCCAAATTCCTGCATTTGTTGCAATCCCAGGTGTAAAAATTGGACTTGCAAATATTGTTGTTCTCTTTGCTTTATACAGTCTTGGGTTCAAGGAAGCTCTTATTATTTCAATTCTTAGAGTTTTACTTTCATCTCTTATGTTTGGCTCTGTTTTAAGTCTTGCATACTCACTTTCTGGAGCACTTTTAAGTTTATTTGGTATGGCTTTATTAAAGAAGACACGACTTTTTGGCAGTGTTGCTGTAAGTGTTGTTGGTGGTGTTCTTCATAACTTGGGGCAAATTTTAACAGCTTGTTTTATTCTTGAGACTAATGTAGTTGTTTACTATTTACCTTTTCTTATTCTAAGCGGTACAATAGCCGGTGTTGTTATTGGGCTTGTTGCTGCATTAATACTAAAGAGACTTGGTTTTGATAACATAGATGATAAAGATATCAATGACAACGTTACGAGCGTGGAGAAATAGTGGAGAAATAATATATGAATAAAGAAATGGACAAAGTTAAAAAAAAGATATCAACAGGAGTCCATGGAGATAATTTTTCTCCTAATTTTTTTGAAACTCAAGGTGCAATGGGTACAGTACAAAAACTCATTCACTGGATTACTTCTTTTGTACAACTTATTCTTTCTCTCTTCTTGTTAATTGGTATTGTTCTTTCTTTTGTCCAAGTTCCAAGTGCTTTCCAAGCAATTATTGATGACAGCACAACAGGTCTTTTATCATTGGTTAATTATGTTTCTCTTGTTGTAATTGCTGTAGAGCTTATCCATGTTCTAAACAGTCAAAACTTGGAATCTGTTATTGAAATTCTCATGCTAGCTTTTGTACGTGAACTTGTAATAAAACAATGGACAATGGTCCAGCTTTTCATGGGAGTTCTTTGTGTTGCAGGCTTGTTTGCTATAAAGAAGTATCTTTTATCTAAAAAGGAAGATTGACTTAGTGAATATAATTGAACTGGATAATGTTTCATTTTCATATACAAATACATCTTCCAGTTGTTTTGCATTGTCAAATGTAAATCTTTCAATTGAAGAAGGCTCTTTTGTTGCTGTTCTGGGCTCTAATGGCAGTGGAAAATCTACTCTTGCAAAACTTCTCAACGCTTTGTTAATACCAAAGACAGGAAGAGTCTTAATAAACGGTTTAGACACAAAAGAAAAAACTAATTTATTTAATGTAAGAACTACAGTTGGAATTGTTTTCCAAAATCCAGATACTCAAATTGTATGTGATACAGTTGAGGATGACATTGCGTTTGGTCTTGAAAATATGGGCCTTCCTGTTTCAGAGATGAAAGAGCGCATAAAAGATTGCCTTAATGTAACAGGCTTAAACTCAATAAAGAATGTAAATCCTCAAAAGCTTTCAGGTGGTCAAAAACAGCTTGTTGCAATTGCAGGAATTTTAGTTATGCATCCTAAGTGCATAATCTTGGATGAAGCTACATCCATGTTAGATTGCACTGGGCGCAAGACTGTTTTAGATTTTGCTTTACGTCTTAATCGTGATTATGGACTTACTATTGTATTGATTACTCATAATTTAGAAGATTGCATTAATGCAAACCGCATTATTGTGTTAGATAATGGAAATGTTGCAATTGATGATAAACCTTCAAATGTGTTTTCAAACACTAACGCTTTACACAAATTAGGACTTTCAATACCTCCAATTTTAGATTTAAGCGAACATCTTATAAAAAAAGGCGTTCTTTTGCCCACTGGAATTATGACATGTGAACAATTTTGTGATGCTGTGAAAATAATTTTAGAGGAACGTTGCCAAAAAGTGATACCGCAAGAGGAAAGTTGCAATGATTAAGGATGTTACACTAGGTCGTTATTATCCAGTTAAATCTTCTCTTCATTCACTTGACCCAAGAACAAAACTATTAGGTTTGTTTGTTTATATTATATTTGTTTTTATATCAAATGATTTTACAAGCCTTTTTTTGTGTTTCTCTGCACTTGTACTTTTAATGGCATTATCTAATGTGCCACTTAGATATGTAATTCAAGGGCTTAGACCCATATTTGTAATAATTTTAATTACTGATTTATATAATATTTTATTCATAGACGATGGGTTAAAAAAAGCTATTATAACAACTCTGCGTATGGTTGAAGTCGTATGGGGCTCAAATGTATTATGTTTAACTACTAAGCCAAAGGACATTGCAACAGGACTTGAAAAAAGTTTAGGTTTTTTGAATAAAATTCATCTTCCGGTTCATGATTTTGCAACAATGATAATGATTGCATTTCGTTTTATACCAATACTTTCAACAGAATCAGTTCATATTATGGAGGCACAAAAAGCGCGGGGTGCAAATTTTGAGAATGGAAACCTCATTCAACGTGCCAAAGCTCTACTTCCAATTTTAATCCCTCTTTTTGCATCAGCATTCAGAAAAGCCAATTTTCTTGCAATGGCAATGGATTCTAGGTTATACGGAACAAGTGAGCCATCTGTTCTTCATCCATTACAGTATGAAAAGAATGACATTGTTTCATATTTTGTAATATTTATTTTTGCTCTTTTGTGCATACTTGCAAAGGTGTTTCCATGGCACTTGAATTAGTTAATGTATCGTACATATATGACGTAGGAACTCCTTTTGAGCGCTATGCCCTAAAAAATGTGTCTCTTTCAATACCTTTTGGCTCATTTGTTGGAATTGTTGGAAATTCTGGCAGTGGAAAGACAACACTGTCAAAAATTATGAAAGGCCTTATTACGCCCAGTTCTGGCCATGTTTTGTATGATGGTATTGAAGTATCATCAAAAGAAATATCATCAAAAGAAAACAAAAACAGCATTGGACTTGTTTTTCAATATCCAGAATTTCAATTATTTGAATCTACAGTTATAAAAGATGTAATGTTTGGACCTTTGAATCTTGGATATGACAAGAAAACAGCATTTAAAATGGCAAAATGTGCATTATCTTCTTTAGACTTAGATGAAACTTTTTACAATAGAGATCCCTTTTGTATTTCAGGAGGGGAAAAACGCCGTGTATCTATTGCAGGTATTCTTGCAATGACACCACAAACACTTATTTTAGACGAACCCACAGCCGGTCTTGATTTTGCAACGCAAAAGCTCCTTTTTGATGTTTTGAGAAATCTCAATAAAGAGGGAAAAACTATTATTCTAATTTCTCATAATATGGATGATATAGCAGAATATTGCAAAGAAGTTATATACATGAAAGACGGAGAGCTCGTGGCTAAAGGTGCGACTTCTGAAGTATTTGAAAAAATTTCTGCATTAAAATCTTTAGCAAGTGAAGTTCTACCAGTTCCAACTATGACTAAACTTTCTCAAAAATTGAGAGAAAGAGGTATTCAAATTCCAAATGGAATATGTAAAGTAGATGAAATGGAAAAAGCCTTAGAGAAGATCCTAAAGACTTCTTAAGCTCGTGCAAAAATATAAATAAAGATTAAAGAGGTTTTTGCAAAATGAGCTTTGTGGCCCTTGGTTTTGGATTTGCGAGATAAAA
>CAVDLI010000048.1:0-13288 GCA_963609725.1 bacterium | reverse complement strand
GAACCCCCAAAGGCAGAACCAGAATCTGCAGTGTTACCATTACACTACATCCCAAAAAACGAACATTTGGAGCATACAAGAAAAAAGTATCTAGTGTCAATAACAACTGTATTAAGACAACTTTAGAGGTGCTAATAAATGTTTTCAAGAAACTTTGGCTCCATGTACTTGCGCGTTTTCACGCAAGATTGCATTTTTCAAGCTTTTTTGAAAGCTGCAACCCAATAAGGTTATATAAATGAGCTCAAAATAGCGGTTGCACAATTCTTAAGCTTTTTTGAAAGCTGAAACTCTTGCACTTGCTGTCAAATCCAACGGGCTTGTAATGCCGTCTTGCACATATCTAAAACCAAGTCCTGCTACCATTGCGCCGTTGTCAGTACAAAGTTTTAAACTTGGGAAAGAAACTTCATATCCTTTACTTTCAAGTGCTTTCAAAGAACTTCTTACAAGAGAATTGGCAGCAACACCTCCTCCTGCAGAAACTCTCTTAAGACCTGTATCTTGCAAGGCAGCTTCAACTTTTTTCATTAGCATTCCAACAGCAACACGCTGGAAACTTGCAGCAATGTTTTCAGAAGTAGCTTCTTTGCCTGTTGAAAATATTTCAAGTTGGTTTATGACAGCTGTCTTTAGTCCTGAGTACGATATGTCGTAAGGGTGATAACCTTTATCAATTTTGGGGCTTGTGAACTTAAAAGCGTAAGGGTCGCCTTTTTGAGAAAGTTTATCTATCATAACTCCGCCAGGATAACCAAGCCCATAGTGCTTTGCAACTTTATCAAAAGCTTCCCCTATTGCATCATCTACAGTTGTTCCAAGAACTTCTACATCATCGTAAGTATTAACTTTGCATATAACAGTGTGGCCACCTGAAAGAAGAACTCCCAAATAAGGGTATTCAAGAGGGTGTTCAATTTGAGGAGCATATAAGTGCGCACGTATATGGTCAATTCCAATAAACGGAACTTTTAACACGCTTGCCATACCTTTTGCAAAATTAAGACCCACAAGAAGAGAGCCTAAAAGACCGGGTCTTGAAGTCACAGCTATAGCATCTATATCACAGACTTTAAGGCCAGCTTGTTTTAATGCCGCACTAACTACTTGAGAAATCCACTCCGTATGCAAACGAGATGCAAGTTCTGGAACTACTCCGTCAAAAGGTCTATGAAGCTCAATTTGAGTGGCAATTACATTAGAAAGTATGTTTTTCCCATCTTCAACTACAGCTGCAGAGCATTCATCACAAGAGGTTTCAATTCCAAGAACTTTCATAATTTAGAACTCCTCATCAAAGAAATCTTCATCATCGTCATTCATTGAAATTGGAGAGAATTTTCCTGCAAAAAACATATCTATAAGTCTTTGTTGTCCCGCCATTGGAGCTGCATCATCTATAAACGACACAAGCTCTTTAGAAAGAGGTAATCCATAAACCTTTGCACCACGTTTTGATGGTGTCTTTTTTGTAGCTAAAAAATCCTCTGTATTGGGTACAATCATTATCTTATTCATGCTAAAAAGGTACCTTTACAAACCCAAATAGTCAACTGCAGTCGCCAGCCAATGCTCCTTCAACAGCACTTTCTATAGATTTACCAGCCAAAAGACCATACTTTTCGACATCGGTCTTATTGCGTTCGCCATGTGTTAAGCATCCGGCTCCACCAATACAACCACCCAAGCAAGCCATGCCTTCAATAAAGTTCACATCAATGAGATTTTTGCTCTTTTTAAGCAGTGCAAGCTTGCATTCGTCAATACCATTACAAGAACACGGCTTGAGCTCAAAATCAGTAAGGCCTTGCTCTTTAATAGCTTCTTCAACTGCGCTTGAAAGTCCGCTGCAACGTGCAAAAATTCTGCCAAAATAAGAAGCTCCGTCAAGAGTGCTCATATCAAGAGTAGTTAAGTCTATTTCTCTGCTGTCAAACAACGCTTGAAGTTCTTCAAAAGTAATAACTGCATCTACATAAGGGCTTACATTTGGTTTTTTAACTTCCATTTTCTTGGCTGTGCATGGGCCAATGAACACAACTTTACATTCACCTTGATGTTTATCTTTTATGAATTTTGCAATTGTTGCCATTGGTGACAAATTCGTGGAGATGTATTGTTTCATGTCTGGGTAATTTTTTTCCACAAATGAAACGAACGCCGGACAACAAGAACTTGTAAGAAAGCCTTTATGGACAAGTTCTTTGGACTCAGCAAGCGCTACCATGTCTGCACCCAAAGCCGCCTCTACTACGCTGTCAAATCCCAAAACTTTTAAGCCCGATACCACTTGTTCAAGCTTTGCATATGTAAACTGGCTAGAGATTGAAGGTGCTACAACAGCATAAGTCTTATATGAGCCTTGTTCTTTATTCTTAAGTATGTCTATAACGTTTAAGATGAATGATTTATCTGTAATTGCGCCAAACGGACACTGGTAAACGCAGGCTCCGCATGAAATACACTTGGAGTCATCAATACAAGCTTGTCCTTCATCTCCCATTGATATTGCTTTAACCTTACAAGCCTGCTGGCAAGGTCTTTGGAAGTTTCTTATTGCACTGTAAGGGCAAACTCTAGAACATGCACCACATTCTTTGCATTTTGATTTATCAATCATTGCTGTGTGATTATGGTCAAAACTAATTGCACCAAAACGGCACACGCTTTCACATCTATGTGCAAGACAGCCACGGCAAGAGTTTGTTACTTCGTATCCACCCATTGGACATTCATCACAAGCAATATCTATTACTTGTATTACATTTGAGCGACTTTTGTCTCCGCCTTTTGCAATTTTTACACGCTCTGCTAAAATTGCTCGCTCTTTGTATACACAACAGCGCATAGTTGGAGTTTTGCCTGGAACAATAGACTGAGGAATATCCAGTTCATGTTCTAACAAAGTACCTTCCCAAGCATATTTTGCAACAGCCTTGAGAACTCTATATTTTAAATACTGAACTTTTGTGTCAAATGTTGCCATAAATATTCCTCCCTGCTTCTTGGCAAAAGCTTGCTCTTTGGCAAAAATACTAACAAGTCAATGATTATGTCAATAAAGAAAATTTTAGCGCACACTGTACCCTCTATGCGCTTTGTGCTAGCTGAAAGCTACATCCTAAATGTGTGCTCGTGCGCTTTGTTTGTTTTGTACTAATTACGCTCACAAAGCGCACAGATTTCAAGCATTGTAGAGGTTTTTGTAAAATTTATTTTGAAAAATAGTTCAGAGCATTGTTAAATGAAATGTCTTTAGCCATCTTTCCCATCATTTCAAAATCATTTGGAGCTTCTCCGTTTTCTATCCAAGTTCCAAGAATATTACACAAAATTCTTCTAAAATATTCATGTCTAGGATAAGAGAGGAAAGAGCGACTGTCTGTAAGCATTCCCACAAAACGAGATAGAAGTCCCACATTCCCCAAAGTCTTCATTTGTTGTGTCATACCATCAATGTGGTCGCAGAACCACCAAGCAGAACCAAGCTGAAGTTTTCCAGGAATATCACGTTGAAAACATCCCATTAGAGTTGCTAACACATAATTATCTTTAGGATTTAATGAATAAAGAATTGTCTTTGGCAACGCATCTTGCACATCTAATGTATCAAACAAACGAGAAAGTTTATTCGCAACAGAATAATCGCTCATAGCATCAAATCCCGTATCAGGGCCAAGGGCCTTATAACCTCTTGCGCAATTATTGCGGCTTGCTTGTAAGTGAAGTTGCATTACAAGACCACGTTTTGAATACTCTTTTGCAAGTGAAATAAGAATATAAGTTCTATAAATCTCTGTTTCTTGTTCGCTGACAGCTTCACCTCTCATAGCCTTTTTGAAGATTGCATTTATTTCAGAATCAGAACCAACAGCATAAGGAGGAAATGGAAGTGAATGGTCTGTAGCAAGACAGCCGTTTTCAACAAACCAGTCAAGGCGTTTTGATAAAGCTTCTACAACATCCCAAGCGTTTTCAATCTTTACATTACTTGCACTTGAAAGAGCCTCAATATAAGAACTAAAGCCTTCTGCATCTATGTTGATAGCTTTGTCAGGGCGGAATGAAGGAATAACTTTAGTTGTAGTTCTTGATTCTCTTCTAATAGCACTATGGAACTCAAGAGAATCAATTGGGTCGTCTGTAGTACCTACAGCATAAACATTAAACTTGTTAAAAATTCCATAAACATCAAGAGAGGGATCATTTTGAAGTTTTTCATTAGCTTCATCGTAAATTTCACGAGCGGTAGCCGGAGAAAGAACTTTGTTAATGCCAAAATAACGTTTAAGCTCTAAATGAGTCCAATGATAAAGGGGGTTTCCTACAAGGTGTGAAACAGTATCACTCCAGTTAAGAAAACGCTGAAAAGAGTCTCCTTCTTTTTCGTTCATACCATTTGCACGAAGTACACGCCACTTGTAGTGGTCTCCACCAAGCCAAGCATCAGTAATATTTGGTTCACGTTTATTTTGAGAAATCTCTTTTGGAGACAAATGGCAATGATAGTCAAAAATTGGCATATCTTTAGCCCAGTCGTGAAAAAGAATACGAGCAGATTCATTTTCCAAAAGAAAATCTTCATCCATAAAGTTCTTCATAATTGCCTCCAAACTATTGATTAAATTTTTCTTTATTTATCCAAAGCCCTAAAGCCGGATTTGGAATAAAGAAGACTTTTTCGCCATCAACATCATTGTAACCATATACAAGTTTTGATGGATCATATTTTTTTATAATCTCATCATAAGATGCCGGAATAAATCCCACATCCTCAATTTCTTTTTGTGAAATATTCTTTACAGCATAAGTAATTGAAAAACGACCGTCACTTGAACCATGAATAAGATGAGCAGCAACACCCATGTTTTCTTTCAAATCCTCACACTTTTGCAAAAGCTCTAAAGTATGAAGACGGCCATTATAACCATACTTTCTAATGAGTTTATCGTTTGTGGGATCTTCTCCAAATTTGTCCACTCCTGGAGCAAGTACTATAAGAGAACCCCCGTCTGCCATGGCCATACGAGTTCTGTAAATGCTCTTGTTTCCAAGCCAAGTGCTTTTGAACTCTTTTGGGTCAAGATAAACAATACATTTTTTAATGCCATGCTCAACAAAATCGATATTATTGTTTTGGGCACATAAGACCGCATCTTCCAATGGTTTTCGTCCTTCTCCAATAAAAAGTCCATGAGTCTGAATTACAGAGCCCGGAGCTGTACACGCTGTTAGCATGTAAAGCACATGAACATCTTTCAAAAAATGTTCTGCAGCATAATCAAAAACTTTTCTTACAGGTGTATGGTCACGGCCCATCATTCTTTCCATGCCGTAAACAGCGCCAATAATATGGCTTTGGTTTATCATTGAGCTTCCACCAACACCAACAAAGAGGTTCTTTGAGTGGTTTGCCATTCCAATTACTTCATGAGGAACGACTTGACCTATAGAGAGAACTAAATCAAATGACGGGTCAACAACCATGCGGTTTATCTCTACATCTACAGCTTCTTTCCAAAGACCTTCTGTTATTTCACTTACATAAGAAGATGGGACTTCTCCAATTTTTACTACATCATGTCTCCAGTTGTGAGCATGAAATTTTGAAAGTGGAATGTCTCCGTACATTTGAGAAATCTCTTGCTCTGTCATTGGAACGTGTGTTCCAAGAGCTTCAAGAATTTCTACTTCTACATTATGCTCACAACACCAATGATAGCTTATATTGGCAATGAGCCCCGCATTTGAGAAAAATCTTGTAAAATCAGGTACTACCATGAGAACTTTCTTTGGCTCTCTTTTAGATAACTCTTCTTCTACTCTTCTTTTTATTTCTTTGTTATCAAGCATAAATAATCTCCAAAGAGGTTTTTGTAAAACTGCTTTCAAAAACCTCCAAAGTTAAAACTCAAAAAGATGAAAACAAGGATATCGGCCTAAACAAAACAATTATGCGTTATAAGTTGTAGCAGCCGTGTTTCCTCCCTCACCTGTCCAGTTAGTATGGAAGAATTTTCCACGCTCGCAATCAACACGTTCGTAAGTGTGTGCTCCAAAATAATCTCTTTGTGCTTGAAGAAGATTTGCAGGAAGGCGTGAAGATGTGTACCCGTCAAAATAGCTTAATGCGCTTGCAAAAGTTGGAACTGGGATACCACAAAGTGTTGCATTTGCTACAACGTTTCTCCAAGATGGAATCAGTGCTTTAACCATGTCTTTGAAATATGGGTCAAGAAGTAAGTTGGAGAGTGCTGGATTTTTGTCGTAAGCCTCTTTGATTTTGCCAAGGAAAGTAGACCTAATTATGCATCCGCCTCTCCATAAAAGAGCAATTGAACCATAATTCAAGTCCCATCCGTAAGTTTTGGCTGCACTTTGCATTAAGACATAACCCTGAGCATAAGAAATAATCTTTGATGCAAGAAGTGCTTTTCTTATATCTTCAATCATCTCTTTCTTGTCTCCAGTATACTGCTTTCTTTGAACTTCAAATGCATTACTTGCTTCAACTCTTTGTTCTTTCATTGCAGAAAGACAACGTGCAAAAACAGCTTCTCCAATAAGTGTAAGAGGAACGCCTTCATCAAGTGCTGCAATTGCTGTCCATTTACCTGTGCCCTTTTGACCTGCTGTATCAAGGATTTTATCAACAAGTGGCTGTCCATCTTCATCTTTATGAGAAAGTATTTCACTTGTTATTTGAATTAAATAACTATCAAGCTCAGTTTTATTCCATTGTGCAAACACTTCATGCATTTCGTCAGCACTCATTCCAAGCATATCTTTCATAAGTTGATACGCTTCACAAATAAGTTGCATATCACCGTACTCAATACCGTTATGAACCATTTTTACAAAATGGCCGGCTCCATCACTTCCAACCCAATCACAACAGGGGCTTCCGTCTTCAACTTTTGCACATATGGACTGGAAAATTGGTTTTACAAGTGGCCATGCTTTAGCTGAACCGCCTGGCATCATTGAAGGACCTTTCAAAGCACCCTCTTCTCCTCCAGAAACTCCTGTTCCAACATAAAGAAGTCCTTTGCTCTCAACATATGCTGTTCTGCGAATTGTATCTGGGAAATGGCTGTTTCCACCATCAATTATGACATCACCTGGCTCAAGAACACCCAAAAGCTGTTCAATGTAATCATCAACAGGAGAACCAGCTTTGACAAGCATCATTACTTTACGTGGCTTTTCAAGAGAGTCTGCAAGCTCTTGAAGACTATGAGTTCCAATTATGTTTAAGCCTTTTGCTCTGCCATTGACAAAATTGTCTACTTTGCTTGTTGTTCTGTTGAATACTGCAACTGTAAATCCTTTTGATTCCATGTTCATTACAATGTTCTCGCCCATTACAGCAAGTCCAATTAAACCAATATCGGCTTTTTTCATATTAAATTCTCCTTGTTACATTTCCTTGTTACATTGTTGAAGTTTTTACTTTTGAGGTTTTTGCAAAACAGCTTTCAAGACTTTCTTTTGCAATTACCTTTTTACTCTAGCATTACCGCTATAGACAGCCCAAATTTGTTCTTCATCTACAGGTGTGCTGTAATCAGTCAGTACAGTTGTTGCAAGAACACCTGTTGCCCATCCCATTTTTATCCAATCTTCTTCGTTTTTGCCAGAAAGAATTGAATACAAAAGACCTCCTACAAAGCCATCACCGCCACCAATGCGGTCCATAACTTGTATTGGCCTTGGCTCTTCTTCATACCAAGTCTCACCAACAAGCATTAAAGAACCCCAATTATGTTCATTAGCACTTACAACTTCTCTAAGAGTTGTTGCAAATACTTGAGCCTTTGGATAAGTCTTTCTCACTTGTCCAATCATTTCTTTGAACTGGTCAATCTTTTTTTCAAGATTTTTGCCATCTGCCTCTGGTCCTTTCATCCCAAGAGCAAGTTGGAAATCTTCTTCATTGCCAATAAGAATGTCAGATATAGATGCAATTTCTTTGAAAGCAGCACTTAATTCTTCTTCTCTTCCTTTCCAAAATGAAGCTCTATAATTCAAATCAAAGGAAATAAGAGTTCCATTTTCTTTTGCAATTCTTGCGACTTCCAAACAAAACTTTGTTGTTTTGGGACTTAAAGCACATACAAGGCCTGAAAGATGAAGAATTTTGACGCCCTCCGTCTTGAAAATCCTTTCAAGGTCAAAATCTTTTACATCAAGGGTAAGCCCTACTTCTCCGCTACGGTCATTCCAAACACGAGGTCCACGACTTCCAAAACCACTGTCTGCAATATTGAACTGGTGTCTATACCCCCAAGGGCCACCTTGAGAGACTTCTGGACCCTCAAAATCTATGTTTCTAGCTCTAAGCTCTGATTTAATAAATGATGCTATTGGGCTGTCTTTGACAAAAGTTGTCAAAACTTTTGTTTTAAGACCTAAAGAAGATGAGACATTAAGTACATTACTTTCTGCACTTGTGGCTTGCATCTCAAAAATATGACTTGTATGAACGGGAAGTCTGTTAATGGGTGTAATTCTAACACCCATACTTGTTGGGCATACTAAATCATATTTACAATTCTCTCTAAGTTTCATGTTGACTCCTCTTGTGAATTCTTATGAAATAACTCGTCCACTTAAAAAGTCATCACCATTTCATGTAATGCTTTGCGTACAGCACCAGGGCCTTCATTCATTTTTTCAAAATCAGCAACAACAGCCTCTTTCAAAGGAGAAGTGCTCAAATCATAACCCCAAATCTCACTGCGGGACATTATTGCATCAAGATCTCCGGCTACTAACTTTTTGCCAAAATGGACATTCTCTATATCCTTTTGAGATGCTCCCAACATTGGGTCTGGACTTGGTTCAAATGCTTTACCTTCATCATCAACAGCAAGTAAGTATCTTATCCAAGAAGCAAGTACAAATGGTATACATTTAAGAGATGACAAATCCAAACCTCTTTTCTCATACTCTTTGACAGTCTCACCAAATCTAATTGCAAGCTTTTGACTTGTGTCTGTAGCAATTCTTTGTGGAGTGTCAGGCATAAACGGGTTTGGAAGTCTCTTAAAAACTACATCATCAATAAAACTTTTTGGTGAAAGAATACCAGGGTCTGTAACAACTGGAAGTCCTTCTACATATCCAAGTCTCTTTATATAAGAGACAATATCACTGTCTTTCATTTCATCACTTATCTTTTTGTACCCCAAAAGACATCCCACAATGCTCATTGCTGTGTGAAGAGGATTAAGACAAGTGCAAACTTTCATTCTTTCAACCTTTGTTACAGTTTCACGATTTGTAAATAAAACTCCAGCTTTATCAAGTGCAATTCTTCCATTTGGGAAAGAGTCTTCAACAACAAGGTATTCACATTCTTCTGCATTCACAAATGGAGCTACCCAAGATTTCTTTGATGTAACAGATATTTCCATATCTTCAACGCCATCGGCCTTAAGGGAAGATACTACAGACTCATCCGGTCTTGGTGTTATTTTGTCAATCATTGTCCAAGGGAAGCTGACTACTTGAGGGTTGCAAACATAGTCTACAAAGCCTTGTTCTACAAATCCAAGCTCCTGCCAGCGTTTTGCAATAGTCATTATCCCGTTGCCGAGTTTTTCGCCATTTCTGGAGCAGTTGTCCATACTTACGACAGCTATTGGCAATTGTCCTGCTTTGTACCTTTCAAGTAATAAGGATGTTACCATACAACATACTGTTGAACACTCTGCTGGGCCTCTAAGAATGTCAGATTGTACATAATCTGGTGCTGTAGAATATCCTTTTTCTGTGATTGTAAAACTTACCATTTGAAGGCTTGGGCTTGTGAATACTTGGCAAAAACGCTTCCAGTCATCTTCTCTTTTTGGACTGCATCTTAAGGCTTGTGCAACAGATGCAACAACAGATTTTTGAACTGTTCCATCACTTTTAAGAGTTACATCTATGCTCAAATTGTCAAACTTGTCATATGCTAGGTCAATCATTTCCCAGTCAAATGCTTCTCCTACAAGGATTCCTGTGTCTTCAATACCTTTGTTCAAAAGGTCCTGCATTCTTGCAGCTAAAAAAGCTCTAAAAATATTTCCAGACCCAAAGTGTACCCATTTGCAATTTTTGAGAGTGTTTTCTCTCATTTTTTCTATGTCATAATTTGGCAGGTCGTACCCTGCTTTGCTCCACTCTTTTCGTAAAGAAGCATCGTTTATTGAATTAAGACAAAGTTTCATAAATATACCTCCAATGCAATTTACTGTTCTATATTCTCTCTATAATCTTCTATACTCTCTATACCTCTTCATTAAGAAGTTCTGCAAAAACCTTTGATATTGAAGCTAACCCTCTGGTATGGAAGCTAAACCTCTGGTATTGAAGTTTTTGCAAAGCATGCAAATTAGTATAGACTAATCTTTTTGCTGTGATATATGTAACTATAAACTGTTTAGAAAGATAACGCAACTGATATTTCAGTTTGACAACAAAAATTCATTAAAATATTTTTTACAAATTTTTGCAAAATGGTCATTGCAAAATGGGGTTTGTAAATAATGATTGGCGTTGCTACTGAACACTTCTGTATGCTATACTTTTGTTATGCTCACTGACAAAGTATATGACGATCTTCGTGATAAAATACTTAATCTTTCTCTTAAACCTGGCTCTCCTTTGAGCTTTTCTGCTTTAAGTGCACAATACAACATAAGTGTATCGCCAATAAGAGATGCATTAAAACGACTTTCTTCAGAGGGTCTTATTGAAATAAAACCTCAAAGCGGAACGCTTGTGTCTCAAATTAATTTAGAAAAAGTACGAGATGAACGCTTTATGCGCTTATATCTTGAACTTGGAGCAATAGAAAAACTTGGAAAGTTAATAGAAGAAGGCTCTGAGATAAAAAGCCATAACATAGAGGGGTTTACCAATAAAGAAACTAGCAAGAAAGATAGTAAAAACAACATTTGCAAAACTCCAAAAGCCTCAAAACCCCCATTAGGGAGTCTTATTGAAAAATGGGAAGTTCTTATTGAAAAACAAAATGAAGCATTTTCATGCAGAGATACAGCTCGTTTTTTGTTTTTGGACGATCAAATGCACAAAACTTTGTTTGAAGCAACCGGTCATGAGAAAGTTTTTGATGCAATAAGAAATACAAGTGGCAATTACCATAGAATTCGAATGGTAAGCTATCTTTTTGACGATATTTTGAAAAATATTCTCGTACAACACGCAGCATTACTACAAGCGCTTAAAAATGGGGATATTGACAAGTTTCTTGCCCTTGACCGCAAACACATATCTAAAATTGAAATTGAAACTGCCAGTTATCAAAAAGCTTACCCTCAATATTTTGTATAACAGGTTGTTAGAGTATAGTAGATTGTTAGAATATAGTAGGTTGTTAGAGGTCAAGTTTTGGCGGTTCTGGGTGGTAGTTTTAGATATTCTTTTTAGAAGACCTGTTCCAGAGGTCTATTCTAGAGGAGCTATTCTTGAGAGGGGCGTGGCAAAAAGACAACTTTAGCGTTTTTCAAAAAAGTTTTTCAAAAAGTCAAAAAAGTTTTTCAAAAAGCGCTTTCCAGAAAAAACTTAAAAAAAGAAAAAACTTAAAAAGGGGAACATAATATGGAAATTCAAAAACAAATACTTCTTTTCTTTGCAAGTATACAAACTCCAGTTCTTGATACTATTGTGCAGTTTATTACAATGTTTGGAGAAGAATACATAACAGTGGCAATAATCACATTTATGTACTGGAACATAAGCAAGAAAAAAGGCTTTTGCACATGCATAAGCATGATAAGTGCAGCACAAGTTATGTCTTTAACAAAAGCTATAGTTCGCTTCCCCCGCCCTTGGAAAGTAATAGACGGCCTTAGCAGTGTAAGACAAAGTACTGCAACCGGATACTCTTTTCCAAGTGGACATACTTCAAATGCAGCTGCAACGCTTTCTTCTGTAGCTGTTTCGTTCAAAAAGAGATGGCTGTCAATCCTTTGTGCAGTCATGATAGTCTTAGTGGGACTTTCTAGATTGTATTTATGTGTTCACTGGCCAATGGACGTTGCATGTGGACTTTTAATTGGAATTGGCGCAACGATGCTTTTGTACAACAAAATTGCAGTCCTTTTTGACGACAAAGCCAAAAGTGAAAAAATTATCGGTCTTGTTGCAATAATTTCAACATTACTTTGGATTGTCCTTGCACTTTTATTGCAGTTTACAAGCATAGATGCAGAAGCATTTACAACATTCGCAAAGAACGTCGCAATGGCATCTGGAGTCTCAATTGGCTTTGTATGGGAAAGAAAAAAGACCGATTATATTGTAGAAGCCGGCCATTGGGAACGCAAAATACTGCGTTTTGTTGTAGGAATTGCAGGAGCTGTAATAATTCTCCCTCTAAGCAAAATTTTACTTAAAAAACTTGGAATTTATTGCCCAATTACAGCAATTCTTCGTTATGCTCTGGTAACATTGTGGGCAAGTGGAATATTCCCAATCCTTGGTTGTAAAATTGGATTGTTTGAAACACAAAATCTCTAGAAGTTCTTGAGAAATAGGTTTTGCAATAATTGTATTTGAGAGGTAAAAAAACGGTTTTAAAAAAACCTCTCTATTTTACAAAAATCTCTGTAATTGTACTGTTAAGTTAGGATGCCCCTTTAATTATTACAGCAAAAGCTCCGCTACCACCATCTGAGGCCTTTGGGACAAAGTACTCTCTCACTGCTGGGTGATTGGATATTGCAGCCTTTATTGCGGGGCGTAAAACAGCCTCACCTCCTTGCGAATGTATCCCCTTGCCTGTAATTATAAGAACTTTTCTGTAACCTTTAGCTTTTGAGTCATCTAAGAAAACCTTTACGCGCAAAAGCGCTTCTTCTAAAACAAAATTATGTAAATCAAGAACATCTTGAGCACGCATTTGTCTAAGTGCATTTATTGATGGTTCACTAGCCTTATTTTCTTCTTTGAAAACCTCTTCGTAGCGCTTAGAAATTGCACTTTTTTCATCATGAGACTTTGTCCACATCTCATAGATTGATGCAAAATCTTGCTTTTGACTTGTTTTTAGAGACTCCTTATTGCATGTAAAAAATTTCTTCGAGTTTTTATTATTTGCCATCCTAGAGACCAATTATAACACTATTGAGGTTTTTGCAAAATTGACTTTGTGGGGATTGGGCTTTGATTTACAAAAAGGCCGATTGAAAAAGTAAATGCAACACTAAGCCGTCCACAGCCTCTATTGTAAACGTAAATGCAACAAAAGCATAAAATTCTTTACAAATTCTGGCCT
>CAVDLI010000047.1:0-13340 GCA_963609725.1 bacterium | reverse complement strand
TTTTCTACCAAATCATCGTTTCCGTCGAATTGACTAGGAAGCCCTCATGCTTCCATGATACTTCTTTCCTTCGTTATTCATGTAAAGAACTTTTTGCACGCCTTTTGGCGCGCTCAATGAAAGTACCACAAAGGCATTTTTCTGTCAACAATATTTTTGATTTTTTTTCACAAAGTCATCAAAATGAGCTCAAGCAAGCCCAATCCATTATAACTTATCAAAGCTATTTCTATATATACAAAAAAGTTGCGCTGTAAATTATTTTTTCACAAAGAGCTTTAAAAACTTCAAGAAAATTACAAAAGAGGCACACAAAAGGCTAAAGATAAAATCCAAATCAAAAAATCGTGAATGAAAATGCTCTTTTTTTGTATCTATCTTATGAAGTTAAAAAAACATCCTTATCAATAATGAAACAGGAGATAATATGAATAACATAACAATTTATGGATGTATATCCACAACATATGGAATACAAAAAATTCTAGTCGACTGCTCTATCCGCAACGGATTCCCGGGTTTTGATATAACAGGGCTCCCTGGGACTGCCATTAAAGAATCTAGAGAAAGAATTAGAGCTGCTCTAAGAGCTAGTGGTTTTGCTTTCCCTCAAAATCGAGTACTTGTGAACTTGAGTCCTTCAAACATACCAAAAGAAGGTACTTCTCTAGATCTTCCAATTGCCCTTTCTATTGCAATATGTAAAACACTTGAAAGTTGTAAGGAAAATTTCACAGGCGACATCTCTATTATGGCTACAGGAGAGCTTTCTCTTAATGGGACAATAATTTCCACAAAAGAAACTGTCCTTTCGCTAAAAGAAGCCATAAAAGAAAAATGCCAAATGTGTATTATTCCACCGCTTGAGAACTCACAACTTTCACAAAATGCAACTGAACATCCTCCTCTTGGGGCATCTTTTGCAAGCACTTTGAAACAAGCTATTGCAATTTGTACGAATGCTATTATTGATAAAAATACTTCAAACAGGTTGCGCAGCACTTCCAAACAGGTCATTTTTTCTGACATTTTAGGGCTCGATTTTGCAAAAAACATTGTTTCTATTGCCACAGCAGGACTTCACAATCTTATGCTTTTTGGACCACCTGGCGTTGGAAAGACTTTGCTTTCTACTCGAATTCCAATTCTTTTGGAGAAAGTATCTTCTTCTAAACCGATATCTTTATTCCCCACTCATGAGAGTACTACGATATCGGTCTATAAAATGGTGTGCGGAATTGCAGAAAATCAACAAGATGGCTTTGGCGGTGGAGCGTTAGTGTTAGATGAGATTGACAAATTTGGCGTGCGGACGATTGACTTGTTAAAAGATGTGCTTGAGGGGAGGATTTCTCATAATTTGGGTCATTTCATGCTAGTTGCGAACCTCAATCCGTGTTCGTGTGGTGGGCTTGGTAGTAGACATACTCCTTGCTCGTGCACTGCAAAAAAGATTGAAAACCACTGGAACAAACTAGGCAAACCGTTCATTGAGCGTTTTGATATTAGGCTCCCTTTGGAGGAACAGCCAAACTTTCTTTTGCAGGACTCAAATAATACAACCTCTAAGCCCGATTCTTTCTATATAGATAATATTATTGAGAGTAGAAAACGGCAGGAATTTAGATACAAAGATATTGAAGGCATGAAATATAACAGCCAACTTGGTCGCTTCCCAAATGCTATTGCAATATTTCAGAAGGATTTTGAAGTGTTGTCAAAAATGTTATCAGCAAGTCATTTGAGTATGCGTTCCCACCTTGGTATTATTTCTCTTGCACGGTCAATTGCTGATTTTGAAGACAGAGCGTCCGTCACAGAAGATGACATTTCAATGGCTTTAACTCTTAGGCAATACGGCCTTGGGGATTACTATTGGCGCTCATTGACGTGATAATTGGCGATATTAGTAATGCTAGTGATATCAGTCATGCAAGTCATGATAGCTAGTCTTGCAAGTAATGCTAGTGATAATTATAGCAATAACTGCCACAAAATTTGCTGAGACTTCCTTTGAAATAATACTTTCTAGAAGTTTTTACAAAATGAGCTTTGTGAAAATAAAAACATGCCTTGACATAAATCCCTCACTTTTGATAATCTCACTTTGTTGTTGCGGGCCACTAGCTCAGTAGGTAGAGCAACGCCCTTTTAAGGCGTGGGTCATTGGTTCGAATCCAATGTGGCTCATGCTAATAACAACAAGATGTCGCCTTCGTCTAGTGGTTAGGACAACGGGTTTTCATCCCGTCAACGCGAGTTCGATCCTCGCAGGCGATGTACAAGAAAAGCTATGGTTTAACGTTCTAAGAACGAACCATAGCTTTTTTGTTTATTGTCTCTTTTGGACCCTATGTGAGGTTAACCAAGCTCTAGCATAAAATGAGTTGGCCTAGCTTTTCCGGCTCTTGCATAAAAAAAGACTCTATTGCTAGCATAAAAATAGACCATTTTGATTAAAATTTTTGATTTTGGTCTATTTTTAGACCATTTTTGCCAAAATCAATCAAAAATGGTCTATTTTGTGTTAGAGTCAGCGTTTTTAAGAGTCAAAACATAAATCTGTGAGATTAGCCAACTCTTAAGACTTAAGATATGGCTCTAGCAAAAAACGCTGGGGTGTGCCAACTTTTCTATCACTTTCAGATTTTTTGCAAAAACTTCTCAAAACCCTCAGAAACTCAAAAAAAATCCCCAGCAGAAAAACCCACCGGGGAATAAAGAAGAAATATTAGAGGTTTTTGAAAGAACCTCATTAGAAATAAAACTCTTGAAGTTTCCCAAAAACCTCTTTCTAACCTTATTTTGAAAGATTAGATTTGAGAGCTGAAATCTCAGCCTCTGTAAGACCAATTGCCTTAAGATAACCCTCTGCACCATATTGAAGATCTAAGGATGTTGCATTAGCAATATCATAATCAGATGAAACACCAAATGCTTGCTTTAAGGTCTTAACAATATTGCTGTTAGCAATTGCATCATACTTTACTGTTCCCTTTTCTACACCATAATAGTTGTAGTAAGTTGTCATGTAATCTTCAATTACTTCATCAGGAGTTGCACCCATGAGGCACTCTAAGAGAGCAGCAACAAAACCGGCTCTGTCTTTACCCTCTGTGCAGTGGACAGCATAAACGCCAGGATTATTTGCAAAGAATCTAAGACCTTCTGCAAGACCTGCACGGAAACTTGGATCGTTGAAATCAACACCAAGGTTCAAGTAGATAACATTTTGAGCACTATAATAAGAACCAGCAAAACATTCTCTAGCTTCAGCAGTAGCCTTGTCATCAGAAAGGTTCATGATAACAGTAACACCCGCATTCTTTATAGCTTCATCAGCATAGAGGTTACGACCAAGCTCTGGATTGACTGGGTTGCTTGTTCTGTAAAGAACATTTCCCATTCCTGTTGTCTTAATTTGACGGAAATTTGCGAACTCTTCATCTGTAAGTTGAGGATAGTCTTCTCTATTGTTGGTCCTGCTAAGATCATGAAGAATGTACTCAGCCATGTAACCGGCCTGTTCATACATCTCAAACTCAACAATAATTGGGAATGTAACACCTTCATTAGGAACCCAATACCAAGTCTTGTCTTCGTTAGTAACTTTTGTTCCAATGCCATAGGTAGTAGTAAAATTACCCATGTTAATAGCCATTGAAAGGTATCCCTTTGGAGTTCCATCCTCACCCTTTTCAATTATGATAGCTGGCTTTCCAGTATCAACATATGAATAAGTAGGAACAACAGGAAGAACAATCTCTTGGTCTAAGAATTTTACAGTTACGAGATCTCCCCATGTAAAACCAAGTTTGTCAAAGAAATCAGTAGCCTTGCAAGTTGTGTAAAGGTTACCGTATTTTGTTGTGAAGATATTAGCATCAAGGTTTGAAATCTCAACTTCAAGCTCTTCAGAAGCGGCCTCTAAAAGAACATGAATTCTTCCCTTTGGCTCTGCATAACTTTCATCAATAACGCCATTGAGAACCTCAACAACATACTCCATGACAACTTCATCAAGAGGCTTGCCGGTGTCAAACTGAGAAGAAGCACTTGCAAATGCATAATAAGTGTCTCCACCTGCTGCAACAAAGTTATTAGTAACAACAGCATAAGTTGCATTCTCATCAAAAGCCTTACCATTGACATTATTAATTGTCACACGATTGATGGTTTTTGGACCATAGTAAGTAGATGCAGGATAAGTTTCATCGTTCTTGTCATAAGCTTTTGTGGTATCAATTGTGATATCCATTCCAGCAATTTGAGGGAAACCACCCAAAGAAATTGGAGTACAGAAAGTAGATGCTTCAAGGGCTTCAAGAAGTTCACTACCCTTTACATAAACAACAGCAACAGTGTTTCCAAAAGGAAGAACAGTATTGATATCTTTCTTTGTGACATCTCCAGCCTTTATCCAAGCTCTAATACCACCACCGTTTGTAATAGCAACAACATTTTCTGCTGGAACACTTACACTGCCTTCATCTTTAAGGATGGACCAAAGCATTGCATCTGTAATAAGGTCACCATTGTTTGTTTCTTGTGTTCTATTACCAGGCTCTTTATCACCATTAAGATCAACTTTTGATTCAGCAAACTTAATATTAAACTCAGCATTGACCCTGTCAATTATGCCCTGAGCAACAGCAAGAACTTCAGCATTGCTCTCAAGCTCTGAAGCATCTTGGAGATAGTGATCTTCAATCTTACCAGTTTCATTGTCAATAACAATAACACCAATGTTTGCAAATGCTGTTCCAGTTGACTGAATTGGAGCACCATCATAGTTAGTAATCACTGAGTGAGAATGTGCGTCAATGATAAAATCAAGACCTGTAACATTGTCCCAAAGATTATAAGATGTATTAGGCTCTGAAGACTCATCAATACCAAGGTGAGCAAGACAAATTATAGTTTCAGCGCCTTCTGTTCTAAGATCATCAATGCAATTCTGAGCTTCTTCATAAAGGTCTTCACCTGCTATGAACTCTAAACCACGAATAAGAGCTGGGTTTGCCTTTGTTTGAGCCTCTGGAGTTTCAAGACCAAAGAAACCAACCTTTTTTCCGCTTGGAAGAGTAAGAATTGCTGATGGATTGAAAACGTACTGGCCATCAATAAAGATATCAGCACAAACAACCAAAAAATTGCCTTGCATAAGATTGCTTACAAGCTGAGCTGCACCATAGTCGAACTCGTGGTTTCCCAAAGTTACAAGGCCATAACCTGTAGCGTTCATCATTGTTATTGCATCTAAGCCCTTAGTTGTGCTCACATATGTTGTACCTTGGCTGAAATCACCAGCATCAACAAGCAGAACACTAGCTTCTCTTTCAAGAAAAGCATCTCTAAGAGCAGCAATCTTTGCATAACCTTCAATTGCCCCATGGACATCGTTTGAATGAAGAATTACGGTCTTTCCGTACATGTCCCCATGTTTGACCTCGGTGATTGACTGTGCAAAAAGACACGAAACAGCCAAAACCGCAACCAAAATCAAAGCAAAAATTTTCTTGGTTTTCACTTCGACCTCCCATTAGATTTTTAGAGATTTCTTCAAAACAGCCTTAATTCATCTTGAAATTGCCTTTGCAGCTAAAAAAGCTTTTTGCAAGAACCTCTTTGATTTGAGCGCAAGCTTAATTGCACGCTCAATTTTACAACACAAACCAGGAAACTGCCACAAAAATTCACCCAAATATTTCACGGCGCACGCATAATTTATTGAACACGCAACTTTTACGCAAAAATGGGCATCTTATCACGCAATTTTGGAATAATAATTTTTTAGACCGATACCCTTGTCACTTCAAAAATGTAGCGTCTCCATAACTAAAAAACTTATATTTTTGCTCAACAGCATGGCGGTATGCATTAAGAATGTGCTCTTTCCCTGCAAAAGCAGACACTAGGACAAGAAGCGTAGACTCTGGAGTATGAAAATTAGTAAGCATTTGGTCTACAATCAAGAACTCAAAACCCGGAGTAATAAAAAGATTTGTAGAACTATTTTTAGCCTCTAAAAGCCCGGTTTCTCTATTAACAGCACTCTCAAGAGTACGAACACTTGTTGTCCCCACAGCCACAATTTTCTTGCCAGTTCTCTTTGCATTATTAATCTTATCTGCAACCTCTTGAGATACAGAATACGACTCAGTGTGCATAACATGGTCTTCAAGATTTTCAGTTCTAACTGGAAGAAATGTACCCATGCCAACATGAAGCGTTATATGTAAAATTTCACAACCTTTTTTTTCAAGAGCACAAACAAGCTCTGGAGTAAAATGAAGCCCGGCTGTAGGAGAAGCCATAGAGCCACATTCGTTGGCAAAAATGGTCTGATATCTTGTTTCGTCGTTAAAATCGGCCTCTCTTTTTATGTAAGGAGGAAGTGGAACATGCCCGCAAATAGAGAAAAATGACTCGTCAATTGGAGTATCAAATTTTACGACCTTTAACGAAGAGCCAGAATCAGAGTCGTCAACATTGCTTTCTATAATACCTTTGCAAAAAAGCTTACCTTTGCAAGTGCCGTCATTATAGACCCCATCAAGGCTGTCACAAGCGCCGTCATTAACAAAAAATGAATATTCTTTGCCGGGACGCTGTTTTTTGCTTTTAGAAACCATAGCTTGCCATCTGTCAGGCCCCAAAGCGCCAGTAAAAAGGAACTCAACCCTCCCCCCGGTCTCCGATATCCCATACACGCGCGCCTTTCTAACACGAGTATCATTTACAACAACAATGCTCCCAGGCTCCACATACGATGCAAAATCTACCATTTTAGAATCAATATAGGCACCCGTTTTTCTATCTATAACTAAAAGCCTATCATCTCCACGCCTTTCTGCAGGTGTTTGTGCAATGAGATTTGCAGGCAAATCAAAAGTAAATTCACTAATTTTCATATTCAAGAACTCCAGTATTCATGCAAGTGGTTCATGCAAAACTGCATCGCACTTTCAAATTAAACTTTCACATTTAACTTTCACATTAAACTTTCATATTTAATCTTCATATTTATTTCACGAGTTTTGTGCAAAAACCTCTCACATTTTATCTAAACTGCAAAACATTTCAACAGAGTATTGGAAAAACACATTGGATAAAACACATTACATAAAGCACATTGCATGAAACGCAAAGCGCATTAGTCAAACAATGTCCCCTGTGTTTCTTTCTCAAACGTTTCTTTCTCAAAAACGTCAATGCCGGGAAGATTAGACATCCCATTAGCTTTCATTTGAGCTTCCATTCTGTCTTGAAGACCCAAAAGCTCATACGCCTTAGCAGTAACCATGCGCCCACGTGGCGTGCGCTTTAAATATCCTTTTTGAATTAAATATGGCTCATAAAAATCTTCAAGAGATTCAATAGCCTCACCTACAGAAATACACAAAGTCTCTGCGCCCACAGGGCCACCGCCGTAAAACTCAATAATGGTTCTTAAAATATTGCGGTCTTGGTCCTCAAGTCCATTGAGATCTATCCCAAGATTTTTAATACTACGGTAAACGACATCAGTATTAATTACACCGTCAGACGTAACTTCTGCAAAATCACGAAACCGCCTTAAAAGTCTATTAGCAATTCTTGGAGTTCCTCTTGCACATTTTGCCAAAAGCAAAACAGCATCATCTTCAATTGGCACATTTATAAGACTTGCACTACGCTTAATAATTTGGCCTAATTCTTCTTCGTTGTAAAACTCAATACGACAATTAATCCCAAACCTTGTTTGAAGAGGAGAACTCACCATGCCGGCCTTTGTAGTAGCACCAATGAGCGTAAAATGTGGAATTGGAATTCTCATTGTTCTTGCACTAGGCCCCTGACCAATTACCCAGTCTATCTCAAAATCTTCCATTGCAATGTAGAGCATTTCTTCCAAAGCTGGCTTTAATCTATGTATTTCATCTATAAAAAAGACCGAGTTCTCTGTGACATTGGTTAAAATTCCAGCTAAATCTTTTGGCTTGTCCAAAGCCGGAGCACTTGTCATTCTAATCTCTGAGCCCATTTCATTAGCAACAATAGAAGCTAACGTAGTTTTTCCAAGTCCCGGAGGTCCAATTAAAAAAACATGATCTAGAGCCTCACCTCTTTCTCTTGCAGCTTTAATAAAAACACTTAAGTTTTCTTTTATTTTCTTTTGGCCTTGAAAATCACAAAGAAACTTTGGCCTTAATATATTCTCTTGAGCATCAGTATCTTGGTAGCTAGTTGCCATAATTGAAGTGTTTTGCAAATAATCAACATCATCCATTACAAGACCTCCTTAAAGCAGTGTTTAGCATTTTACTCTAAATAACACTGAAAAACTTATGACAAAGCAACAACAGCAGACCTAAAAAGCCATTCCTCAATTGCACTCTGTCCATGAGATGCAACATATTCTTCATTGTCTTTTAATAACCTAGATATAACATCAAGAACCTTCTTTTTGTCATAACCCATCTCAACTAGAGCATCAATTATATCTTGATACTTCTTAGAAGCACCACTTGCAACATTTTGAGGTTTTGCATCTTCTTGTGTAAATACTAATGTATCCCGTAACGCAAGAATAATCTTTTGAGAAGTCTTAGCACCCAACCCCGGAATACGAGAAAGAAATGAAACATCACTTTGGTCTAATGCTGTAATAAAATCACGCACTCTAACACCAGATAGTATTTTCATAGCCTGTTTAGGTCCAATACCATTGACTTTTATAAGCTCTAAAAAAAGCCGTCGTTCATCCTCTTCACAAAATCCAAAAAGAGTCATGCCATCATCTTTGTGCTGTAAATATGCAAGAAGTCGCACATTATTACGATCAGAGCCTTGTAAAGAAGAAAGTTTAGTAGCTGTTTGAGAAGAAACAATTAACTCGTATTCAATACTACCACCCAGAATTATTACAGATTGAGGGCAAACATAAACAAGTTGGCCAATTATTGCATTTATCATTTAAGAATTCCAAGCCTCCCTTGTGTAGTACTTGTATTACCCCAGCAAACTGCTGCAGCAAGAGCATCTGCAGCGTGATCTGGCCGTGGTATTTTGTCCAAGCCAAGAAGAAGACGACACATTTCTTGCACTTGCTTCTTTTCTGCTCTTCCATATCCTGTTATTGCAATCTTTATTTGCAAAGGCGTAAACATACTCACAGGAATACTAAGCTGATGCATCTTGTAAGAAACAGCCCCAATGACCTTTGCAACGCCAATTGCAGATACCTCATTTTTTGCAAAATAGATATCTTCAATTGAAACATGCTGCGGGTTATATTGTTCAACCACAGAACCAAGTTCATCTGCAATAAATGCAATTCTATCTTCAAGCCTGTCTGTTGTTTTAGTATTTACAACACCAAAACAAACAGGCCGGAACTTTTGACCGACAAAATCGACCACGCCCCAGCCTGTATTTGCAAGACCTGGATCAATGCCCAGTATTACCATAATGCTCTCTATAAATCACTCTTTGATTAAATCAGTCTTCTTAAGTTAGTCTTCGTAGAAATCATCTGGAAGATCAAGGTTTGTTGATACTTGCTGAACATCATCAAGATCTTCAAGTTTTTCAACAATATTCATAACCTTTTGAGCTTTTTCTTTTTCAAGAGAAACAGTAGTGTCTGCAATCTTGTTTATATCAGCACTTTCTTGCTCAAAGCCAGCAGCCTGCATGGCTTCAAGAACAGCACCAAAATCAGCAGGAGCTGTAGTAACTTCAATAGTTCCATCTTCACTTACAACATCCTCTGCACCATTTTCAAGAGCAGCAGTGAAGATTTCGTCTTCTGAATACTTGCTTGCATCATATGTTATGACACCTTTTGTTTGGAACATATATGAAACACATCCACTAGAACCAAGAGAACCACCAAGCTTTGTAAGAGTACTTCTTACATCTGCAGCTGTTCTGTTCTTGTTATCTGTTAAAGTATCAACAATAATTGCAACTCCACCAGGTGCATATCCCTCATATGTAAGTTCCATGAACACAGCATTGCCCATTTCACCGGAACCTTTCTTAATGGCTCTTTCGATATTGTCCTTTGGCATGTTCTCTGCACGAGCCTTTAGAATGGCTGTTCTAAGAGCTGCATTGGTATCTGGATCAGCTCCACCCATCTTTGCAGCAACGCTAATTTCCTTAATTAGCTTTGTGAACTTTTGGCCACGCTTTTGGTCGGCGATGCCTTTCTTGTGCTTGATTGTAGCCCATTTACTATGACCTGACATAAAACCCTCTTTGTCAATACATTAAGAATAACTATCAAATTCTACATATTGGCTTTTTTACTGTCAATAGAATTTCAAGTGTTGAAAGCCCCCTTAATTTGAGGACTCTCTATATAATTTGCTCTTATGAGGTTTTTGTAAAACTGCAAAAGTCTAGAATTCAACCACTTAAAGGCAGGTCTATTTCCCATATCCCAGCATTTTCAATCATCAGAAATAGACCTGCCCTTATCATTCTTGGCGTAGATTTGTTATCAGTTCATACAAAAAAGGTGGGAACAAATAACCTAATAGCGACACATTCCCCCCCCCCGTACACCATTTTACCAGATACAATTTCAAGATTCGTGTGCGGGTAAATTATTTTATCAAGTTCCCGTTTTTAAGTTTCTTAGATGAAAACTCCTTAAGAATTTAGGTTGCAAATAATTCTTGCACCATCAAGAGTATGACTAAGAGATGCATAATCAATATGGACAAAATCTGTTACATAACGAGAAAACCCGCCTGTTGCTATGACTTTAACGCTATGTCCAAGTTCTTTTTCTATTTGAGACACAATTGCTGTAATTTGGCCTGTAAATCCATATAAAACACCAGCTCGTATAGAATCAATTGTATTTAATCCAAGAACACTTTTGGGCAAGTCTAGTCTTATTTCTGGAAGTTGTGCTGTGTTTTCAAAAAGTGCTTTAACAGATGTCATCATTCCAGGTCCAATAGTAACCCCAAGGAGCTTTCCTTGTGGACTTATTGTTGAAGTAGTAAATGCTGTTCCAAAATCAGCAACAGTCACATAATCATTAGGATAAAGATTATGAGCTGCAGCTAAATTACATATGATATCAGAACCAAGTTCATTAGGAAGTGTTTCGTTAACAAGTCCAGTTTTTATCTTGTTGCTTACAATAACAGGTACAATGCCTGTCAATTCTTTTAATATGCTTACAATATCGTCTGTTAAAGATGGAACAACACTGCTTACTACTGCTTTTTCAAAACTAAGGCCTTTGTCCATTAGACTTTGGACAGTATCCTTAAACTCTACAGCTGGTTTTGGACCTTTTGTTTTAATACGACTTTGCTCAAGCCAACCCTTTGGACCAAAAGGAGCAACAACAGTATTTGTATTTCCAATATCAACAGCAATGAGCATGTCTTGTACCTACTTTATAATGCTACAGAATTCTTTGAGCCATATTTTTCCATTCGTAATGCTTTTATGGCTGGATCTGAAATATAATCATCAAACTTCATATAGCGGTCAATAATGCCACTAGGTGTAAATTCAATAATTCTGTTAGCAATAGAATCAACAAATTGATGGTCATGAGAGTTAAATAACACAACACCCTTGAAATCTATAAGACCATTGTTAAGGCTTTGAATTGCTTCCAAATCCAAATGGCTTGTAGGTTCATCAAAAATAAGGCAGTTTGCTCCCTCAAGCATGAGTTTAGAAAGAACACAACGTACTTTTTCACCACCAGAGAGAACTTTACAACTCTTTAATGCTTCATCTCCAGAAAAGAGCATTCTTCCAAGGAATGACCTAATATATGTTTCATCTGCATCTTCAACAAATTGGCTGAGCCATTCTGTTATATTCATATCTTCTTGGAACAAGTAATCATTGTTCTTTGGGAAGTAACCTTGACTTGTTGTAACTCCCCATAAATACTCACCGCTATCAGGCTCCATGTGACCTGAAATAATTTCAAACAAAACTGTTTTTGCGTAATGGTTTGGTCCTACAAATGCAATTTTGTCTCCGTTATTTACAAGCAGGTTCAAATGATCAAGTACAACTTGCCCGTCTATTGTCTTTGTTAAATCTTTTATTTCCAGTATGTTTTTGCCACATTCTCTATTTGGCTTGAATGCAACATAAGGAAAGCGCCTACTTGATGGCTGTATGTCATCTATTGTGAGTTTATCAATAAGTTTCTTTCTACTTGTAGCTTGTCTTGCTTTTGCAACATTGCTAGAGAACCTTTGGATAAATTCTTTGAGTTCTGCAATCTTCTCTTCTCTGCGTTTTTTATCATCTTTCATTTGTTTTGCAACAAGCTGACTAGACATATACCAGAAATCGTAGTTTCCAACATAAAGCTGAATACGTCCAAAGTCTATGTCTGCAATGTGTGTACAAACTGTGTTAAGAAAGTGTCTGTCGTGAGAAACAACTATGACTGTGTTGTTAAATTCACTTAAGAAATCTTCAAGCCAGTGTATAGACTCTAAATCCAAGTGGTTAGTAGGCTCGTCTAAGAGAAGTATGTCAGGGTTTCCAAAAAGTGCCTGTGCTAGCAAGACACGAACTTTTATGTTGTCTTCTATGTCACTCATGAGCTTGTCGTGCATAGAAACGGGAATGCCAAGACCATCAAGAAGTACGCCAGCATCGGCCTCTGCTTCCCATCCTCCAAGCTCTGCAAATTCGCTTTCAAGTTCAGCTGCTCTAAGACCATCGGCTTCTGTAAAATCCTCTTTTTGGTATATCAAGTCGCGTTCTTTTCGTATGTCGTAGAGTTTTTTGTATCCCATTATTACAGTATCAAGAACGCTGTATGAGTTAAAAGCAAAGTGGTCTTGTCTTAGCACTGCCATTCTTTGGCCTGGTGTTATAATAATCTCACCTGTGTCAGGCTCAATCTCTCCGCTTAAGATTTTGAGAAAGGTCGATTTCCCGGCGCCATTTGCACCAATTATTCCATAGCAATTGCCAGGAGTAAACTTTATGTTAACATTCTTAAAAAGAACTTGCGTTCCGTATGACAAAGATATATCTGAAGCTGTAATCATTCTTTATTCTCCTTCATAGAGATTTTGCACCCATACGATACTAAACATTTAACACACAACCACATACAGCACAATCGTACATAAGAGACAATCGTACATAAAAAAAGGCAACCTCTCAAGTAGAAGCTGCCATCCCTTTAGTTCCAAGGGGAATCGAACCCCTGTTTAGAGACTGAGAATCTCCCGTCCTAACCCCTAGACGATGGAACCATTCTTCTCTGGATTCTGGGATGGAGGGATTCGAACCCCCAAAGGCAGAACCAGAATCTGCAGTGTTACCATTACACTACATCCCAA
>CAVDLI010000046.1:0-13459 GCA_963609725.1 bacterium | reverse complement strand
TGGTTATACTCAATTAGATTATTTAGAACAAGCATTAAAAAAGGACGAAAACTCAATAAAAATTGTTCTAGCACATGAGAATATCATGACAGGTGGAAAATTAGACCAAAGTCTAATTGCATTTGGCAATAACTCTATTGCTGAAATTATGAGGTTCTCTAAAATTATGGAAGATAATTCTGTGTGTCTTGTACTTACAGGCCACACTCATAATGGGCAAGCCTTATATAAGTACAAAAACAAATGTCATGAGATGAACCTTGCCGCTTATCATGCCCGCATAACCAATGGTCCCATTAATTTTGAAGGTCAGGGGAATTGGTACACACTTTCTATTGATAGAAATTCCAAAGAAGTTGTTGTCAAAACTTATTTTGCAAAAACGGGTGAATTTGTAACAGAGAACCGTTTTAGCTACTAGAAGTTTTTGCAAAAAACTCTAAATCTTCATTTAGATACTGTTGCGTGGTAAGAAGTTACACCTTTGATAGTTTCGCCATCAATTTGTAGAGCAGTAGGTTTATCAAATTCAACTGTAATATCTTTTCCTGTGAAAACATCAACTACTTTTGTGTTCTTAACGTGTTCACCCTTAAAGATTGATGGAAATAGCATAAGTGCTTTAATTTTGCTTTTACTTCTGTAGACCATAACAGAAAGGGTTTTTGGAACAGTTAAGCGGTTTTGTGCTGGAGTTGGAATCATGCCGCCACCGTAAAAGCGCCCATTCATAGTGGGAGCAAGCCAAACATTTTTATAAGTATGTTTTACTCCATCTACAGTTATAGTTGCACTAGTTGGCTTATAGTGAAATAAAAGGCCCTTTATTGCAATTGCTGTATAATTTACAGGTTTTGTTGATTTTCCTCTAAGAGTATCACCAACTTCACAGCAGTATCCATCTATGCCATAACCTATACCATTGAGAAATAAATATTTTTTTCCTTTTACTTCAACAGTTGGTAGGTTTTCAAAATATTTGTTTATGACAATTGGCCTCTCAGTATTGCCGTCTGCAATATCACGCAAAAAATCGTTTCCACTTCCTGCTGCAAAATAAAGAATTTCATGCATAAGAGCTTTATCTAAGGCATTGTTTTCATTGCAAGTGTTTATGAATCTATTAAGTGTTCCGTCTCCGCCAGTTAGGATAATTTTATCTTCCAAGGGAGTGTTTGCAAAAAAATCGGCATAATTGGTTATTGTTGTCATGTCAACAAAGTTTAAGATTTCGTTTTTAAGTATTGAATTAAGTGTTTGGGCTTGTGCTAAACCGTTTTCGTTTCCGGCATGAGGGTTATATAGAACGTGATAAGTCATTTTCAAGTTTTCTCCTTTCTTCTTTTGGTGAATTTCCCAACATGAGGGAACGTGCATATTCTCCAATATCCCAAGTTGACATACTTGCGACTTCTTGAGATGTCAAAACGTCTAGGATTTCAAATGTTGTTTTAGTTTTCTTTAATGCAAAACGTTTAGCAATTTTCTCTGTGCCTGTAGTTTTTGCTATGACAATTGGACAGCCTGCCCATTTTGCTACCTTAAAAGCTCCGTTTCTAAATGGAAGTAATTCACCTGTTTTGCTACGTGTGCCTTCTGGATAAATGCCAATAGATACAACACCTTCTTTTATGAGTTCTGCAGCCTTTCGTATTGTTGCTACAGCGTTTCTATCGTTGTCTCTGTCTATAGGAAGAAAAAAACATTTGTGTGCAACTTTTCCTGTTATTGGAATTTGAAAAATTGCAGGTTTTGAGATGTATGCAAGTTGTGCTTTTGGAAGTGATGCAATGGCTAAAAATGGGTCAAAATTAGACCTGTGATTTGCAACAATTAAAAATGGCGGTAAATCTTTGACTTTATCAAGGCCACTTGTTTGTACTTTTACTCTTCCCAATATGAGTATTAGTTTTGTTGTTTGAGTGAGTATCCATCTATAAAAATTGCTTTTCTTTTTAACCGGTTTAGATAAGTTGACTGAAAGTGACAATAAAAATAGTAGTGCAAAATATAAAGCTGTGAGAGCTAAAAACCATCCAAATGATATTGGGAATGCAATCCATGCATCATACCAAACATTCACCAAAGCGTTTTTTACAATTGTGAAAATCGTGCATGCAAATGCAATTACGATGATTCCTGCAAATACTACCATAAAATGCCGATATTCTTGGTCTTACCTCAATTCAAGTTTACGGAGTGAGTGGGATTCGAACCCACGGTGAGAACAAGCCCCACACCAGATTTCGAGTCTGGCTCCTTCGACCACTCGGACATCGCTCCTTGGCTTGTTCTTGTCTTGCCAATTTTACACCTGTAGGTAGTCAAAACAAACAAGAGCCATTAAATGGAGCTGATCGGGATCGAACCGACTACCTATTGAATGCCATTCAATCGCTCTAGCCAGGTGAGCTACAGCCCCAAAACACGATGATGATAAACAAATTAGAGAGCCCATGTCAACATATGGGCACGTTCTGGAGTACAGTTATGCCGTCTAGATTACACTCATCCACATACACCAACATGTGCAAATACACGCAAGAGAGTGCACAAAAAGAAAGGAGCCCAAAATTTGGACTCCCATTTGACGACGGTAGGATTTGAACCTACGACAACCAGTGTGTAAGACTGGGGCTCTCCCACTGAGCTACATCGCCATAAGCACTTTGTGCAAAGGAAATTTAGCATCTTGGCGCAAAAGTGTCAATAATCATTAGAAATTGCCACTTGACCATTGCCACAAGAAAAGAGAGACTCAAAGCATGTCCAAAAAAAAGAACTTGTATATAGAAAATTTAGGATGTGCTAAAAACCAAGTAGATGCTGAAGTCTTGGCACATAATCTTGAGAAAGATGGTTGGAATCTTGTAGATGATGCAACACTTGCAAATCTAATTATAGTAAATACTTGCGGGTTTATTGAAAGCGCAAGAGAAGAATCATTGGATAGTTTTTTTGCATTAAGAGAACTCAACAAAGATGCAAAAATTATTGTAAGTGGCTGTTTAGCACAAAGATATTCAAATGAGCTTTCTCTTCAGCTTCCTGAAGCTAATGGCATATTTGGAAATAGAAATCTCTTGGATATAAATGAATTTGTCAAAGAAGTCGTGGATGAAAATGACGATAAAAAGAATATAAAAAGCAAGAGTTCAACAAAAGTTTTTGTGCCAGAATATCCAGATCCAGATGCTGAAAGTGACGAAAGAAATAAATTATTCAGTTTCCCCGGTAGTGCTTATTTGAAAATATCGGAAGGCTGTAATCATAGATGTGGGTATTGCGCAATTCCTTTGATTAGAGGCTCTTTGCGCTCACGACCTGTGGATGCAGTTATAAAAGAAGCCAAACGCTTGATATCAACAGGCATAAAAGAACTCAACTTAATTGCGCAGGACTTGGCAGCTTATGGAACAGATTGGGATGGCAAAAGCCATTTTTGTGAGCTTTTAACAACACTTGCAAACTTGAATGGTCATTTTAAGATTAGAATGCTTTACATTCATCCCGATGCTTTCCCGTTGGAATTACTAGATATTGTAAAAAACAATCCAAAAATTATTCCTTATTTTGATATTCCATTCCAACATGCAAGTTCAAAATTGCTCAAGCCAATGAAAAGAACGGGTAATTTTGAAATATATTCTCATTTAGTTGACACTATAAGAGCAAAACTTCCTAATTGCGTTATAAGAACAACAATTATGTTGGGTTTCCCCGGGGATTCCCAAGAAGATTTTGACGAAGTCTATAAATTTGTTGAACATTGCAAATTTAACTGGATGGGTTCTTTCCTTTATTCACGAGAAGAGGGCACTTATGCTTGGGATTTAACAAATGAAACTGAGCATAAAGCTCTTATCAAGAAAGCAAAAGTATGGCAAAGAAAATTACAAAAGTTGCAAGAAAAAATATCATTAGAAAAATTGCAGAGTTTTGTAGGTACAGAATGTGATGTTCTTATTGAAGAGCTTATAGAAGGTGAAGATTTAGCTATAGGAAGAATTTGGGCACAGGCTCCAGAAGTAGATGGACTTACTGTTGTAATGGGTCATGATATGGTACCTGGCAATGTTTATAAGTGTGGTATTACAAAAGTAAATGGAGTTGACTTAGAGGCTGTGAAGATATGAGCGAAAAGTTTTCAATTGATGAAATTCTTTCCCAATTAAACGAAGAACAAAGACAAGCTGTTATGATAAATGACGGCGCATTGCTGGTCTTTGCAGGAGCTGGAAGTGGAAAAACCCGGGTTATTACTACAAAAATCGCTTATGCAATAGAAAAACTTGGCATTGAGCCTTATCGTATTCTAGCTGTAACTTTTACTAATAAAGCATGTAAAGAAATGAAAGACAGAGTTTCTTTGTATGTAGGTGAAGAAAAAGCCTCTAGCGTTATGATAAAGACTTTTCACTCTTTTGGTGTATGGCTACTTAGAAAATATGGCTCAAGGGTAGGACTTGAGCCCAATTTTAAGATTTATGATGAAGATGACGGTGTAACACTGCTTTCTCAGCAGTATCCTTCTGTTAACAAAAAAGAGATAAGCGAAGCGGTCAAGAGAATCGGGGTATTAAAAGATAAAATGCAAAAGCCAGATTCACGTGACCATAAGTTTACAGATATGTATTTCAAGTACGAACGCGCACTAAGTCAGACTGGAAATGTTGATTTTGCAGACATGATTATCAAGTCAATTAAGCTGCTTGAAGAAAATAAAGATGTCAAAGAGTATGTCCAAAACCGTTTCCAAATGATTTTGGTAGATGAGTATCAAGATTCTAATACAGCGCAATTTATGCTACTTAAAAACATTGTTGGCCCCAAAACGTTTCTTTGTGCGGTGGGAGACGATGACCAAAGTATTTATAGATTCAGAGGTGCAGAAGTTAAGAATATTTTGGAGTTTCCAAATGCGTTCAAAAATACAAAAAAAGTCTTTTTAGGAAAAAATTACAGGTGCTCTCAAAGTATACTTGATGCTGCAAATGATGTTATCTCTAACAATAAGACAAGAGCTCCTAAAAACCTTGTTGCTACAAATCAAGGAGGGCTTAAACCTCAATTATTTTATGTAAATGGTGGTTATGATGAGGCTGCAAAAGTAATTGAAATTCTAAAAAAAGCTGCCTTGCATGACGTGTCAGCTTACGGAAAAAGCGCTGTCTTATATAGAACTAATGCACAATCTAAAGATTTTGAAGACCGTTTCATAATGAACGGTATCCCTTATCACATTGTTGGCTCTCTTAGGTTCTACGACAGAGAAGAAGTGAGAGACTGTATTGCATTGATTTCTCTTTTAGCAAACCCTCGCGATACTGTTGCTTTCCAGCGCATGGTAAATAAACCAGCTAGAAAAGTAGGAGATACTAGCGTTGAGAAAATTCTTGCATATGCAAATGATAATCCAATGATGGGTGGAGATGTAATGTACGCAGCACGCAATGTTACAAATGATGGCATAATTAAAGGTGTTGCAGCTACAGGCCTGTCTCAATTCTTGCAATCATACGATATATGTAAATCTCAATTTGGAACTTTGTCTAATGGGGATTTGTTACAACTCATGTTAGATAGTTTTGGACTTCTTAATTATTACAGAAAGCGCGATTTAGATGAGCATAACGATTTTAACAAACGTACAGACAACCTTAACCAGCTTGTAAATATGCTGTCTTTACCAGAGTTTTCCAATGGACAAGAGGGTATTAATGCTTTTCTTGAATTTGCATCACTTGATTCTTCTTCTCTTGGCTCTAAAACTGAGGGGACTTCAAATGAAGGTGTAACGCTTATTACAATGCACAATACAAAAGGCCTTGAATATGACAGAGTCTTTATGACCGGTATGGAAAATGAGATTTTTCCGGGGTTGAGAGACAACAAAGAGCTGACATCTGAAGACCTTGAAGAGGAGCGCCGTATTTGTTATGTAGCTATGACACGTGCAAAGAAAGAGTTGTACTTGTTTTGCGCTTCAATGCGTATGAAATGGGGCAGTCTTCAACCTGAAACGCCAAGCATGTTCCTTTCTGAAATTGCAAATGCTCACATAGATGTCACTGATTTACGAACTACACGCTCAAGGCAAGTTGGTTTTGACGGTTTTGGATTTGGTACTTGGCAAGACAGAAATTTTGATTGCGACAATTCTTCAAATTCTTTTAAGGCCGATACCTCTGTCTATCCCCGTTATAATAATTATTCCAAATATGACAGTTATCGTAAAAAAGAAGGTAGTCATTATGGTAGTTATAACAGTAGATATAACAGTTATGAAGTACCTCCAAGTGGCCCAAAACCATCTGATGCAAGTAAATACAATATAAGAAACAATAATAACGCACTAAAAAACAGTGCTGTAAAACCAAGTGCTGTACTTGTTAAAAAAAATTCTCAAAAGACTGCATCTCAGAATGCAAATGTGGAATTTAATGTTGGTGATAGAATTCGTAGCCAGTTTTTTGGTGATGGTACAATAACAGCTAAAAGGCAGTCTGCGGGTAGGGAAGTTGTTGATGTTACTTTTGACAGCGGGCGCCAGGGTACTTTTGCAACAATAACAGCCACTTTTGAAAAGATATAAGTACTGAACATATAGATAACTACTAGACATAAAGTGTCATTAAAAGGTATTATGCCATCTGTGCGCTGTTTTTGTGCTTTGCACTTGGGGAACTCAAACCCCTTTCCCACGGGGTTCCAAAGTGGATAAGTCATGAATGCAGGTGTCTTGACCTAGAGACTGCTCATCAAAGGGTTTTGAAACAGCACAAAACATTACTACTTATTGTACAGGTGTTTATAATGAAGACAATTTTTGTAAAACCGCTGACAATGGAGAAAAAGTGGTACTTAATTGACGCAGAAGGCAAAGAACTTGGTCGCGTTGCTGTTATGGCTGCAAATATTCTCCGTGGCAAGAATAAACCAGAATATGTTCCTAATCAGGACATGGGTGACTACGTTATTATCATAAATGCTGCAAAAGCAGCAGTAACTGGAAATAAGGCTCAAGACAAGATGTATCGCCGTGTTTCCATGTATCCAGGTGGAATGAAAGAAGAATCATATGCTCAAATGGTCGTTCGCAAACCTACTTATCCAATGGAACATGCTGTAAAAGGAATGCTTCCAAAAGGACCTCTTGGTCGCAAGCTTTTCACCAATATGAAAGTTTATGCAGGTGAGTCTCATCCACATGCAGCTCAGAAACCAATTAAGGTTGAATTCTAAGGGGTACGAAGATGGCAAAGACAGAAGTAAAGAACATTAATCTTGGTCAGGGAACTGGTCGTAGAAAGACCGCTGTCGCTCGTGTCTACCTCAGAGAGGGCAACGGTAAGATTACAATTAATGGAAGAGAACTTGAAGAATATTTCAAAGATCCTCTTTGTGTATATCAGGTTAAACAGCCTTTAGATGTCACAGATAACCTTTCAAAATTTGACATTGTTATCACAGTTTGTGGTGGCGGTCCTTCTGGACAGGCTGGTGCTTGCAGACATGGTATTGCACGTGCACTTGTTTCAGAGAATGAAGCTAACAGACCAGCTCTTCATGAGAATGGCTTCCTTACAAGAGACCCAAGAATGGTCGAAAGAAAGAAGTACGGTCAAAGAGGAGCAAGAAGACGCTTCCAGTTCTCAAAACGTTAACTTACAGGTTCGTTTTATATGGAACAACAAAAGAGAGAAGAGCCAATTTCACAGAGAGTTGGCTCTCCTTTTTTTATATGCCAACAAAATGCTTTGCGTTATCTTTCCATTAGAGAGCACAACGAAGCAGAACTCAAAAACAAACTTCTGAAAAAAGGCTATGATGATGACATCATAGAAAAAGTACTTACGTCTTTAATAGAAGACGGCTCTCTTAATGAAAAGCGGTACGTTGAAATATTTGTTAAGTCTTCCAATAAGCGCCATCCAGAAGGTAAAAGTATTCTAATGGCACGTCTTATGGCAAAAGGTGCAGACAAAACTGTTTGCAAAGAAGTTCTAGATTTAATGTATGATGACGATTACGTTTTTTCTCTTTTAGAGAACGCATATAATAATCTTTCAAAAAAATCAAAAACCAAAACTAAGAAATCTATAATCTCAAATTCTAGCAATATATTTAACTCACTTATGAAGTTGGGGTTTTCTTCAAACCAAATTCGCAAATTCTTGAATGAAAAAGAAAATATATAATGTATAGAAGTGTACTTGCAAGTTATCCATTTACTATTACTACTTTTCAAATTTAATGTGTCAAAGTGACACAAAAAATAACATTAAAAAATTTTGATGCCTCAAAAAGACTCAAAGTGAGTTCTGTTGTAATGGATTTTTATTTACATTCTGTTGTTATTTGATTGTGGCTTTTATCATAACTCTTTATATTGTAAATATTTATTAGAAGTTGGCACACTAAATGCTACATAGTAAATGTCAGTTAAAGGCGAGAGCCAAAGGCTGGCAGACAAATCAAAGATTTATAGACATGGAGGTCTAATATGAACTATTTGATGACAAGAAATACAGCAAACGATTTTGATACTTTCTTTAATGACATGCTTGGTAACTGGGGCATTAAGAACAGTACTATTCCATCTGTTGATGTATATGAAGATGAAAAAGCTTACTACCTTGAAGCAGAACTTCCAGGATATACAGTAGATGATGTGAATATTCATGTTGAAAAACACGTTCTTCATATTTCTTCTGAGAAGTTAAATGAAAAGAAAGAGAATAAGAAATTCTTGGTTCGCGAACGCGGATTTGTGAAATTTGATAGATCTTTCACTCTCCCTGAAGGTATTGATGAAAGTGGTATTGAAGCTGAGTTTGAGAATGGGATTCTAAAGATTAGACTTCCAAAGACTCCAGTAGAGCAGCCTAAGAAAATTGAAGTAAAGATTAAAAAGTAAATACATCTAGCCAAGCAATTGGCAAGTTTATGAGGTTTTTACAAAACCTCCTCTCCTTATAAATTAACTGGTCGTTACAAAAAAGTAGCGACCAGTTAATTTATATGCACTGTTTCTTATAGAATTATTTGAATTGTTTAACAGTTTCTTAGCTTTCTAGTTCTTCAAATTGAGATTTGTAAAGAGCAGCATAAAGGCCGTTTTTCTCTAAAAGCTCTTTGTGTGTTCCTTGCTCTGCAATACCTTTGTCTTGAATAACTAAAATGCGGTCAGCTTTTACTATTGTTGAAAGTCTATGAGCCACGACAAGACTGGTGCGGCCTTTCATTAGCATAGCCATGCCTTTTTGAACAAGTTCCTCAGTTTGCGTGTCTATTGCACTTGTGGCTTCATCCAAAAGAAGAATTTTTGGATCTGCTATAAGCGTTCTTGCTAATGCAACAAGTTGCTTTTGCCCTTGAGACAGTGACTCTTGAGATACTTTTGAATCAAAACCATTAGGTTGCATTTTAATGAAAGATGTAAGTCCAAGTTTATTGCATGCATCTTCCATTTCTTCTTGTGTAGCATTTGGCTTTCCATAGAGTAAATTCTCTCTTATTGTTCCAGAGAACAAAAATGAATCTTGTGTCATAACTCCAACATTAGAGCGCAACGATGCCAAAGTTACTTTTGAAATATCTTGTCCATCTATGAAAACTTTGCCATCTGTGGGGTCATAAAAACGAGATAGAAGATTGACAATAGTAGTTTTTCCTGCACCAGTTGGACCAACAAGAGCAATCATTTGTCCTGGATTTACGTGCAATGTTAAGTTGTGAAGAACTTCAACATCTGGCTCATCAGGGTATGCAAAATTAATATTTTCAAAATCCACTTTTCCGTCTTTAACCTCAAGAACACTTGCATTTGGAATTTCTTGCAAAATAGATTGTGTGTCTAAGAGTTCAAATACACGCTCTGCGCTTGTGACTTGATTTGTAAACTGGTTGAATGCAGCAGCCAATGCTCTAATTGGTTGCCAAAAAAGAGAAATATATGAAGCAAAAGCAATGAGCTCACCAACAGATGTTGCTCCAAGTTTGAGCCATTTGACAGCAAAAAGATAGAGAACAAAGTATCCAATTCCTTGTGTCCAAGAAATTACAATATTCAATAAATCAGACCTTTTAACTGCTTTTACCCATGAAGAATTGACTTCTTCCAAAATTCTGTCACCTTCTTCTATAGTTTCTGGCTCTGCATTAAAAGCTTGAATAACCTTAATCCCAGTGTAAGATTCATGAGTGTATGCGTTCATATTGGAGTTCTTTTGCCTGAAATCCATCCAGTTCTTAAATCCTTTCACCATGATGAGAACAAGGCTTGCTACTAAAAGAGGAAGCACAATAAAAGCCGACAAACTTAAAGCAGGATTAAGAATAAGCATAACAACTACAACAGCAATAATGAGAGCAAGGTTTGGGATAAGAGTTGCAATGAGCCTTGTAAACATGTCTTTTAGAGAAGAAACATCGTTTATAAGTCTGCTCAAAATCTTTCCTGTTGGTCTTGAGTCAAAATAATACAATGACAAGGTTTGAAGGTGATCAAATGCTTCTTTTCTAATGTCATATACTATTTTATTTGTTACTGCTGCAAGAATTTTTTTATATCCCATAGTTAAAAGCCATATAGCAAGGCCCAAAACTGCAGCTATTACCAATGTTTTTATCAATCCTTGCACATCTCCATTAGCAATATCTACGTCAACAGCCCTTTGGCTAAGAGTTGGCATTATTGCAACAATGAGTGTTTCTGCAACTATCATGATTATTGCTATGACAGTTTGAATTTTATAATCCTTAAGATAAGCCATAGTTCGCAGCATAGTGCTACGCTTACTAGTCTTTGAGACTTTCTCATCTTGTTTATATGTATTTACAGCCATATATTCCTCTTAATTTTGTCCTTGAACGTCTTTTTTAGACTTTTGTGAAGTCTCTTCACTCTTTGAAGATTTTTCTTTTTTCTGCTCCAAAGATTGCAAATCGTCTGGGTATTGAGTCATGTACGTATGGTAATAACTTCCCTTAAGTGCCATAAGAGAGTCATGCGTACCACGTTCACAAATACGTCCATGGTCGAGGATAATAATTTCATCAGCATCTCTAACTGCTGAAATCCTGTGTGCAATTATCATCATTGTCACTTTGCCATGTTTGCGAATGGATTTTTGAACCATCTTTTCAGTTTCCATGTCTAAGGCCGATGTTGCATCGTCAAAAATCAACAGAGGTCTACCAGAAGCTAAAGCTCTTGCAATTGAAACTCTTTGTTTTTGTCCTCCGGAAAGGCCAACTCCTTTTTCTCCAATGATAGTTTCATATCCCTCTGAAAGGCTTGAAATGAAGTCATGAGCAGCTGCATCTCTAGCTGACTGTTCTATGACTTCTTGTGATATTTGACCTTTCATACCTTTATCAAGATTTGCGTTTATAGTATCCGAGAACAAGAAAATATCCTGTGTGACAATTGCTTTACCATTTCTTGCGCTGTAAAGGTCAAGTTCTCTAAGATCTATTCCTCCCGTTTTAACTGAGCCTGAAGTAGGGTCAATAAATCTCATTGCAAGATTAGCAATAGTGCTCTTTCCACTGCCCGTTGTACCCATAATACCCAAAGTTTTTCCATCTTTGAGATCAAATGAGACATTATCAAGGATTTTAGCTCCATTTACTTCTAGTGTTACATGGTCAAATTCAAGAGAGCCACTTGGCTTGTCTAGATGTATTGGACCATCAACAATTTGTGGCTTTGCATCTAAAATTTTATTGATTTTTTTGAGCGATGCGCGGGCTGAAGCAATTTCTGTCAAAAGCCATCCAATTTCCATCATTGGCCATGAAAGTTCACTAGTGTACTGCGTTACAGCTGTAAGTTGTCCAAGACTCATTTTTCCAGCAATAACTTGTATTCCAGATACAAGAATTGCAAGTAGCAACATTATTCTAGCTAAAGCATCCATTGGGGTTATCCAGTTAGCCCAAAGATTATCTAGTTGAAGAGAATGTTTGTAGAACATCCTGTTATGTTTGTCAAATCGTTGAGATTCTGTTTTTTCTCTTCCAAATGCTTTAACTGTTCTAATCCCGGAAAGGCTTTCTGTGGCACTTTGGTTCATATCTGCAATGTCATCAGACCTTTGATCTGAGAGTTTTACACCTTTAGGTTCAGATAAAATTGCAAGAACTGCAATGATTGGCATTATTATCAAAGATGCAATTGCACTTGCTACATTTATTTTTATAAGGCAATAGGTCATATAAATGACATGAATAATTATTTCTACAAAGAAAATGAAAATAAAACCTGTAGAAAAGCCAACAGTTTCTATATCCTGTTTTGTACGGCTCATAAGTTCTCCAGGATTGTTTTCTCTAAAGAAATACTGGTCTTCACCCATTATACTGCGGAAAACTTCACGCCTCATACTTTTTTGCATGGCAGAGCTTATACAATCTGATGAAAATTCTTGAACATACTTAAAAAGGCCCGTCACTAAGTATGAAGCAAGTAAGGGGAGAGCAAGAGAGAGAAACAATTCTCCTTTTCCATCTACAATACAAGTGTCAATGATTTTTTGGATGTATTTTGGACCTAATGCTGAACAATACACTCCCACTATCAAGGCAACTACTGATACCAAATATAATTTCCATTGCTCTAAAGCATATCTAATTAATCTACGCATATATTAAAACCAAAAGAATAAAGTTTTTGTAAAACTATTTTCTTTTATAAAGTTTGTTTTTCAAGAACTTCAATATTTATTCAAAAGGCGATAACCATATTGACTTTTTGGTCATGTGGTTGTTGGGGTAGCTTTTCCACGAGTTGGGACTTACTACATATTCCAATTGTGGTTATTTTTGTGGTTGTTTTACTGCCACTAGTTTTTTTCAATAATTGATCATAATAGCCAGAACCTCTTCCTAGTCTGGTTCCGTCCTTTGTGAAGGCAAGAGCGGGTACCAAGACGACAACAGATATATCGCTAAATACTCTGTCGTCTACTATACTTATTAACTCATTAGTGTCAACAGTTTTCGTTTTATTTTCAAGTGTTATAAGATTATCTTCCCAGCCTTTTTTTGCTTTTCTAAAGTAGCCTGGTTCTAAGTCTGGTAGTAGCACTGTTTTATTATCTTCAATAGCTTTATCAAGTACTAGCGAAACATCCACTTCACTTTTCAAAGGACAATATCCAACTAAGATATTTGCTTTTTTATACTCTTCAAGTGTTGTTATTTTTTGCAGGACTTCTTGTTTACTTGGTTTTATTTCATTCTTTATTATGTTAAGCATTTTTTTACGCAACATAGTTTTTTCAAAGATTATATTGTTGTTTTCTGCTTGCATATAAAAAACTCCATTTGCTAGTTGATATGCGAGGCAGTCTGTTCTCATACATGTGTCCACATATGTATTTTGCAAAAATCTCATTAAAGAGGTTTTTGCAAAACTGTCTTCATGAATCTTGGCTTTGCCTTTTCGGCT
>CAVDLI010000045.1:0-13485 GCA_963609725.1 bacterium | reverse complement strand
AGATGTACTTTGATGGACTTTCTACTGAAAAGATTTCTCAATATGCATCAATCTCCATTGAGCAAGTTCAAAGTATATTGAAATCCTAAAAATTGGACATTCTTACTGTTTTTGTGTTAAGAGTCAAAAATTCCTGGTAGTGTAAATGGTAGTGTAAATAGTTTTGTGGACTTTTAACTTCAGGTAGGACAAAACAATAAATTTAGAACCACTGGAAACCTATAGATTGACAAAAAAAGACTGTTGTTTGGCTTTTTGCCTTTTACAACAGTCTTTTCATTTTTTTCTTTGAATTTTCTATCTCTGCTAGTTGTAACGTCTTCTTTTTGAGATGATACGAACTTGTTTGTAAAGTCCTTCGCCCTCGCTCTTTGTTTCAATACCAGTAACATCATTAAGAGCTGTATGAACAAGTCTTCTTTCATACGGGTTCATGGGTTCAAGAAGACGAGATCTTCCTGTCTTACGAACTTGTTGTGCTGTTCTATAAGCATTCTTAATTATTTGTTCTTCATGTCTAATACGATATGCTTCAGAATCAACAATAATCTTTCTTTCAGAATCAATTTTACCAGCAAAAACATTTGCTAAAATTTGAAGAGCATCAAGGTTCTTGCCTTTTCTTCCAATAATGATGTTTGAATCATCACTTTCAATTGAAAGATTAACTTTTTTGCCTTTTCTAGAAACAACTTTTGTTGTAGCACTATATCCCATGTGTTGGATAACTCCATCAAGAAATTGGCATACTTGATTTTCAAGCTCTTCATTAGGTTCAAGATCCTCTTCCTCTTCTTCATGAGTCTCATTTTCATCAAAAGCAGAAGAATTCAAATCTTCATTATCATCTTCAGTCTCTTCATAAAGACCAAGCGTAGAATTATCTTCATCATTAGGAGTATCAATGTGAACTCTAATTTTTACATTAGCTTTCTTAAAGAGACCTCTGCGTCCATTGTCTAAGACTTCAACATCAAAATCATCTCTTTCAATATGAAGTTCTTCTACAGCTTTATTAATAGCTTCCTGCTCTGTTCTTCCTTCAAAATCTCTTGTCATAATATTATCCTCTATTAAGGTTTTTACAAAAACCTCTATTACTTTTTATTTTTCTTAGCATTCTTTGCAGCTTCTTTTTGAGCCTTTGCTTTGTCATCCTCAATCTTTTTGAGTTTTTCCTGATATTTTCTTACAGCTTCAGGAACCTTAGATTCTTCTTTTTTCACAACAACAGGCTTGTTTTTCACAACTTTATTAACATAAAGCTGTTGAAGTATTGAAAGAATGTTACTTACTGTCCAATAAAGAAGAAGTCCTGACGGTGCACTGTAAAGCACAAAGAAGAAGAATATTGGCATTCCATATGTCATAAACTTCATCATTCCACTACCTTGTGAAGCAACAGACTTATTCTGCGCATTAGTAAGAGACATAGAAAGAATCATGCTAACTGTGTAAATAATTGGAAGTAAGTGGATTTCTGACCCAAGGAAAGGAATATTAAATCCAAGAGTTACTATTGTCTCTGGAACAGAAAGGTCTGGAATCCAACCTGGAATAAACATTGCTCCTCTAAGCTCAAAATGCTTATTCAAGAGCCCATAAAATGCTATGAGAATTGGAAATTGGATAAGGAGAGGCAAACATCCGCCTAAAGGACTTACGCCAGATTCCTTGTAAAGTGCAGCTGTCTCCTGATTAAGTTTTTGTGGATTGTCTTTGTATTTTTCTTGCAATTCCTGTATTTGAGGGTTAAGTGCAGACATCTTTGCTGTTGATTCAGTGCCTTTCTTAGAAAGAGGCCAAAGAGCAATCTTAAGTAAGATTGTAAGCAAGATGATATCAACACCATAGTTTGGAACTACTTTATAAAGCAAATTAAGAACCCATTTAAGAATAGTTTCAAGCCAACCCAACCAAGAACCACTTTCCATAGCATCGTCAAGGTTCAAATCTCTTAAGCCCCAAGCATTATCTGTCCCACTGTAGTATGACCCAAGGTACTTTTTAAGCTGTGGTCCGCAATAGAAATAAACAGTCTCGCTTGAAGATGCTTCTGTTGCCGGTCTTGAAAGATAAATGCTGTCAGTTTGAGCAATATCCCCACTTGTACTCTGCAATGCTGTATACTTATATGCAACGTTGCTTTCTGGAGCAGCAATAACTGTAAAATACTTACTTGTAAGACTTATCCATTTAAGATTATTTGTTGTCTCAAAACTTCCATTTGAAAACTTAACAACTTGTTTCTTTGTCTTTCCGTTGTCCTTGTAACTATTTATATAAACACGTCTGTAGTCATAGTTGTTATTCTTCATTTGTGAGAAAGAAGGCCCAACTTGAGGTTCATATGCAAGTGTATATGCATAACCATTGTCATCAATTCCTGTAAATGAAGAGTCTCCTTCTATGTCTACTGTTACAGCAAACAAATAGTCACTGTCTTTGAATTCAAAAGTCTTTTTGAGAGTAAAAATGTTTCCTTTTGCGTCTTTATAATCATGAGAGAAAATAACACGGGAATTTTCAACTGTATATGAGAAAGTATCCTTTATTGGATTTGACAGGTCACTTCCCCAATAAGTCAAGAATGCATTGTTATCATTTTCACCCCTGAATACAATATCTACATGTTGGCCATCTGCATTTGCATGGTCTTTCATAACCAAAGACTTAATACTTGCACCAACTGGGTCAAATGTTATCTCAAAGATACTTGTTTCGTAATTGAAAGTCTCTTTTGAATTGCTGTCTGCTAATGCAACAATTTTATTTTCTTCTTTTTCAACTGCAGTTGAAATATCTTCACTTACAATTTCTTCATCATTTGAGACTTCTGTTGAATTTGAATAAAACTTAGTTTGTATGAACATACTCGCAAAGAGGACTACAACACACAAAACTACAGCAAGAAGTGTTTTACCTTCCATTTTGTTCTCCTAATGAAATCGTTGGTAAAAACTTTGCTAATAAGAAAATATTGAACACAAAAAATCAGCCCACAAGTGAGCCACTTTTTCCAAAGAGTTCTAATAAAGTACTTTCTTTTTCTTCATATTTCAAAGCTTTACCAGGATACACAACGACAACCATGTCCAATCCGTCTTTGATTTTTTCTTGATTTGTACGCCAAATTTCTTTTACTTGACGTCTTATCAAATTTCGTTGAACAGAATTACCATAGTGTCTTGCAGGAATGACAATAAACCGGCTGTAAGTCAAATTATTTTCACAAACATATAGCTTAAAGCAGGAAAGAGAAACTCTTTTTCCTGCTTTGAAAACATTGTCAATATCTGCTTTAAGTCTAATAATTTGTTTCTTAGTAAGGCTTTTTCTCATCAGAGACGGTGAGGCTATGTCTGCCCTTTGCTCTTCTTCTTGCCAATACCAAACGACCGCCCTTTGTTGCCATACGAGCTCTGAATCCAAATTTTCTGTTTCTTTTTACTTTACTTGGCTGATATGTTCTCTTGCCTTTGTAACTCATGGTTTATCTCCATAATTTATCGCTTAAAGCGGGATTTTCTTGTCTATAGTGTATTTAATAAAAACACACTGAGCACTTGAGTATAAATTTTATACTTTGTTTTGGTCAAGCATGTAATTACTTTGCCATATTGTCTTTGATAATTTCAAACATAGTCTTCCAATTATCGCAAATTTCATCTTCATTAAAGTATATAGCAATCTCTCTTGCTGCACTTTCTGGACTATCTGAGCCATGAACAGCATTGTAACTCATTTCAGGAGAAAAATCTCCACGGATTGTTCCAACATCGGCATTGGAAGGGTTTGTTTTTCCCATAATTTGTCTCATTCCCAAAATGACATCTTCCCCCTCAACAACCATTCCAACAATTGGTGCGCTTCTTATGAATTTTACAAGTGCAGAGTAAAAAGGTTTGCCAATATGTTCTGCGTAGTGTTCGGCGGCCTGTTTTTCACTTACTTGAATCATCTTTAGAGCCACAATTTTATAACCTTTTTCTTCAATCCTAGAAATAATTTTTCCAATAAGACCACGCTGAACGGCATCTGGTTTAATTGCAATAAAAGTTCTTTCTTTCATAATTATTTTCTCCTTTTTGGTGTAACACGAACTACTATTTTTTTAATATCAAGCTCGGGAAATACTGATATGATTTTTTTCATAATTTCGTTTCCATTAAGTTTAACATATGATGCTAACGAAGGATTGTCACAAGAAATATAAACTGTTTGATTATCTATTTTTTCAAAAAAAACATTTTTAGAAAATTCATTTCCAATAATATCATTCCACCTCATAGCTAATTGGGTTGCTGGTTCGTTAGGATTTATTCCAAACCTCTTTAGCACTTGGTCTACAAATATATTTCCATAAACTGGATCTTCTGGAGCAATGGGTGTGTATTTATCTTTTTGAGTATATTTGTCTTTCTGAGTATTTTTGTTTTTTTGAGTATATCTGTCTCTTAAAATGTTTTCTTTATTAGTATCATTTTCCTTATTATTCATCCAAAAATTCTCCATCTTTAACATTATATACTTTAGTATTTCCATCATTCATATCAAAAAAAGAACCAAAGTATTTTTCTTCTGGAAGAAAAGTAAAGAAAGCCTGGTTATAATGGCCCAAATATGCAAGATATCTTGCTCTTTTTGAGGCATCTAGCTCTAATAAGACATCATCTATTAAAAAAATTGGATTTATACCTGTTTTTTGTCTGTAAAAAGCAGCTTGTGCAGACCTAAAAACAAGAGAAGCTAACCTCATTTGACCTGTAGACGCATTGCTCACAAAAGGCCCATTTTCATCTACAACTGCAAATCTATCTCTATGCGGTCCACTTGTTGTTGTAAGCATTTTTAGGTCAACATCTCTTTGTGCTTTAAGCTTACTAATTATAGTATCTAAATCCAACAAATCTCCCCATGAAGGTTTGTAAGTAATACTTATTTTTCTGTCTTCTAATGAAACTGCTTTGTAAATATCTGGAAAAATAGTTAGAAATGAGTCAATTACAGCCTTTCTTGCTTTTATAATTGGAATTCCATATAAAGCCAATTTTTCATCATAAACATCTAATAGGGAAAAATTTTGATTTTTTAACGCTGCATTTCTTTGCCTGAGAATAAGTTTATAACGCCTTAAATCATCAAAAAAAACAGGGTCATACATAGACATAGTTTGGTCAAAAAATCTTCTTCTGTTTTCTGGTTCCCCTCTTACAAACTCAATATCATCATGAGTAAAAGCTATACAAGGAAGACTGTAAATTAAATCTTTTCTATCTCTTATTTCTTTATTATCTAATTTGATTTTTTTCTTATTATCATCAAAAACAACTTCTACATCCCTCTCAAAACCTTGAACATCTTCAAATTTAGCACTAACTCTAAATGCTTTTTCATTATGCAAAATCAATTCTTTGAGATTTTGAGTTCTAAAAGAAGAGCCGTAACATACAAGGTAAACAGCCTCAAGAAAATTAGTCTTTCCCTGACCGTTTTCACCTTTGAGAATAACTTGCTTATAAAATGTATTTACATTGCGTTTTTTTAGATTTCTAAAACCAGTAAAAGACAGACTTTTTATAATCATTTTTATAATAATTTTATAACAATTTATTCTGTCAAATGATTTTAATTAAGATTCATTGGCATTATTACATGCAAATAATCTCTTTCAGGTTCAGATTTTACTGTAAATGGTCTACTTGGATCGCTAAATTCAATTCTTACTTCCTTTCCATCCATAACTTTAAGAGGACTAAGAAGATAAGTATAATTCATAGCTGTTTTTACAGGTTCATCTTCATATTTACAATCTATGATTTCTCTACCAGCACCAACATCACTTTCATCACAGTAAACAGAAAGCTTATTATCATTCATTTCAAGAATAACTTTCTTATATTTGTTTTCAACTAAAAGAGATACTCTCTTAAGTGCATCTGACAAAGCTTCTATATCTACAATACAAACCTTACTTTGTTTTTCTGGAATTACACGTCTATATGCCGGAAAATCATTTTTTATCAATGAAGAAGATATTGTACAACTTCCAAATCTAATAGAAATTGTATTTTCACTTACACAAATATCAAAATCACCCTCACAAATAGACATTTTTTTCACTAAATTAAGAAATTTACTTGGAACAGTTGCTTTTGAAAAATCTGGAATACTATTTTCAAGCTGTCTGCAAATATAAGAAAGACGTCGTCCGTCAGTACCAACCATAACAAGACAAGACCCACTTTTTTCAAGAAGAGCGCCATTCATTGCAAATTTTGACTCGTCATCGCTAACAGCAAAAATAACCTGGTTAATCATATCAGTGAAATCTTTTTGCGAAACTTTGAAGAAAGAATTTTCGTCTGAGAAATCAAGACTTGGAAAGGCCGATGCATCAATGGTTCTAAGTTTGAAGTCTATAGACTGATTTTCTGGTTTTATGCAAATTTTATCTTCTTTTGTTTCAAATAAAATATCTGTTTCTGGAAGATTTTTTACTATATTTAAGAACTTATCACACAAAACAGTTGTAGAACCATCTTCTAATCCATCAACAGATATCTCAGAAACGTAGCTCATTTTTTGGTCAGTTGCTTTTATTGTTAAATTATTACCTTCAAGAACCAAACACACATTTGCATATACAGCTATTGTGTTTCTTTGAGATGTAAAATCAAGTGCGTTTGAAAGCTCCTTTAGAATAGAATTCTTTTGACAAACAAACTTCATAACTATCTCCTAGTATCAATATAATCTTTTTATAAACAGTAGTTTTAATAATATCACAATAATTGTCTAAAAAATAGTAATTCATTGCAACATTTAATTATATAATAAAAAAGTTTTTCTTTATCTTGTGCATAAGTTGTTAAATATTTTTTTATAATTTTTCCAATTAACATAAAAACATTAGATATACACAAGTTATCAACAGGATAATTGCAAGTTTTATGAAGACAGTTTTTAAAAAACTCTCTATTTTCTTGATTCTGTTTTTATTTGGCTTTCTAGTTTTCCAATAACAGATATAAGGTCATTTTCAGAGGATTTAAGTTTTGATTCAACTTTTTGAACATTATACATAACTGTTGTATGGTTTTTTCCTCCAAATTCTAATCCTATTTCTGTTGTAGAAAAATCAGTGAGTTTTCTACATAAATACATAGCAATTTGTCTAGGAAGAACTACAGACTGATTTTTACTTTTACCCTTTATATCAAAAGGAGATACATTAAAGTAAGAAGAAACAGTTTTCACTATTAAATCAATAGAAATGACAGAAGAATCATTATTTGAATTAATAATTGGTTTAAGCTGTTCTTGAGCTATTTCTAATGAAATATCTTTATGAAGCAATGTACTATAAGCAATAAGTTTTGTAAGACAAGATTCAAGTGCTCTTACGTTACTAGAAATATTAGAAGCAATATATTCAAGAACATCATTACTTAAAATAACGCCTTTTTCTTCACATTTTCTTCTTAAAATTGCCACTCTTGTTTCATAATTAGGAGGTAAAAGGTCTATATTAAGACCTCTTTCAAACCTGCTTCTAAGTCTGTCTGTTATTCCTTTGAGTTCTTCAACAGGTCTATCACAAGTAAAAACAATTTGATGACCACTTTCATACAAGTCATTAAATGTATTAAAAAGCTCTTCTTGAGTACCTTCTTTGTTTTGTAAAAAGTGTATATCGTCTATGAGAAGAACATCAGCTTTTCTGTATTTATTTTTGAACTGTTGTAAAGTTTTGTCATTTACAGACTGTATAAATTCGTTTGTAAAATTTTCTGCTGTTACATACAAAACTTTTTGACGTGTTGTGTTTCTTATGTAGTTTCCAATGCTTTGAATTAAGTGTGTTTTTCCAAGACCAACTCCCCCATATAAGAGACAGGGGTTATAAGCACTTCCAGGGTTTTTTGCTATAGCTAAACATGCATTATAAGCAAAACTGCTGTTATCTCCTGAAACAAAGGAATCAAAAGTATAAGAAGGATTAAACATTAAATCATTAGCTTGTTTTTCTTTACTTTGTGATGTTTTTTCTGTTTTATCAATCTTTTCAGAAGATGTCCTTTTTTGTAAGGTTCCATCTTTTTTTTCACTTGTTTTAGCTAAAGTAGACCCTTTTTTTATTACAAATGAAACTTTATAAGGCTTTCCACCAAGTTCACTTACTGTGTTTTCTATAATTGTTTTGAAACTCTCTTCAAATTTGTCTTTGAAAAATGCAGATGGCAAGTATAACGTAATAACAGAGTCTTTTATTTCACCAAAAGAAAGACGTGAAAACCAAGACGAAAAATCGTTTTCTGGTAGTGAGTCTTTTATTTGGGATATAGTATTTTCCCATAATGTATAATCTTGTTCGCTATTACTTGGCATGGTATGAATAATATAACGCAACTTGTGTAGTTTTCAAGGTTAAAAAGAGCAAAGGTTTTAACAAGTTTCAGATGCTTTTGCAAAAAAACTTTCAAGCTTTTTTCAATTTTCCAAGTGCTTGAGATAGACCCCTATAATAATATATACTAGTGAGAGAATAATTATAGAGGAAGGATTTTAACTCAATGAATGAAGAGAAAAAGAATCCAAATATGACTGTGCCTGAAAAAAATGATATTAATGAAGACATCATGGAAATGGCACATGCATCTGAGCATTATACAGGTGAAAACATACAGGTTCTTAAAGGACTTGAAGCTGTTCGTGTAAGACCTGGAATGTACATAGGTTCAACAGGACCAGAAGGACTTCATCACCTTGTATATGAAGTTGTAGATAATTCAATTGATGAAGCTGTTGCCGGTTACTGCAACACAATTAAAGTTACAATTGATAAAGGAAATATTGTAACAGTTGAAGATAACGGACGAGGAATACCTGTAGATATTCACCCAACAGAGGGAATAAGCACACTTGAAGTTGCACTTTGTCACTTACATGCTGGTGGAAAGTTTAACGGTGGAGCTTATAAAGTATCCGGTGGTCTTCATGGTGTGGGTGTAAGTGTTGTTAATGCATTATCTGATTACTTGCAAGCTGTTGTTAACAGAAATCCAGACCAGTACATGCAAGAATATCATTTTGGTGTCCCTGTAGAGTCTGTTAAAAAAGTTGGCAAAACTGACAAAGTTGGAACCATTATCAAATTCCATCCCGATACCAGTATAATGGAAAGTGATAATTTTAACTTTTCAATTCTTTGTGAGCGCTTCAGAGAACTTGCATTCCTTAACAAAGGAATTACAATCACAGCAATTGATAACAGAGAAGAAAACCCAGAAGAAAAAGTTTTCCATTTTGAAGGTGGAATTAAAGATTTTGTTAGTTTTATAAACAATAACAAAAAGATTATTCCAGAGGGAACAGAACCACTTTATTTTGCAGGAGAAAGAGCCAACGACAACGGAGCTGCAATTATTGAATTTGCAATGCAGTATAACGACCGTTTTGACGAAAATCTTCACTCTTTTGCCAACAATATAAACACAAGAGAAGGCGGAAAACATCTTATTGGTTTTACAACTGGACTTGTGGCTGCAATACGAAATCAGCTTTCTTTGCATTTGAAAGAATTTATTGGGAAGAGCAAGAATGCAGAGGCTTTTTTTGAGTCCGATGATTTTAAGGAAGGCTTTAACTCTGATGTACGCGAAGGCCTTAGTGCCGTTGTTTCTGTCAAAATAACAAATCCTCAATTTGAGGGTCAAACAAAGATGAAATTGGGCAATTCTTATGTTCAAGGTCTTGTCTATAGTTTTGTCTATCAAAAACTTAATGATTATTTTGACGAAAATCCAAGTTTAGTAATTCCAATTTTGGAAAAAACCATTGCTTCATCTAAAGCAAGAATTGCAGCTAAGAAGGCACGTGAGAATGCGCGTAAAAAAGGCGGAGTTAGTCTTCCTGGAAAACTCTCTGATTGTTCTGAAAAAGACCCGTCATTGTGCGAAATTTTCATTGTAGAGGGAGATTCTGCAGGAGGCAGTGCAAAGCAAGGCCGTGACAGAAGAACCCAGGCAATACTTCCTTTGTGGGGAAAAATGCTCAATGTAGAAAAAACACGTGAAGACAAAGTTGAGGGAAACGAGAAACTGCAACCTGTAATTGACTCAATTGGAGCCGGTTTAGGATCCTCTTTTGACCCTTCAAAAGCACGCTACCACAAAGTTATTATTATGGCTGATGCTGATGTTGATGGCTCTCACATTAGAACATTGCTTCTCACATTCTTCTTCAGGTATATGAGGCCACTCATTGAAGCCGGATATGTCTATTTTGCTATGCCACCTCTTTATAAGATAAGCATAAAAGGAAAAGATTATTACGCATTTGATGATGACGAGAAAGCAGAAATACTTTTAACTCATGGTGAGACAGAAAGTGATTCAAAGAATGTTAAAATACAGCGTTACAAAGGTCTTGGTGAAATGAATCCTGAGCAACTTTGGGAAACAACAATGAATCCAGATACTCGTTTTATAACTCAAGTTCATTTGGCAGATGCTGTAGAAGCAGACCAAGTTTTCTCTATGCTCATGGGAGAGGAAGTAGAGCCTAGACGTGACTTTATAGAGAAAAATGCAACTTATGCGCAAATTGATGCCTAATTTTGGTACTTGCTTTGGAGAAAATGTATGGAAAATAGTGAAAATAGAGTTTTTATAAAGGATCTTTCTGAGGAAATGAAGAAGTCCTACTTAGATTATGCAATGTCTGTCATTGTAAGTAGAGCTCTTCCAGATGTCAGAGACGGCTTAAAACCTGTTCATAGAAGAATTCTTTACGATATGTATGACCTTGGAATTAAGTCCACAGGTTCTTTCAAAAAGTGTGCTAGAACAGTTGGAGACGTTCTTGGTAAATTTCACCCACATGGAGATGCTTCTGTTTATGATGCTCTTGTTCGTCTTGCTCAAGACTTCTCTTTGAGATACCCAGTTATTAAACCGCAAGGAAACTTTGGTTCTATAGATGGAGACCCTCCTGCTGCTTACAGATACACAGAGGCCAAAATGAGCAAAATGGGCGAGCTCATGCTTTCTGACATAGATAAAGATACTGTCAATTTTGTACCAAACTTTGATGAGTCCTTAAAAGAGCCAGAAGTTTTACCGGCAGGTTTCCCTTTCTTATTGGCTAATGGAACAAGTGGAATTGCTGTTGGTATGGCCACTAATATGGCACCGCATAACTTAAGGGAGATTTGCGATGCTCTTTGTGCTCTTATTGAAAATCCTAATATTACAATTCTTGAACTCATGAATTATATCAAAGGTCCTGATTTCCCTACAGCTGGAAAAATATGTGGTGTTAAGGGTATTAGAGACGCTTTTGAAACAGGTCGTGGAAAAATTGTAATGAGAGGGCGTTATCATGTAGAGGAGCATAAAACTCATGATGCAATTGTTTTCACAGAGATTCCTTATCAAGTCAACAAGGCTGAGCTTGTAAAACACATTGAAGCATTAAGAAAAGACGATGTTCTAAAAGATGTTTCAGAAGTTCGTGATGAGTCTGGCAAGGATGGAATTAGACTTGTAATTGAGCTTAAAAAAGATGCTGTTCCAGAGATTGCTGTAAACCATCTTTTCTGGAATACGCAGCTTGAAAGTAATTTTAATGTTAATAACTTAGCACTTGTAGACGGACGACCTAAATGTCTTAATCTTAAAGACATTCTTTCTTGCTATCTTGAGCACAGAAAAGACGTTATTAGAAGAAGAACTAATTTTGATTTGAATAAAGCACTTGAAAGAGAGCACATTCTTCTTGGTCTTAAAACAGGTCTTGAAAACATAGACGAAGTTATAGAAATAATCAAAAAAGCTAATGACAATAATGATGCTTCTCTAAAATTACAAGCTAGATTTGGGCTTTCTGATAAACAAGCAACTGCAATTATTCAAATGCGCCTTGGCAGGTTAAGCCACATGGAAACACAGGAAATAATTGATGAACTTGCTGAACTTGAAGTAAAAATTGCTTTCTTTAGAGATTTGCTTTCTGACAACGTTAAATTCATGCAAGAAGTTGAAAAAGAAATACATGAGCTTTGTGCTGAATACGGCGATGACAGACGAACAGAAATTGATTTGAGAGAGATTGGTGGACTTGTAGATAAAGATTTCATCAAAAAAGAAGATGTTGTTGTCGTTATTACAAACAAGGGTTTTGTTAAGAGAGTTCCTGCTGATGAGTACAAGTCTCAAGGAAGAGGAGGAAAAGGCGTTAAAGGAGCATCTCTTAGAGACGAAGATTTTGTTGAACATATGTTCTCTGCTTTCTCTCATGACCATATTTTGTTTGTTACAAATCTTGGAAAAGCATATTGCTTAGAAGTTTGGGAACTCCCAGAAGGCCAAAAAGTTGGAAAAGGAACAAGCCTTAAAGCAATTCTTCCAAAGATGGAACAAGGAGAAAGTGTTTCTGCAATTATTGACTTCAAAGATTTTGCTGATGATGAATATATCCTTATGGCAACACGATTTGGAGTTGTAAAACAAGTTGCTTTGAATGATTTTATCAACGCAAGAAAGAACGGAATTAAAGCAATTGTTCTTGATGAGGGAGACTCCCTTATTAAGTGTGAGTTTGTACATCCTAATGATGAAGCTATGATTGTTACAAAGAAAGGCAAAGGTCTTAGATTTAATGTCAATGATGTAAGAGTTATGGGAAGAACTGCACATGGAGTGAGAGGAATTAAACTTGCAAGTGACGATGAAGTAATTGGACTTGTAAAAGTTGAAGAAGGTAAAAACGTTGTTCTTGTTACTGAAACAGGAAAAGGCAAGCAAGTTGATTTTGACTTGTTCAAATCTCATGGAAGAGGAACTATGGGACAGCTCATTTACAAGCTTTCAAATGACACGTATCTTGTTTCAGCACTTGCAGTTAATGATGAGAATGATTTGGTTTGTATTACTAAAAAAGGACAAACTATACGAACTCATGTAAACGGTATTTCATCTCAAGGGCGCAATGCTTCTGGTGTAAACATTGTTAAAATGAAAACTTCTGATGATTTCATTGTTGCAATGACAGTAACTGACTATCAAGAAGATGAAGTTGAAGAAAATGTTCCAAAAGAAAGCGAGGAACTAGGAGATGAAAAAGAAAATTCTGTAACAGAAAACTCTGAAAAAGAAAGCCTTGAAAACAAAAATTATTCCGAACTAGGAACAAACAAAAATGATGTTTCAGAGGACTCTTTAGAGTGAAAAAAATGGTCAAAAATGTCATATTATTCTGTTACTATTAACAGTAACAAGGCTCAAAAACCGCGTTTTAGGTATCTAGAATGCGGTTTTTCTATGTTTTGGAAAAAGTTTCAAAAAAGACCTAGAAACTTAAAAATTTTGAAAAAGTGAAATTTTTAAGAGAATTTTTTGTTAAATTCTTAGAACTTAAAATTAAAAATTACATGAAAATTATGTGATTTTATTTGTGTAATAATAAAAAATCCCAGACAAG
>CAVDLI010000044.1:0-13831 GCA_963609725.1 bacterium | reverse complement strand
CTTTTAGCCGAAAAGGCAAAGCCAAGATTCATGAAGACAGTTTTGCAAAAACCTCTCAACACAATTTTTTACTACTTTTGATGGATATCATCCCAAGCAAGTTTTGCAACATTTTGCTCAGCATCTTTTTTGTTATGCCCACCCACAGGGCCATAAGTTAAACCGTGAAACGAAACAGTATAATGAAAAATTTGGTTGTGCTCTGGACCTTCTGTTTTTACAAGAGTATAAGAGGGAACTTTCTTATAACGTTTTTGCACATACTCTTGAAGTAGTGTTTTATAATCTTTCTTAAACCTATCATTGATAACATCTTGCATAATGGGCATTAAGTTTTCAAGAATAAAAGAACTTGCAGTCTCTAAACCCTGGTCTAAAAAGATAGCTGCAAACACAGCCTCTGTACAATCTGCAAGAATTGCTTTCTTAAAACGACCACCGGTTAACTCTTCTCCATGGCCAATTATTAAATAACGATCTAATTCAAGTTTTTTTGCAACAATTGAAAGAGAGTCTTCACTTACAACAGCACTTCTAACTCTAGTGCATTCTCCTTCATCACCTTCAAGATGTTTATATAACCATTGAGAAACAACAACAGAAAGGACACTATCTCCCAAGAATTCTAATCTTTCATTATCTTGAATATTATGACTTTTATTTTCATTTGCATAAGACGAGTGAATAAAAGCATTGTTCAAAAGAGAGATATCATTAAATTTAAGGCCTACTTTGCGTTGAAAAAACAAAAGCTCCTCAACCCTTTCTTTTGGGATTGCAGGAGCTTCTTTTACTTTTGAAATAGACATTCTCAAAGGACTTTTGACAAATACTCAACAGCGTCTCTCACAGTCTCAAAGGTTCTGCCCTTCTCGTCTGGAACAGTTAAGTCAAATTCCTCTTCAAAGCCACTTACAAGGTCCAAAATATCCATGCTATCAGCCTTGAGATCATTGACAAATGATGAATCCATTGTAATTGAATCTTCATCAATTGCGAGTTTGTCAGCAATAATAGCTTTCACTTTATCAAAAATAACATTTTTGTCCATTGATTACTCCTCCGGATTAATAATTTGAACACCCTTATAATAACCACACTGAGGACATACACGGTGAGGAAGGATGAGCTGACCGCACTTTGTGCACTTTGAAAGTGTAGGAGCTTGAAGCTTCATATTAGCAGCTTTTCTTGATGCAGCCTTTGCTTTTGATGTTTTATATTTTGGTGTCGCCATATTCTACCTCTTATTCTTATTTTTACAACATTCTGAGAATATAGAAAAACATTGTTTAAGTCAACAACATAACATGTTCTTGTTTATGGACAAGAGAAGGGCAAGAAATATCCAACGTAAAGGGGCTGCAAAAAACTTGAAACATAAAGCAACTTTGCAAGGATACTAAAAACCTTACTAGTTTGTCTTTTTCATTTTCTCTTCCAGTGCTTCTATAACAACACTTGGAACCATAGAAGAAATATCGGCCCCAAAAGATGCCATTTCTTTTATTGCAGAACTTCTCAAAAGAAAGAAGTTTGGATTTGTAGGCATAAATAAGACTTCAATATCAGGACAAATTTGCTTATTGGTTTCTGCAAGTTCAAACTCATATCCAAAATCAACCAAGGCTCTAACGCCTCTAATCATAACGCCAACGTCGTACTTTTTTGCAAAATCAACAACAAGACCTTGCCAACACAAAATCTCAATATTGTCATAATCTTTAAGAATTTTCTTTAAGAGATTTAGACGCTCATTTGCACTGAACAATGTCTTTTTTGCAATATTATCAGCAATAACAACATACAGCTTGTCATATAAAGAAGCACTTCTTGTAATAATATCCACATGCCCAAGAGTTGGAGGGTCAAAAGTACCTGGAAGCATTGCGCAGTTCTTTCTCATCTTTTAGCCTCTTCCACTTGCTTTTTTATTCTGGAATAATCGTCATTACTCTCATATTGAATTCTGTTTTTTATAACATAATTGCCATTTTCATCTTTTGAAACAACAGCAAAACTGCCATGACCAACATAAGAAACAGAATCTGGAGAAATAACGTGTTCACGCTCTTTGAGTTTTTCAATAACACAATCAAAATGACTAAAACCGCCATTTGGCTCACTTATAGCCTCACTGATAAGTTCTATTGGCTGACCGCAAAGACAACAGTCAGGTCTGGGTTCAACAACTTGAGGAACCTCAACATCATCAAAATACATTCTACTTCTTTGTTTTGATTGAATATATTCATTTGTGCTTCTAGCACTTTTAATTTTTTTTCTTTTTTTATTTTCCATTAGAAAGCTCCTTCAATATAAGAAACTTCAGTCCCTAGCACAGCAGCAACGTCAAAACGAACATTGCAAAACCGCTCACTTAAATCAACAGTATTCAAATACTGGGTTGCCGTCAACTTAATTCTTTTTTGTTTTTGAAAATCAACCATCTTGGAAAGATCTTCTAAATGCCACCCACTTGGCAAGCTTTTCACTTCAACAAAGCACAAAACATCATCTTTTAAGCTTATGATATCAATCTCACCCATCTTACATGAGTAATTTTGTTCAAGAATAACATATCCACAAGAAGTCAAATAATCAGCAACTTTTTGCTCACACTCTCTGCCTTTTTGCCTGCTGTTTTTTAAGTTCATAAGTATAAAACCATAACAATAAACTGTAATAAAAAAAGCGGACAAGACTTAATTGCCTTTCCGCCTTTATATAAAAACTGATTGAAAAGTAACTCAAATTCCTTTGTGTCCGCGAATCTGCTCAGGAACTTTAGCTGCCTTACCAAGTTTATCTCTAAGATAGTAAAGCTTAGCTCTTCTAACACGACCACGTCTTACAACTTCTACTTTCTCAACTCTTGGAGAATGAAGAGGGAAAATTCTCTCAACACCAACACCATAAGAAATCTTTCTTACAACAAATGTACGTCTAATTCCGGAATTGTTCTTTGCAATAACAGTTCCTTCATAAACCTGAATTCTTTCAGTTGTGCCTTCAACAATCTTGAAGTAAACCTTAACAGTATCTCCAATGTGGAAGTTTTCAGCATCCTGCTTCATTTGTTCCTGTTCAATAGCCTTAATCAAGTCCATTTTAATCTAACCCCTTGGTCAATTTAATTTCTTTTAGCAACTTGCTAGTTTTTTCATCAAAAGATGCACCTTCTAGCAGGTCAGGCCTGTTTGACAAAGTCTTTTCAAGCCTTTTTTGTAGCCTCCACTTCTCTATGTTGGCGTGATGACCTGACAATAATATATCAGGAACAGACATTCCGCAATAGGTCTCCGGACGCGTATACTGTGGGTATTCCAATAGCGGTCCGGTGAAGCTCTCTTCGTCAAGCGAAGAATCTGTGATAACTCCGTCTATTAGCCTATATAAAGCATCAATTATCACCAGGGTAGCTACTTCCCCTGAAGACACAACGTAATCACCAATGCTTATTTCGTCATCTACATAACGATCAATTATTCTTTGGTCAATACCTTCGTAATGACCGCAAATAAAGACTAGCTCAGACTCTTGGCTTAAAGCCTTTGCATAATCTTGTGTCAATCGCCTACCAGACGGCGAAGCATAGACAACCCGTTTGTTCATAGCATCAACGCTATCCAGAGCTTTGAAGAGCGGTTCAGGTTTGATGACCATGCCTGCACCCCCACCAAAGGGTGAATCGTCACATCTGTGATGCTTGTCAAGCGCAAAAGCCCTCCAATCTATGAGGTCGTAGGAAACAATCCCAGCCTTGACAGCACGTGCCATGATTGAATTCGTGAAGAAGCCCCTCATAATCTCAGGAAAGAGTGTAAGGACTTCAATTTTCATCCAAGTAACTCCTTCTTTAAGAGTCTTATGGTCTCATTTTGGATATCTACATCGTCCACAAAAATCCCCTTAAGGTATGGAACAAAGTATTTTTTCCCATCCAGTGCAAGAACCTCAAGTAAAAGCGCTTGAGCTCCATCCACTGTAGAAACCACACTTCCTACTTCTTCGTTATCATATACCAGCTTCATACCCAAAAGGTCTGCTGTGTATACCTCTCCCTTGCCTAACTTGCTGGCCTGTTCTCTGGGTACCAGAATATCCCATCCGGAAATGAAACGAGCATCTTCAGGACTGTCTATACCTTTGAACTTTAGAAGAAGTTCTCCAGCATGGTTCTGAACACTTTCAATTTCAACTTTCCTAAGTTTCCCATCACGTTGTAAAGTTACTTCCTTAAGTGAGAAGAAATGTTCAAAGTCATCAGAAAATGGTCTAACTTTGACATAACCTTTCACACCATGAGGGGCTCTAACGGTTCCGGTTGCAAGGACCTGTTTCATACCCAATCAGTCCAGAATTTCAAGGCTTGCATGCTTGCCGGTCTTAGTTGCTGTTGCACTTAGTATAGTTCTAAGAGCTTTTGCAATTCTTCCCTGCTTGCCTATGACCTTGCCCAAATCATCCTGAGAAACTCTAAGTTCAAGAATGGTGGACTTTTCGCCCTCCACAACATTGACCTCTACACATTCAGGATGGTCTACGAGCGATCTGACGATGTATTCGACCAGTTCCTTCTCCACAAGTTCAGTCCTTTACAGATGCCTTAACTGTGGTTGGGATACCCTGCTTTACTAAAAGCATCTTAACAGTATCCGATGGCTTTGCACCTACTCCAATCCAATAAGCAACTCTTTCAGCATCAATCTTGACCTGGTTTTCTGCTGCTTCAACTGGATGATAGAATCCAATTTCTTCAAGTGGTCTGCCCTTGTTGGCTTCTCTTGAATCCATGACAACTACTCTGTAGTAGGGTCTCTTTTTTGTACCGAATCTCTTCAATCTGATACCAACGCTCACGTCAATTCCTCCTAAACGAATCTCAGTTCATGCCCATCTGCTTCATTAAAGCAGCCTGGTATTTTTTATTTTTAGCGAGCTTCTTCATATTCAGCCGCATCTTTTCAAACTTCTTAAGTAAGTGTCCAACCTCACCTACAGACGTTCCACTACCCTTTGCAATTCTTTTCTTGCGGGCCGGACCAATTATATAGATATTTTGTCTTTCTTGAATAGTCATAGACTGAATAATTGCTTTTTCTTTTCGCAATTCTTGAGTATTTATGTCGTCTTCAGAAATATTTCCCTTAGCACCTGGGAGCATATCTATAAGTTTTTCAACTCCACCCATTTTGGTCATATTTTCAAGCTGGTCTAAATAATCCTGCAAATCAAACGTATTTTTGGCCATTTTTGCTTGCAGTTTTTCAGCTTGCTGAGCATCAAATGTCTCCTGAGCTTTTTCCACCAAGGAAACAATATCACCCATACCAAGAATACGGCTTGCCATTCTATCTGGGTAGAACGGTTCAAGATTGTCCATCTTTTCGCCAACACCAATGAATTTAATTGGCTTACCCACAACCTCACGGACCGATAACGCAGCACCACCTCGAGTGTCAGAGTCAAACTTCGTAAGAATAACACCCGTTATACCTACTTTGTTTTCAAACTCTTGCGCTATACTTACAGCATTTTGGCCTGTCATTGCATCAGCAACAAAGAGTGTTTCATCTGGATGAATGGCTTTACTAATATTTTGGATTTCTTGCATTAAATCTTCATCCAAATGCATTCTTCCAGAAGTATCCACTATAAGAACATCATATTGTTCCCATTTAGCTTTTTTGAGCGCATTTTGTGCAACTCTAACAGCATCTTTAGTGTCTGTTTCAGCATAAACTGGAACATCTACTTGTTGCCCTAAAACTTGTAATTGAGTAATAGCAGCCGGCCTTACAAGGTCACAAGCTGCAAGCATGACGCGTCTGCCCTGCTTTTTTAAGTTAAGCGCAAGTTTAGCACTTGTAGTTGTCTTACCAGAACCTTGAAGACCCATCATTAAAATAACAGTAACTGTATCTGGACCCTTAAGCTTTAGTGCTTGGTTGTCAGGATCTCCTAAAAGCTGAACCATTTTGTCATAAACAATCTTTACAAATTGCTGACCCGGATCAACAGACTTTAAGACTTTATCTCCAAGAGCCTCTTCCATTGTTCTGTTTACAAAACGCCGTACAACACGAAGATTTACATCAGCATCTAAAAGAGCTACTTTTATTTCTTCAACAGCATCTTGGACATTTTTTTCACTTATCTTGGATTTACCAGATATAGAGCGTATTATTGACGAAAATTTATCGCTTATAGAATCAAACATAACTTGCAAATTATCCTTATTTTAATGCAACATGTCAATTTGACATTAAATCATTAGACTTTCAACTTTTATTCAACTTGCCTTAAATTAACCCTTAAGTTCATCGTACGTACTGTCAATGTCTTTTATGTCTTCTAACCTGTAGCCTATCATTTTTGAGACTCCAAGCTCCTGCTGAGTAACACCAAGAAGACTGTTTGATCCCATGACTGTGTTCTTATTATGAGTGATGATTATAAACTGACTCTTATCATCAAATTTTTCAAGAACACGCAAGAATGCGCCAATGTTTCTTGCATCAAGGGCTGCATCTATTTCATCCAAAATACAGAATGGAGATGGCTTTACCATGTATGTTGCAAAAAGAAGTGCAACAGCTGTCATGGAACGTTCACCTCCTGAGAGAAGTTGCATGTTCAAAAGCTTCTTTCCTGGTGGCTGAGCAAAAATATCAATTCCAGACTCAAGAACATTATCTTCTTCTGTAAGTCTGAGTTCCGCTCGTCCACCGCCAAAGAGAGTGCTGTACATTTCTTGGAAGTTGTCTGCAATTTGTTTGTATGTTTCAATGAACATTTCTTCACTGCGTCTTTTGATTTCTGCAATAACTTCTTGCAAATCATTCTTTGCACGAGTCAAATCGTCCATATTCTTGGTATAAAAATCAAAATTCTTTTTGGCTTCGTTATACTCATCTTCTGCCATATAGTTGATATAACCCAAATCCTGAATTTTGCGTTTTACAGTCTCAAGCTCTGCTTTAAGCTCATCATATGGAGCTGTTATCTCATGATTATCAAATTCACGTAAACTTTTACCTGTGTTTTCAAAGAAAGTTGTATATATTTTTTGAATTTGCTCGCCAAGACTTCTAATATTCTCGCGTCCTGTTGCAATTTCTCCAATAAGCTGTTGTCTGCGGTTGAATTTGTCTTGAAATTGAGTGTTATCTGAAAGCATTTGAGATGTTCTTTCTTCAATCTCTATATTGAGGGCACTGACCTTTTCTTTGACTTGTTTTATTTCTTCAAAAAGCTCATTTTTGCGCACTTTGGCATCATCAATCTTTTCAAGTACTTCGTTTACCTTGCTTTGCTCGGCCTCAAAAGAATGAGAAGCATCTGAAAAATCAAATTCCATTTGCTGTAATCCGCTTTTAAGCTCAAGAATTGAAGAACGAATGGAATCGGCCTGAGATTTGAATTGAACACGATCCATTTCCAAATCTTTCAAATCCGATTCCTTTAAGATAAGCATTTTTGCAAGGCGCTCAATTTCTTGTGAAAGTTCCTGTATTCTACTGCGAAAGTCGCTCTCTTTTGAGTAAGATTTCTCAAGACTAGTATCAAGCTCACTCTTTTTTGCAAGTGTACCTTGAGGGGATGTAAACTCATCCAAGAATGTTGGAATTGTTCCGCTATATTCCTGAAAAAGGCCTTTTATCTCATCAATTTGACCTAAAAGTGAGTCATTTGCATCATCAATTGCTTGCAAAAAAACTTGCGAATCAAAATCAACAGTAGAAAGCTCACGTAAAAAACTCATTCTTTGGCTCAAAATATTTTTTGTTTTTGTGAACTCTTCAAAAAGTTTTTTCTCAGCTTTGGCTCGCAATACAGAACTATAACCACTACCTTTTATATTCTCTTCCAACTTGTTTGCAATATCATTTGCAAGGTCACTTATTTGCTGTGTTATCTCCACTCTCTCTTGAGAAAGACGCTCAATTTCATGATTAAAATCATCAATATCAAGAGTGTGTCTTATTTTGTCTGCTTTTAATTTCTCAATTTCTTCGTTTGCATTCTCTATGCTTTGGTCTGTAAGTCTTATGTTTTCCAATGTAGAATTCAAAGACTCTTGTTTTTCATCAAGCCTTTGACGGTCTTTTTCTATTCTTTCTTGAACCTGCTGAGCTTTTGCTTGTGCATCTTTAGTTCGTTGTGAGACTTCATTAAATCTATCATTGTAAAAACTTAGCTCTGTGTTAATTGAATTAACTCTCTCCTCATCTCTATGAACTTGCGCATTAAAACTATCACGCTTTTGTCTAAGTTCTTCTATTTCTCCTTGCTGGCGGTCAAGATTTTCTCTCACACTGTCTAGCATTTTATCTATAGAAGAGGCTTCTTCTTCTAACTTGTTTAATTCTTCTTGTCTGACATCTTTTAGTTTTGAAATTGATTGTAATGTGTAAAGCTGTATTTCAACTTCAAGAGTTTCTTTTTTTGAAGAAAGCTCTCTGTGTTTTAAGACTTTATCCAATTGTGCTTTTCTTGAGTTGTAAGTTTTTTCAGCCTCTTTTAATAGCAACTCTACTTGAGCCATGTTGTCATCAGTCTTTTGTAATTTGCGATTTGCTTCTTCACTTTGACTCTTAAAACGGCTTATTCCAGATGCTTCTTCAAAAATGTAACGGCGGTCTTCAGGCTTGAGAGAAAGAATTTGGTCAATCTTGCCTTGCTCCAAAATACTGTAAGAAGATTTTCCAACACCTGTATCCATAAAGAGTTCTTTTACGTTTCTCAATAAAACTCTATTGTGATTTATGTAATATTCGTTATCTCCATTACGAAAAAGACGTCTTTTTATTTCAACTTCAGTTGCATCTATATTGAGGTATTTTCCTTCGTTGTTAAGTGTAAGAATTACTTCACACATTGGCATGGGTTTTCTGTAATCTGTACCATTGAAAATGACATCTTCTCTTTTTGCAGCACGTATAGCACTTGATGCTTGTGTACCAAGAACCCACTTTATAGAGTCAACAACATTGCTTTTGCCACTTCCATTTGGGCCTAACAATGATGTTATTCCATCAGAAAACTCAAATTTGGTTCTATCAGCAAAAGACTTAAACCCATATAGTTCAACTGATTTTAAGAACACTTTAACCTCTCAAAATTTTCTCAAAATTTTTATGACAACTAGGCTAAAATATAGCATAATAAATCATTTTCTGTCATGCCCTACTTGACGTTTTACCCCTTCTTTGAGTATAAGTGTGTCTGTACGTGCGCTTGTGGTATAATGGTATTACCTCAGCCTTCCAAGCTGAAGAAGCGGGTTCGACTCCCGTCGGGCGCTTAATGCCACGCTGTTGCGTGGTTTTTTTGTTTTATGGTTATATGGTGTTATATCTTATAACGTTACAGCGGAGGGTTTTCTTATGGGTCAACGTGGTGAAGTTTTTTCTACCAAATTCGTTACAAACGACAGAACATATTTTTTTAATGTAAAAGAAAACTACAAAGGCGACATGTACCTGAACATTGTTGAAAGTAAAGTCACTTCTGATGAGGGTCGTTTTATACGCCAAAGTGTAATTGTATACCCTGAAGACCTTGGTGAATTCATAAGAGAATTTCAAAAATCTGTAGACTTTATGAGAGTCCACGCTAACAAAGACAATCAAAACTAATTTGTATAATGTTAAGCATCACCTGTGCACATGTGTACAGGTGGCGCGTGCAAGCTCATATATTTAAGGCACAAAACTGTCTAAGGAACTGTGATGAAATAAATTACTTTGGAACAGTTTTTAATATTTGAATGTAAGTCTGTGTATTGGGCACGGCCCATATTTATGCAAAAGCTCTTTGTGAAGAGCACTTGGATATCCTTTATGTTTTTCAAAGCTGTACATGGGCCACTTTTTTGCAGCACATAACATAAAACGGTCTCTTGCATTTTTTGCTAAAATAGATGCTGCCATAATCTCAGGAATTTTAGAGTCCCCTTTGACTATAGATTTACAAGTAATTGAAACATTTGGCGTCTTATTGCCGTCAACAAGAAGAATTGGATTATAAAACTTTGTTTTCTCTGCCTGAGACAACTGTGCCCAAACTTTTAAGAAAGCTCTCTTCATTGCAAGTAAAGAAGCTTGAAGAATGTTAATTTCATCTATTTCTTTAACAGTCCCCCACGCAACAGCCCATGCAACAGCCTTTTCTTTAATTACAGGCTCAACTTCAAGCCTGCGTTTTTCACTCATTTTCTTTGAGTCTTTTAATATTTCAAATGGAAAATCTTTTGGAAGAACAACTGCACTTGCACAAACGGGACCGGCTAAAGGGCCACGTCCCGCTTCATCTGCTCCAATGATGAGGTCATAAGAGTCCAAAAAATCATTTATTGTATAAGAATCTTCAAATAGAAGAAGCTGCTCTTCCATAATCGTAAAACAATAATATCGGCTTAAAAAAGATTATCCTAAAACAACCTTGGTTCCAGTTTCTCCGTGCAGTGCTTGGAGTGCTTTATCAAGTGAAGTAATGATTGCAACTCTGCCAGGTTTGCTTTCTGCAAATTGGACGCAGGCTTGAACTTTTGGAAGCATTGAGCCTGGTGCAAAATGGCCTTGGCTTGCAAGTTCTTTAGCTTTTGTTGTTGTAAGGCATGAAAGCCACTCTTCGTTTTCTTTTCTGTAGTTAATTGCAACTTTCTCAACAGCTGTAAGAATTACAAGTTCATCTGCATCAATGAGTTCTGCAAGTTTTTCAGATGCAAAATCTTTGTCTATGACAGCTGGAGTTCCATATAGTTTTCCATCTTTGCGTACAACTGGAATTCCTCCACCGCCTACTGTGATTACAACGCAACCTTGTGCAATAAGGCCTTCAACAGCTCTTTTTTCAATTACATCAATTGGTTTTGGAGAAGGAACGACTTGTCTATAACCGCGCCCTGCGTCCTCTACCATTGTATAACCTTTCTCTTTTGCAATTTTTTCTGCTGTTTCTTTGTCATAGAAAGCACCAACCGGCTTTGTTGGATGTGAGAAGGCTTGGTCGTTTTCATCAACAAGTACTTGTGTAACTACTGTTGCAACTTCTTTGTCTATTTTGCGCTCGGCAAGTTCATTGCCAATTGCATTCTGCAAATGATATCCAATATAACCTTGGCTCATAGCTCCACACTCAGGGAAAGGCATATCACTTTTAATGGCCTTTGCTTCTGCTGCTGTTGCCATTCCAAGGTTAATCATTCCAACCTGTGGGCCGTTTCCATGAGCAATAACAACTTCATTACCCGCTGCAATAAGGTCAACAATTGGCTTTGCTGTCTCTCTTACAAGTTCAAGTTGTTCATAAGGTGTGTTTCCTAAAGCATTTCCACCAAGTGCAATGACAATCTTTGACATATATTCTTTTCTCCTAAAGTTTTTTACTAACTTTTTGAGCAAACCAGTACGCTTATATTTTGCTTGTCGTGCGTCATCATCATGATTCGTTTGCATTGTTTTGTTCGTGATGCTTTATTCGCCGTGCGTCGTTTATTGTACTAGTAAACCCATTTAGTACATATAGTATATGACAAATGCAACAAAATGCAACCAAAAAGAGCCACCAAACGGCAGCCCTTTAAGTGAAATTTTTTATGCAAAAATCTCTGTGTGTTGAGGTTTTTGAAAAATCTCTGTTATTAAAAATTAATAAGCTTTTGAATTGCGCATCTTCTTGACTTTGAGCATTTGCTTTCTAGCAAGAGCCTTATTTTTGCGGTGCTGGATGGCAGATGGTTTTTCAAAATACTCGCGCATTTTGAACTCGCGAATAACGCCTTCTTTCTCAACCATTCTCTTGAAGCGCTTAATTGCTTTCTCCAAAGGTTCAGTCTCGTCAACTTTAACGAATGCCATATAATCTCACCCCCTCTGCCCAGTGGCTCAAGAATCGACTAAAAATACCATTCAAGCACAACTTTGTCTAGTCATACATAACAATTAAAGATAATATCCAAGTTATGCATAACACAAAAGTCCCAATTAAAGAGAGCAATACTACAAACAATACTAAAGATAAACTAGCAAACAATGCTACAAACAATACTGAAAATGATATGACAAATAATGTAGTTGAAAATACAGCAAATAACACAGCGCATATAAAAGAAACTTATGCAAAGGCTATTATTGAAGATCTTCTCAAACTAAGAGAAGGTGATGCTCTTTCCATAAATACAGATGAACAGGATTTGGATTTTGCAAAAGATATTGCAAACATGGCACTTAATACCACAAAAACTATAGTCAAGATTGTTGTAACAAACCATGGTAAACCAACCCAAGTACTGGAATTTGACCCAGCTCCTCCAGCATGCGACCCCATTGGATTTGCAATGCTACGACTTTCACACGAAAACTCTTCATCTTCTAAGACTAAGGCTCTTTCCAAGGATACTACTCTTCTTGACCTCTCTATTGATAAAGAAGACCTCGTAGCTGTTCAAAAGATGGGACATCTTGCAGAACCTGTAATGCTCAACAGAAGAATATCTGTTCCATGGTGTGTAGCAACTGTTCATGAAGATTTAGAAAAATGGGAAAAACTTCACAAAAAAGTTGCACTTAATATTGCTGAGCAAACTTTAGCTACAGATTATCGTAAAAAATATTTAGAACATTCAGACTCAGTACTTTTACACATAACAGGAAGCGATACTGATTTCACAGTAAAAGTACCAGAAGGAGCGCGTTTTATAGGTGGAACTCAAGTTCTTCCATCTGGTAGGACATTTCTTACAGGACTAGATTTTGACATGCTATCTTTCATAACAGATTGCAACTCACTAGACGGTCATTTCAAAGCAAAAGCAAATGTTTTAGGAAAGGAATATGAAGGTACATTTGTCTTCGAAAACGGCATTCTTACAGACTGGACCCACACAAAAGAAATAGATATTTTGCTAGATTTTGATGAAAATTTGAAAAAACCCGGTTATTTTTCTTTTAGAGATAAAGAGTTCATACTGCATCTTGGAGGTTCTGTCATAGAAGGACTTGAAAAAGAGCCTGAAGAAGAAAGCCTCATACCTCAATATTTTAACAAAAGTTTATACACACTGGCTCTTAGGCTAGAAGAAAAACTTTCTATTTTTGCAACAAATTGTGAAGGCAATACAACTGAGCTTGTAAGAAAAGGCTTCTTCTTGCAATAGCAATTTTGCATAAGACTCTCTTTTGTCCTCTTTTGCAGTTTTGCCAAGACTCTCTTTTGTCATCGTTTGTCGCCGTTTTCTATACCCTTCTCCAAATCATTTTTCATCTGATTATTTTTCATCTGATTATTTTTCATCTGATTTGCAATCCAAGCCATAAGTAGCTTCACAATACGTTCCTGCTCATCCTTCGTCAGCTCCCGTCCCCGTGGCACGTGATACCACTTATTCAAACATCCACGACAGCAACAAGCACAAGCATGTTGAGCAATGAACACAGGGTGTCCATGCATTGGAGTTTGTCTGCCATCGTTTGGAATATTAGCCGGAGCCAGTCGCGTCCGGACAAAGTCCGCCGCATGACGCTCAATCGTATCCATGCCTTTATCAGAAATGTATTGCTTATCCTTTTCTGTCAAATGAAACTTTGAACGAAAAGCTGATTTTTGAAGACGGGCGAATGTTTGTTCAATAGTTGCCATATTTCTCACTTTGTCACAAAATCCAACAGACTTTAATCCATACTTGATGTTTATCTCTTATTAAAATATCACATTTTTTACAACTTTCATATTTTCAAGTAAACGTCTCTGTTCTGTCTTTATGAGTTCTGATAAAACCATGTGCTTGTAGTTCTTAATAATGTGAAATCCATCATAAACAATC
>CAVDLI010000043.1:0-13851 GCA_963609725.1 bacterium | reverse complement strand
AAAACCTCTGATAAATAGATAAAAAAATATAGTTTTTTCATTCACATTCTGTTATGCTCAATCCGGCTTTACGGCATACTTTTACTTAAAATTGGAACTACATGCAGAACATACAAGAATTTATTGATTTAGGGCTTTCTCAAAAAAGCATAGAGGCTATCCAAGAAAAAGGATTTGAACATCCAACAGAAATCCAAAAAAGATGTATTCCCATACTTCTTGAAGGGCACAAAGATTTAATAGGACAAGCGCAAACAGGGACAGGGAAAACAGCAACATTTGCACTGCCAATCTTGGAAAAACTAGATTGCCAATACGAAAATTACAACGATGACAAAAAAGAAGAAAAAAGAAAAAAGTCCAATTTTGAACACTCTGTGGGTGCTCTAGTTCTAGTTCCTACGCGTGAACTTTGTATCCAAGTATGCGATGAAATTAAAAGCCTTGGGAAAAATAGAAATGTACGGGCGCTTGCAATCTATGGAGGAGCTTCTTACAACATTCAATTTAAGGGATTAAAAGAAGGTGCTGATGTCGTAGTTGGCACACCTGGAAGAATACAAGACCATTTAGAAAGAGGAACGCTAAATCTTGAAAATGTTCGTTTTTGCATTCTTGATGAAGCCGATGAAATGCTCAATATGGGCTTTATTGAAGACATAGAGAATATTCTTTCTCAAATGCCAAAAGAAAAACAAATGCTTTGTTTTTCTGCAACAATGCCAGAACCAATTAGACGTCTTGCAGAAACTTTTATGCACGATTATGAGCTTGTAAAAGTCCAAACTCAAGACATGACAAGCACTCTTACACGACAAATATACTATGAAGTTCTTGAAGAAGATAAATTTGAAGCACTTTGCAGAACAATAGATATGGCTCCAGATTTTTATGGCCTTGTGTTTTGCAAGACTAAAGTTCAATGTGACGAAATTGGTTCAAAACTAATAACAGCTACATATAATGCAGAAGTCTTGCATGGAGATTTAAGCCAAGTACAACGAGAACTTATCATTCACAAAATGAGAGAACATAGAATTAGTATTCTTGTTGCAACAGATGTTGCTGCCCGTGGTCTTGATATTCCAGAGATGACACATGTTGTCAATTACAGCCTTCCAGATGAACCAGAAAGCTATATTCATAGAGTTGGAAGAACTGGCCGTGCAGGCAAGCAAGGCTTAGCTGTAACATTTGTAACACCACGAGAATTTAGAAAATTCTCATTTATTAAAAAAATAGCCAAATCAGATATTCAAAAAGCTAGAATTCCTTCTATTGATGAACTTATGGCAGAACGCAAAAAAATACTTCAAGAAGACCTTTTTGAAAGTATTAAGAATGCAGAAAACGGCCTTTATGAAGAGTCTCTTTTTTCTATGGCAAAAAAACTGTGCTCAGAACATCATCCTACAAATATTATTACAGCGCTTTTGGCTGAACGTTATGGCACGGCTCTAAACAAATCCAAATACCATGAAATTCAAGATTTGTATGATAGAAAAGAAAAATCTTCATCTGAAAGACCTTCTAGAAGGCGAAAAGCAAGCTCTAAAAGAGAACAAGCCTTAGACTGGAAATCAAAAACGATTAAAGAATACGGCCAAGCAAAGAAACATTCATCAAAGAGTGAAAAACGTGCTGCAAAATACTTAAACGACGAAGAAAATGCACGCAAAGCAAATTCTTCAAGCAAAACTTCTAGCAAGTTTTCAAGAAAACAAAATTCTCAAACAAGACCTCAAGCGAAAGTCCAAAACAAAGCCTCAAAATCTCTCAAGACTGGTCATTAATTATATTAAGAAACTGTGACAAATATTTGTTGAAGGTAAAAAAAGAAGGTAGTATTCTATGAGCATGGAAACATTATTTACAAAAATTTTTAAGGGAGAACTCCCAAGTGTAATGCTTTACAAAGACGATATTTGCTTTGTAATTTTAGACATCAATCCTGTCGTAAAAGGTCATGCTTTAGTCATAAGCAACAAGCCATATCCTAACATGGCAAACTGTCCTGATGAAGTATTGGCACATCTAATGAAAGTAGCAAAACTCATTGATGCTCGTCAAAGAGAAGCGTTAGGAAGTCAAGGCTCTAATATAATGATTAACAATGACAAAGCAAGCGGGCAGGAAGTTGAGCACATTCACGTACATGTCATACCTCGTTTTGACAACGATGGAAAAAAACTTTTCACATTGCATGACAAATATGAAGAAAATGAAATGGCTCAATATGGAGAAAAGCTAAAACTTTCAGACAAGTAACTCTGTAATACATGTTTTGAAATATACTTAGATATACTTAGATTTTTGCAACAAATTCGGTTACAAGGAAAAAAACATGCCAAATTGTCCATATTGTTCAAAACCAATCCCCAAAGAGATTTATAGAAACACAGAATGCACTTCGTGTGGACATTCTCTACATTGTTGTGAATGTTGCATATTTTACAGTCCATCTTCTCACTACGGGTGCAAAGAAGATATTGATGAACCTGTATGGGATAAGGAAAAAGCAAATTTTTGTTCATATTTTAGACTAAATGATGCAGTACAATTAAAAAACAACAAAGAAGAGAAATCAAAAGCAAAAGAAGCACTGGATAAATTATTTTCTATTTAGAATTATGACGAATTTTGAAAAACTTATTGATTTAATTGAAAAAAGCCACTACATGACAGTTTTCACGGGAGCTGGAGTCTCTACATTAAGCAATATTCCAGACTTTAGAGGTCCTCATGGAGTATATACAGACCCATGGCACGGCATGGATGTAGAAGAAATTATTTCATTAAGTTTTTTCAGAAAAAATCCTGAAATCTTCTACAAATGGGCAAAAGACGTTTGGTACCATCTAGAAGATTACAAACCAAACATTGTTCACAAATGCTTAGCATCTTTAGAACAAAAAGGATACTTAAAAGCCTTATATACTCAAAACATAGACATGCTCCACCAACGCGCTGGCTCAAAAAACGTTTATGAGGTGCATGGTAGCCCTCTAGTTCACCACTGCACACGGTGCAATGCAAGTTACACATACGAAGAAATATCCCCAATTGTAAGGGAAGATAAAGTCCCCTACTGCTCTAAATGCAATGGAGTCATAAAACCAGATATCATTTTCTATGAAGAAAGTCTCAACAAGCATGTATTAGATTGTGCTTGGCGCGACTTCTCTAAGACAGATTTATGTTTAATTCTGGGTTCATCTCTAGTAGTTCAGCCTGCAGCTTCTTTTCCTGTTATTGCAAAGCAAAACGGTGCAGACCTTGTTATAGTAAACAACCAAAGCACAAATTTAGACTCTTATTGCACACTTCATTTTAACGACTTAGAAGAAGTTTTTGAAAAACTTAGTTTGTATTACAATTATACTTAATTGATTAAAGAAAATGGATGCCAATACACGGTATCAAACATGATATTGGTCGTCGAACATGTCCATTAAAATTGATTTGAATATAGATTCACTGTCTTTTAGAACTTTTGAGCCTCTTGCAATTTTGCATGGACTTACTTCCATTTCTTGTGCAATATGACGTTGAGGAGTCCCTCTATAAAGTTCTTTCATTATAAACCAACGTTTTGCAAAATCGTCCTCTTCTTTTGGCGTAAATAGCTCGTCAAACAGTTTTCGCATTTGTACTTTGTCAGTTGTTTTTGCAAATATATCAATTACTTCTTCAAGATTATCCATAACTGTGCCCTACTTCCTTTTCAGAAAATTCAAATTCCCAAATTAAAACTCTCTTACTAGCTTTTTGTAAAATATCTTGTAAACTCTTATAAGTTCTTATAACAAAGGTGCAATAAGTTTTGCAAATTGTCCAGAAAACTTCATTAAAGGAGATCTCTTTCCCATATCAGAAAGAGTTATTTCTCTACTTAGAATAAAAGTATCTTCAAAATCTTCTTTTACAGATTGAACAGCACTTCCTCCAAAGAAAACAGAGCCACTTTCAAAATGCAAGAAAAAAGATCTAAAATCCATGTTTGTAGTTCCAACTATTGCTCGAGCATCATCACTAACAAACATTTTTGAATGGATAAACCCCGGGATATATTCAAATATTTTTATGCCATTTTGAAGAAGTTTGAAATAACTGGACTGTGTTAAAGAAAAAACTATTTTCTTATCAGGAATTGATGGTGTAATTATTCTAACATCTACTCCGCTTTGTACTGCCAAAATTAAAGCATTTGTCATTGCATTATCTAAGATTAAATAAGGAGTGCTAATCCAAACATATTTTTTAGCTGTATTTAGCAAATGAATATATGCATTTTCTGCAACGTTGATATCATCCAAAGGACTGTCTCCAAAACTTTGAACATATCCATCACTTTTTTCTTTGATTGTAGGATAGTATTTTGAAAAATCCTCTACAGCATACTGTTTTGGAGCAGCAAAAGCCCATATTTGCAAGAACATAAAAGTATAATTCCATACTCCACTACCACGTAGCACGAATGCATTATCTTTCCAATGACCAAATCTAATTTTATGGTTTATATATTCATCTGCAATGTTTATTCCGCCACTTATTGCAACATTACCATCAATGATTGTAACTTTGCGGTGATCTCTGTAATTGAGCCTTGGATTTAACCGTGGGCGCACAGCATTAAAAGCTACAGCTTTAATCCCATATGAACGAAGTTCTTTGTAGTACTTATATGGGAGCGTATTTATACTTCCCATGTCATCGTAAAGAAGTCTAACATCTACACCTTGAGAGACTTTTCTTTTAAGTATTGCAAGCACATTATTCCAAAAATCCCCTTCTTCGTAGATAAAATATTCCATGAAAATAAAATGTTCTGCTTTTTCAAGTTCTTGCAGCATTACAGAATAACAATAATCACCCAAGGGAAAATATTGCACTTGTGTATTGTCATAAACAATACTTCCTGTGACATTTGTCAAATATTTTTGAAGTCTTAAATCATCTTGTGATAATGCAATCTCAAAAGAAGCTCCATGAGGAGGATAATCATTAATTGAGTGTGCATTTGTAATTTCTTGGTAATTTTTAATTCTTCTACGTTCCCAACGTCCTTTCTTTTTATTTCCAAAAATCAAGTACATAAAACACCCAAAAATTGGTAGTGCTAGTATCAAAATTATCCAAGATAATTTGTATTCTGGAACATCATCTCTTGTAAATATTGCAAATGAGACAACAAGACTTAGTATGAAATTAAAAACGCTTAAGCTAAAGTAGTTTTCTGCATAACGAAGAGAAAAATAGATAAACCCCATTTGAATAAATATGAACAAGAATGTCCATGCTAATCTACTTGTAATAAATTTCAAAAACTTTTGCATTAAGATTTAAGGCTCCCTTCCTAAGCTTAACCATATTATTACGATTAAGAGCACTGTTATAGTTTATTAGCACCTTCTTATTGAAAACATATTACGCTGTTAAAGGTCTTCATCTTCGTCTGTTAAATCAGTATTTGGCTCTCTTTCGTCATCATCAACACTTGTATCCAAAATGCTGTCTTCGTCAAAATCAAAACTGTTAGTTTCTTCTTCACTTTGAGAAGGAATAAGGAAATCGGCCTCTGTGAGTTCTGTATTAGGTTCTCTTTCGTCATCAAGATCATCAATAGAAGTGTTTGGCAAGTCTTCAACATCCTCTTGCGCAATGGGGTTGGTTTTTGGAGATAACAGAGTTTTGTCAGAATTCGTTTTAGATGCCTCCAATTTATTAGCCTTAATTTCGTCCTTAGTTTCACCCTTAGTTTTGTTCGCAATTTTGTTCTCATTCTTATTTTCAGTTAAAGCATTTTCAAAGCCATCAAAACTGTGCCCAATAGAAACTTCATATGCATGAGAATCCATAGATTTTGCAAATAAATCTCTTGTTTTAGGATTTTCAAGACCGTCAAGAAGTGTCTGGACATACTTTTTTTCTACCATGGATGTATTTGTAAATTTTTTGGAAAGGCCCCATCCCAAACGGTCAATAGCCTCTTCAATTCTACCAAAATGAACACTAACTTGCGCTCCATGAACATATGCTACAGGAAATTTTGCATTGCGGTCGTTTATAAGTTCATCAAAGACATTTCTTGCTTTATCCCATTCGCCTTTTTGAATGTAATACCACCCGCGATTGTCTAATAGCCCATTGTTTTCTGTGCTATTTTTGCGAGATTGAGAGATTATTTTTTTAGCTTCTTTTAAGTCGCCTTTCTCTAAAAGATATGTTTCTAAGTTGACTTCCAAATTATCGTCTTTATAACCTGTAGCACTTAAGTTTTGAAGAAGTTCTATAGCATGGTCAAGATTGCCAAGCGTCCAATACCCCATTGAAAGTGTTATTATGGCTGTTGCCCGTCTATTCTCGTCTTTACAAGAGATGAGTAGTTTCTCAAGAGTATCAATGCCAAATTGAACGTCGTTTTGTTGAATAAATGCAGAGCAAATGAGAATTTTTCTTTCATCGTCTACATTTGCGTTAAGAGCTTTGTGTAAATATTTCCATACTTTGGGAGAATTTTCTTTTTGAAGGAGCACTGCACCTTTGTAAAAATAAATATATCCTCTTCTAAAAAAAACAAAACAAAGAATTGCTGCTAAATCTATGAGGACTTTGAAATACCAGGAAATTGAAAGAAAAAGCGAGCCAACTATGACTGCAATAAGAAGAAATGCTAAAATGGCTCCTTTATTTAATTTTGTTTTCTGTACATTAGGCATCTTTAAGCCCTCCCTCATTTATGATGTGCTTTGCTTATACGTTATATACTTTATATACTTTTATACCTTTTTCATACTTTGAATAGAAAATTCGCAACCGCAAAATGTTTGTCTGTACAATCCAAGTTCTTTAGACATTTTAACACTTTTAGAAAATCCATCTTTTTTCTTAAAATCAATTTTCTCAAAACCGGTAAATTTTTCTCCAACATCAAATATTGCTTGACTATTTTTGAACCTACTTACAGTAAGAGTTGTTGTAAATTTTGCAATTCCAAGTGTCTTGGCAACATTTGAAGCTTCATTTAGATTAAATTCAAAACATTTTAGGCATCTTTTCCCATGTTCAGGTTCGTTCTCAAGCCCTTTTATAAAAGAAAGCCACTTTTCATGATTATAATCCTGTCTAACGACCTCAAGACCTCCAAAATATTGGGCCACTTTAAGAAGTGCATTATAACGTTTGTCGTTTTCTTCTTTGCTCACAATATTACTGTTCCCATAACAAAGAACAACTTCATATCCTTCATCTAAAAGACGTTTAACACTACTTGTTGAGCAAGGCCCACAACAACAGTGGACAAGTATCCTCTCTTTCATGCGCTAATTATAATCAAAACTTGCAAATACGACTACACAAGAATTGACAAAAAGGGCATAATCGGTTGCCATGAGCATAAACAGTAATAACATCACACAAGGAACAATTTGGAAACAGTTACTTGGATTCTTTTTCCCCATTCTGCTAGGTACATTTTTCCAACAACTCTACAACACTGTGGATGCTGTAGTCGTAGGCAATTTCTTAGGCAAAGAAGCACTTGCTGCTGTTGGAGGGGGAACAAGCACTGTTATAAATCTTCTCATTGGTTTTTTTACAGGTCTTGCATCTGGAGCAACAGTTGTTATTTCTCAATACTATGGAGCTCAGAATGAAGAACGTGTACACAGTGCTATTCACAATGCAATTGCACTTTCTATTGTATGTGGAATTTTAATTTCAGTGGCCGGATACCTTACAGCTGAGCCACTTTTACGCTTAATAGCCACGCCAGAGGAAATCATGCCTCTTGCTTTGAGATATATACACATATACTTTGCTGGTGGAATTGCCACTGTTATGTACAATATGGGAGCCGGAATATTCCGAGCTTTTGGAGACAGTAAACGCCCGCTTTACTTCTTAATAGCAGGATGCCTTTTGAACATAGTTCTTGATATTTTATTTGTAGGCCCATTTAAGATGGGAGTAGAAGGCGCAGCTTATGCAACAGTTCTTTCTCAAGTTTTATCATTAATACTTGTAATAATTGTTCTTAGGAAGAAACAAGATTGCTGCCGTCTCATTTACAAAGACATTAAGTTTGAAAAATACATGCTCAAAAAGACAATATATATTGGCTTGCCTGCCGGTATTCAAGCTGTTCTTTACACAATATCAAACCTCATAATTCAAACTTCAATAAATCGTTTTGGTACCAACACAGCTGCAGCATGGGCAGCTTACAGCAAACTTGATAGTTTGTATTGGATGACTATATCTGCATTTGGAATAGCAATTACAACCTTTGTTGGCCAAAATTATGGCGCAGGATTAATGGATAGGTCAAAAAAAGGTGTGCGTACCTGCTTAAGAATGTCTTTGGTTGTAACACTTCTCATTGAAGCTGTATATTTGAAATTCTCACGTTACGGCTTCATGCTATTTGCAAGCGACAACGAAGTTATAGACATTGGAGTTGGGATACTTGACTGCATTGCACCATTCTATTTTACATACATCCTCATTGAAATTCTTTCTGGCGCAATAAGAGGAACAGGTAAAGCACTAATGCCAACAATCTTCACTGTTTTTGGAATATGCATTCTAAGAGTAGTATGGCTAAAAGTAGTACCACCAATCTATGGAACACTTAATTCTGTCATGGCATGCTACCCTGCAACATGGATTGTAACTTCATTGGCATTTCTCATTTATTACATATTTGGAAACATATACAGCCACGACAACATTTCCAATAAGGCCGATATTATTGTAAAAAGCGCTAAGAAGGATATTTTGAACAAAAGTTCTAGTCAAAATGAGAACACCAATTCTTCCAACTAAAATTGCACAAGAACAATGCCAAAAACTCATAGAAGAACTTGACAGCTCTTCTATTGGTAAGGCTCTCAAACAAACCGGCCACGGCCGTATGTTTGGAGTTCTTGTTTGTGATGATGGTACTGTTCTTCGTGCTTTTTCAGGTATGCTTGAGGGCCAATATAAAGTAGAAAACTTTGTTGAGCCAGCTTTTGATGTCAATGATATGAAAGCTCTTCTTTGCAAAATAGATAAACAAGTAAAGCTTTCATCTAATCCAAAAGAAGAATCAAAAAAGTGTTGGAAAGAAGTTCAAAAATTATACAGCTTTCACTGTTTTGATGGCGTAAAACGTAAACTATGTGACATTTTTCCAAACTCACCATCAGGAACAGGCGATTGTTGTGCTCCCAAATTATTAAATTGTGCTTATAAACTTGGCAAAAAGCCACTGTCAATGGCAGAGTTTTTTTATGGAGAAAACACAAGTTCTCACACACATTTAGAATACTACAACCCTTGTGATTCTAGATGTAAAGAACTTCTAAAATATATCTTGGGTCTTGATATTGAGTATTATGATGGAAAAATTATTGTTGTAAACAAACCTAGTGGCGTTCTTTCTATTGAAGGCAAAGGCCCAGATAAACAAGATTGTATATCATCAAGAGTAAAGTCTTTATATTCTTCTTGTATTGAGCAACCTTGCATACACAGATTAGACCAAGCAACAAGTGGTCTTATGGTTTTGGGGCTTACAAAAAAATCTCATGATGACCTTTCTCTTTCTTTTGAAAAACGAGAAGTTTGTAAAACATATGAAGCACTAGTTTATGGCATTATTGAAGAAGACTTTGGAAAAATTGAGCTTCCAATTAGACTTGATGTATCAAATAGACCTTACCAAATAATAGATTTAGAGAACGGCAAAAACGCTGTTACGCAATGGGAAAAACTTAGTATTGAAAACCGCTATAGCACAAAATGTACACGTCTTAAGCTTACGCCTTTAACAGGAAGAACGCACCAACTTAGAGTGCATTGTGCTTATGGACTGGGGCACCCAATTGTGGGAGACAGTCTTTATGGTGATATAGCGCAAGATAAAAGTGCAAAAGTTCCACGCATGATGTTACAAGCAAGATACCTTTCTTTTACACACCCAATAACAAAAGAGACTCTAAGTTTTGAACTTAAAGCCTCTTTTTAGAAATTTTTGCAAAATGCTTTGTGGAAACTGGATTAGAAAGAATTCTTAAAAGACAACTTCCACAAGAATTTCTTCATTGAAATGTCGTATAAAACTTCAAAACTCAAAGGTGCATCTTTAAGGCCAATAAAGCCAAGCACAGTTGATGTTTTGAGCCCTACTTGCACATGAGGAGTTGCTCCGTCATTCCACAAAAGGTTACAGAATGCGCCAACACTGCTTTCTGAAATAAGAATAATTTCACCAACTCCAATAGAACCTTTTTGGAACATATAATCAAGAGCAATAGATGTTGCAATAATGTACTGTTGAGAGTTATCAACTGTTGATTTTACAGTTCCTTGAGATTCTAAGCTTTCAGAAGCAAGTACAAAACCGTCTTTTGAGAAGATTGGAATATTCCCTTTGCCATCAAATGAAAAACGAGAAGTAGCTCCAATTTCTAACGAGAATTCTTTAGTAATATTTACACCAAAATCCAAAGAAGCTACTCCAAACAATCTTGATGAAGCGCTGCCTATCCACCCAACGTGTTGCACTCCGGCTTTTATATTGGTTGTAATTATATTAGACGAATAATCAAATACAACTTTCCCTGCTAAAAGAGGAGAAGTAAGGTCATAAAACACATCTAAAGTTCCATCTCCTGGTGCAATTAGCTCAAAACTTTGAACTGCTGAGAAAGTAAATTTACCAGGAATGTTTCCTATTTCAAACGAGCTTGTACGGAACATAAGTGATTGTAATACATCAAAATATAGAGCAACAATTTTATTTTGAGTATGTTTTGTAGCACTTACAGATCCGTTAACACTTGCTTTTACATAACTTCCAAGATAGTAATCTATTGAAATATCCACTGTTGGCATTACATGCTGGTAGAAAATTTTCTTTTCTTGGTATGCATCATAACCATAAGATTGCAATTTTGTAGCTGCTCCAACTGTTACTTTTACATCAAGATTACCAGCCGATAATGCATAATCTAGCCCAAAAACAAAATCGTCTCTAAACATATAATCACTATTTTCATATACTTTGAAACTAAATCCAAAACTTGTTGCAGTGCCTATTGTTTTACTTCTGTTATAAATATCATAACTACGTTTTACTTTTGGCATTCTAGAAGCAAAAAACACTCTCTTTCTTTCCAATTTTTTCAAGAAAGTAGCATTAGCTGTAGCTGTTATTTCATTTACGCTATCTTCAACATCTTCCAATGTTTGTACAGTATCATTTTCAAGTGGATCTATATTTCGTGGCAGAACAGAGGCATCGGCCTTTATTATGCTAGTCTCTTCCCCTTTATATATCTTGGAAAATTGGGATATCTCTTCGCTTTTTTCAAGACAAGAATTGTATCCGTGCTGTGCCAATGCTTGTGACTGTTTGAAGTCCATGAAAGAAAAATCTTCTACGTTACATCTTATCCAAATTGCTTCTGGATGTGCTTTAAGTTCTACAACACCCTGTCTACGTTTGCCAATATCAATACTAATGTTAAGTCCTGTTATTGGATTTTTTTCGTTTAGATCTTTGCCTGCATAGAAAGTTGTAGAAACTATGACATTGTTTGAGTATTTGTATGCAACTTCAATTGGGGCAATGTTGGCAATTCCGCCATCTACAAGGACATGGTCTTCATATTCTACGCTTCCAAAATAAACAGGAAGTGCAAAACTTGCTGCAAGTACATCAAGAAATGAGCCTTCTGTAATTAGAATTTGTCGTTTTGTTGTCAAATCTTCACAAACAACCATGACTGGGATTGTGAGGTCTTCTACTTTCAAGTCTTCTCCTACATAAGCTCCAATTATAGATTTGAATTTGGTGATATCTAATAGGCCTGTATTTATTGGAAGAGAAAACTCAAAAAGGTCACCAAAATTGGTTGATGTTACAACTTCAAGAATTTGTGAGGGGCTCATGCCGGCGCCATACAGCAAAGCTACAATACTTCCCATAGAGTTACTTACTATGTAGTCTGGATAAATCCCCTGCTCTTCTAAGTATTGAAGTACTCCAATATGTGCAAAAGCTCTTGCTGAGCCTCCACTTAGCACAAGTCCAATTGGCTCACGCTCACCACCTGTTTTTTCTTTTATTCTTTCAAGAAACTTTTCTTCTCCGTAGATAATTGGAATATCGGCAAGAAGTAGAGTGTCTTGCGTGAAGTCAATTTGTGAATTTATTGTTTGGGCATTGGAAGTGCTGATATTGGAAGTATTTGTATTGGTAGTATCTGCATTAGAAGTATCTGCATTAGAAGTAGCTGCATTAGAAGTAGCTGCATTAGAAGTGCGGGCTGCAGAATTTTGAATATCAGCTACATTTGGCTCATCTGTAAAACTTTCAACACCCTCTTCATTTATTGAATTTATAGCTTTATCTATATCGTTGTCTTGTTCTGCCGTAAAACTCTCAACATTTTCTTCACTTATTGGTTCAATGTTGTTTTGTACGCTGTCATCTTGGACATTGTTATCTTGTTGTTCGCTGTCTCGAACATTACTGCTTGAGTTTTGAGAAACTTCCAACAATAAAGTACTTGAAGAAGTAGAACTTCCAGGTTCAATTTCAAGAGTTTCTCCAGGCTCTGTTGCAAAAGCCACAAAACTTACAGTCATAACAATTATCAAGGCAATAAAAGCCTTTGCCTTCTTCATTGGCCCACCTCTTTAATATGTATATTTCTCTTCAGTGTGTATATTTCAATATCAATATGTATATTTCAATATATAAAATATAAGCATATAAAATATAAACATAGTTTTGCAAAAACTCAAAAAGAAAAGAAAGCAGTTTTACAAAAACTTCTAAGGATAGAACAAACAAAACCAAGTAAAGTAACGTGATAAATAACACATAATAAATAATGAGGTTTGTGCAAAATGAGGTTTTTGGCCCTTGATTTTATGAAAATATGGGATTTTCTTGCGAGATAAAAAGCATTTTCTGAAAACTGAGGTAATATTTTGTGTATTATGAAGTTTGAAGAAATTTTCTTTTAGCCGGAAAGGAACTGTAGCAAAATAAGAAGATACAAACCAAGAGCCATAATGACAGTTTTGAAAAAACCTCTAAGCGCTCACGAAATAATCACACTCACTAAATAATCACTTGAAAAAGAACAGGCCTTTAGGATACAATGCTTGAGAATTTGCCGGAGTGGCGGAATGGTAGACGCGCTAGACTCAAAATCTGGTGTCCGCGAGGGCGTTCGAGTTCGAGTCTCGTCTCCGGTAACGAAGTAAGGAAAAAAGTTAAAAAATTTAACCGAAAATCCTTAAATAACGCATTGAAATGCGTATTTTGCACAAAAAGCGGTTAACGTCAAAAACCCTTATTTGTGTACATTTTGGGTACAAATTGTGTACATTTTGTGTACAGTATTTGTACCCATTTTTCGGTTCAGTGTAAAAAACAGTGGAAAGAGACAGTCGAGAGGCTGTCTTAGTTGTATATAGGTTAGAAACAAAAAGAAAGATAAATAGTTGAAAGAAAAGCGGAACAACCTTTAATGTTAATCTTGCAAACCAAACAAAGAAGGAGTTCCGCATGAAAGAATTTATCACATTTAAGCATAATCTGCCATATTTTAATGTAACATCAGAATCAAAATGGATGCCAAGTACCAATGGAGGAGAAATTGTCAGAACAGTAGGAGTATTGGATTTACCTACAAGGGAATACTGCCCAGAGTGTGGATCAAAGATTTACAACCACAACATAAACTTAAGAGGGGTTGTTTTCAGCCCCTCTTTTCATTAGATAAACCTTGCAGGAGAAGTCTTGCATTTTCTGGAATACGTCCAAGGTAGTAAGACTAGAAAGAATGC
>CAVDLI010000042.1:0-13885 GCA_963609725.1 bacterium | reverse complement strand
TGTAAAAGAAGCCGGGACTCTTGGATGTGCAATGTGTATATCTGTTGCAACTGGTGATAAAGATAGTTTTGAAACTGCTTTTAACAGTTGGATTAACATAAAACAAAGAATTGAGCCCATAACTGAAAATGTTAAAATCTACAATTCCCGTTACAAGATTTATACAAAAATATTAAATGCGCTTGACCCTGTGTGGGAGGTAATTCAACAAAGTTATGTCTAAAGTTGATGATTGCAAATTTGGTATTTATGAAAAAGCTTTTCCTCAAGATTATTCGTTAGAGCAAATTCTTGAAGAAGCAAAAAAAATGAATCTTGATTATGTTGAACTTAGTATTGACGAGTCAAATAAAAGACTTGAAAGGCTTAACTGGTCAAATGCAGTAAAAAAAGAGCTCTTACATACTGAAAGCAACTTGGGGATTTCTTTTGAAAGTATCTGCCTTAGTGCACATAGAAAGTATCCATTAGGAAGTAGCGACCCTTCTTTAGCTATAAAATCACTTTTAATTGCGCAAAAAGCAATACAACTAGCCTCTGAGCTTGGTATTCGCACTATCCAACTTGCAGGATATGATGTTTATTATGAAGAGCATACAAATGATACAGAAAACAGATTTCTAGATAATCTTTTCAAAATCGTAAATATTGCAGCAAAGTACGGAGTTTGTCTTGGATTTGAGACAATGGAAACTCCTTTTATGAATACTTGCCAAAAGGCCATGCGCTTTGTTAAAAGTATTGAGTCGCCATATCTTCAACTTTATCCCGATCTTGGAAATCTTTCTAATGCTGCACTTGAATATAAAGAAAGTGTTGATTCTGACCTTGATACTGCAAAAGGGCATATTGTTGCTGTTCATGCAAAAGAGACTCTACCAGGGATATTCAGAAATCTCTCATTTGGCGAGGGGCACACTGATTTCTCAAATTTAATTCCCAAGTGCTACAATATGGGAGTGCGCCGTTTTGTTTGTGAACTTTGGGCTAATGACAATATTGAGTGGCAAAGCAGTATAGAAAAAGCTGTTTCAATTGTGAAAACATCTCTCTTGTGATTTAAGAGATTTTTCAAAGAAATATGTGTAAATCTCCAAAAATCTCCAAGAGTCATGAAAACAGTTTTCTAAAAACCTCTAACTATAAATTGTTTCAATTTTCTCTTTTAATTCTAAAGGCAAGCTAATAGTGTTATAAATTCCATTACTTTCAAGTTCTTCTTTACTTCTAAAACCGTAGTTAACAATAAAATAGTCACATTTCAAATTTTTTGCTGTCTCGTAATCAACTTCGCTGTCGCCAATGTAAAGAATATCAGAAACGTCAATGTTCAATTTCTCTAGTTCTCTTAAAATTCCAGTAGGATTAGGTTTTAGAGGATATTCACTTTTTTGTCCAAAAGCAAAAGCAAATTTGTAAGTAGGGAATATGTTTTTTATTATCTTTTGAACTATTTCATCTTTCTTGTTTGATGCTATTGCAATCTTTATACCACAATCTTGAAGCCAGTTAAGAAGTTCCAATATGCCCTCATATGGGCGCGCATATTTTGATGGATTTTCAAGATACGATGCTACAAGAATTTCATTCATGCAAGATATGTCGTTATCATTGAATTGTATTTTGCTTTTTTGAACAGCTTTAATGAGAGCATTTCGTAAACCTCTTCCAACAAAACTTTTTGTTTCGTCTTCGTTTATCAGTGGAATTTGATATGAAGAAAGAGCACAGTTAATTGCGTGCCTAATATCTTCTAGAGTATCAAGTAGAGTTCCATCTAAATCAAAAATAACAATTTTCTTTTTCATTGGCATAACGCTCATTTTGGATATAATACTCATTTTGGGTATAACGCTCATCTTTCTCAGAGTTATTCATTAGCTACTTCCTTGGAAAGTTGCAAATCTTTGAAAGGATGTATGTCTAAGGGGTTTGACTTCCAGCCTTTTATTAAATCTGTGCGAACAAAGTTTGTAGCAAATGCTGTGGACATTGGTATAACAACACCAGAATCTAATAAAATCTGTTCTGCTTTAAGAAGAAGAGAAGACCTAGTTACTTCGTCTGCGCTTTGAGCAAGAGACAGAAGCGAGTCATATTCTTCGTTTGAGTAATTAGCAATATTAAATGAACTTGTAGACTCAAAAAGGCTCAAGAAAGCCATTGGATCAAAATAATCTCCAATCCATGTAATTGTGCAAAAATCAAAAGGATTTTCAGCAGGATTTGATGCATAAACAGTAAGAGGAACAGTATTCAAAGTTACTGTAACCCCTAATGTTTTTGACCAGAGTTCTGCAATAAGTTCAGCTACAGCTGCATTTTGTGCTCCCCTAGTAATAGCAATACTAATCATTGGAAGGCCTTCCCCATATGGGTAACCTGCTTGAGATAGAAGATCTAAAGCTCCCTTTATATCAGGACTTTGTACAGAACTTCCTGGGACAAGAGAACTAGACTCTAAAAGTGTTCCTTGAATATAACGAATAATGTCCCAAGGGATTAATGATATAAGAGCTTTTCTAACATACTCGTTGGAATATGCTTCTGTTTTGTCATTGAAATAGAAAAATGTTGTAGCATACAGTTTTGACAAAATCATATATTCGCTTGCATTTTGAACTGTAGCCATTGACCATTGAATGTCTCCGTTTGCAAATGCTTCGTCAAAATCAGAACCCAAATATATTTCAACTTTATCGTTTTTAACTTCATCCCAGTATTTTGGATTTTTGCAAAGAATTATTCCTTTTTGTGTTTGGGCTTTTAATACATAAGCGCCACTATAACTTTGAGTGTCTTTTATTGCTCCCAAACATGGCTGACAAAGAAGACTTGGAAGATATGCAACAGGGTACTTAAGATGAACAATGAGAGTTTTATCATTTGGAGCTTCTATGTCCAAAGAGCCATTTGATTTGCGTTCTACAAAATCAAGATTACTTGCAAGCGGTCCCTGTATAAGATATTCCCATGAATTTAGAAAAGTTTGTGCAGTAATTGGTTTTCCGTCTGAAAAAAATGCATCTCTTAAATAAAATGTCCAAGTCAAGCCGTCACTTGATACTTCATAATTTTGAGCTAGTGCCTCTTTAGCTTCACTTGTAGAACTGTCGTATGAAAAAAGTCCATCATAGAGATTTTGCATAATTATGATGCTATTGCTATCTGATGCTGTATATGGATTAAGCTCTATGACTTCATTTCCGGGGTCTATTCCTACTTTTATGACCTCTTGTGCCGGTTGTGCAAAAACAATGCAACCTAATAACGAGACTGTTAAAAATAGCAGAGCAAACAGTTTTTTCATTCGCATTAATCTTAATGTAAAAGAAATGGTGTATCAATTAGTGTACCAACAGTTTTGACTGTGTGTTATTATCATGTTCATGAATATTATTCTTTTTGAAAAACAAATTGATGGTGACTTAATACCCATTGACGATGAAAGAGCTAAACATATCTTGAACATTCTCAAACTCAAGATAGGTGATAACTTTAGAATGGGAATTGTAAATAAGAGCGAAGGAATTGCGACTATCAAGGATATCGGTCTAGACGGTGTTTATATTGATTATCACGAGGAATGCATTCCATCTTTGTATCCAATAACGTTGTTGTGCGCCCAAGTTAGACCCATTTGCATGAAAAGAATTTTGCGTGAGGCTGTGTCTCTTGGTGTTGGAAAAATTATTCTTACAGGGGCCGATACTGGTGAAAAATCATACCTTTCAAGTAATCTTTACACTACAGGTGAGTACAAGGAATATCTTTTAGATGGTGCCATGCAGTCTTGTCACGCTGGTGTGCCACAAGTAGTTTTCACAAATTCCGTTGACGGCGCTCTAAAAATTCTCCAAAACGATGAAGTTCAACCAAATGAAGTTCAATCCAGTGAAGTTAAACCAAATGAAATTAAACCTTGCACAAAAAAAACTTCTCTAATTATGCTTGATAATGTTGTTGGTGCAACAGCTTTGAGCCAAGCAAAGATAGAAGACAGTGCTGTTTTAGCAATTGGCCCTGAACGAGGATGGTCTACACGTGAGCGTGAACTTTTTATCAGCACAGGTTTTAGTCCAATGCTATTAGGCAGTCGTGTGCTCAGAACAGAGACTGCATGCAGTGCTGGTCTTGCTGTACTTATGTCGCGCATGGGGCTGTTGTAAAAAGTTTGTAATATTATTAAAAAATTTGTAATATTATTAACTTTACGTAGGTTGAACGTTTTGCATAAGTTGGTAGACAGCTAATTACAAGCTATCTACAGGGAGAGAATGTAATGGCTATATGCGTAAAAAGCGAGATAGGTAAACTTAGAAAAGTTCTTATTCATAGACCTGGCGGAGAACTTGAGCACCTTACGCCTGAATACCTTAACACTTTGCTATTTGATGATATTCCGTACCTGAAGAGGGCACAGCTTGAGCATGATTCATTTGCTACAACACTTAGAAACTGTGGTGTTGAAGTTGTATATCTTTGTGATTTAGTAGCACAAGCATTGGATTCTGACAGCGGTTCTGACAAAAAAGAAAAAAGTATACGCTGTCAATTTATTAAAGAGTTCTTACACAATGCCGATTCTCGCATAATTGGCCACGAAAAAGAACTTTTTAATCTTCTAATGGATGAAAGCGATACTCGCAAGATGGTACTAAGGACTATGGAAGGTGTCATGGATGAAGGTTTTGACTTTAGAAAAACAAATCCACTTCTTAATCTAACTCGCACAAAAGCTGGTTTTCTACTAGACCCAATACCCAATTTATATTTCACGCGCGACCCAATGGCATCTATTGGCACAGGTGCAAGCCTTAATCATATGTCATCTGTAACTAGAAACAGAGAAACAATTTACATGAAGTATGTATTTGCATACCACCCATCTTTTAGAAATAAAGTCCACAAATACTACGACCCATCTAATCCGTACAGCATAGAAGGCGGAGACATTCACAACTTAAGCGAGACTACACTTGCAATAGGACTTAGCGAAAGAACAAGCGCACAGGCTGTTGAAGTACTTGCTCGCAACATTTTTGCAGACGAAGAAAGCACAATCTCTAACATTATTGCAATTGACATTCCCAACATGAGAGCTTTCATGCACTTGGACACTGTCTTAACACAGGCCGATACTAACGTATTTATAGTTCACCCGGGTATTTTGCATAATATAAAAGCATATAGAGTTTTTCCTGGTGCAAAAGGAACAATTAAAGCTGAAACCTTAAAAGGAACATTAGAGTCTATCTTTTGTCGTTTTTTGCAGCTGGATGATGTTAAATTCATAAAATGTGGAGGTAATGATTCTATAGCAGCAGAGCGCGAGCAATGGAATGACGGCTCAAATGCATTATGCGTAGAACCGGGGAAAGTCATAGTATATGACAGAAACACAATTACAAATGCAATTCTTAGAGACAATGGCCTAGAAACCTTAGAGATAGCAAGTTCTGAGCTATCTAGAGGCCGTGGAGGCCCTCGTTGTATGAGCATGCCCCTTATTCGTGATACTCTCTAATTGCAGTCTCTCAAAAATCTCTACATTGAACCAAAGAAATCGCCGTTAAGCTGACTACTGCTGGCGATTTTTGTTAAGAGCAAAAACACTGGCAAGAGCAAGCCACCGCTTTCGGGTAGTCTTTCTTTAACCATGTAAATAGCAACCATACACAAGAGCTTTCGTCAAGGTTTTTCTCTCCATCGTTGAAAGTGAGAATTGCAAAAACCTCTGAAAGTTGTTTTATTCTTTCCAATGTTCAAGTTCTTCAGAAGGGTATGCACTTGTCCAATGATAAGGTTGCAATTCTTTTAGTTGCACAAATTTGATTTTTTCCTCATCTGTTGTCACTGCTACCTGCACATCCTCACCCCAATATCGTAATCTCTCTTGGCAAATACCACACGGAGACAGTACTTGATATGGAGACTTTTCATCTTCACGGATAAGACACATACAATGAGTAACTTTCTCATTGAATTTATGTGCCTCAAGCATTGCACCTGTTTCAATGCATAACATAGCAGAAGCATTAGCAGTCTCAATACTAACACTTGTGTAATAATTACCATTAGCTGTATGTACAACACCAGCACCGCCCCAACCAACAGGATACCTTGCTTCTATTAACTCTACCGCTCTGCGATACATTTCATTTTCTATTTCATAGTTTCTCATAAAACCCTCTCTAAAGAACTTAAATAATGCTCTTTCATATCTTTTTCAAAAGCGGCATTGTTTTCGTATTCGCGCCCAAGGCAAGGCATCCAAAGAGATGGTTCTTCCATACATAAATAAAAGAAAACTTTGTCACGCCATGCTTGTGGAAATTGAGAATAAACGAAAGAAAACATTTTGCGCTTGATTTCTAAAGAATAAGAAAATTTTCCAGCAATTGGGGAAAGTTCCATTTGTGTAACTCTAGTAGGACGGCCACTTTCACGCAGAGTTTTTAGATTTTGTTTTGTAAAAGTAAGAGCTCCAATTCCAATCATAACTACAAAAGAAGGGTCTATTTTACTGCAAATTAACTCAACAAGTTTTTTGTATTCATCTTCCCATCCCTTGAAGTAGACCATTGGATGAATGTGAAAACCTACAAGACGCCCCTGTTTTGTACATTTTTCTGCAGCTTCTATTCTAGATTTAAGACTTGCTGTCAAATGTTCTTCTTTATTGACTATAGTTGGTGCATTTACAGACCACGTTGCAATTATATTTTTTGGAAGATTAAGAGAGAGCCAGTCTGTTCTTGCACTTTTTGTTTTAAGTTCAATTATAGTTTTTGGCCTTTTTCTTGCAAATTGTCCAAGTGCTGTCAATGTTCCAAAGTCATCACTAAGTAAAAGAGAGTCAGATGCCTGCCCTGTTCCAATATGCCAGACATCTTCTTCTAATTTGAGATTTTCTAAATAAGATTGTAAATTGCACACTACTTTTATCTCATTGTTAGCGTAAAAACTTTGTATTGAGCAGTATGCACAAGCAAAAGCACATTGTTGAACAGCATCTAACGTTTTAAGATTGCAACAGCGAGTAAGCTCTCCATCTTTAGGACAAGGACAACTGCCAATAATTTTTTCAGGTGCTTTGAAATTGGAAGTAATTTTAGGTTTGTGTGTTTCAAAATTAAAACTTGGATTGAAAGTTGAATAATCAGTAGGATTTTTTCGTAAAGTTGCAATTTGAGATATAACTTTATCAAAAACTCTTTTTGCTTGATTTTTTTGCAGTTTTGCAAATTCCTCTAAAGGAGGCATTAGCTCTGTTATACTTTTCTCTTGCCACAGTTCTAAATCAAGAGCCTCTTCTTTTAATATTCGTTTTTGTTGAAAACTCAAATGTGGCAGACTGTTAACATATTCATCTATTTGTTTAGCATTAGGGCTCATAAAGATTTTGTTTCCTCTAAATTTTCCCAAGAGGTTCAAACCTCTCAATTTTCAGGTCTTCATGATAACACATAGACAATTGGATGTTAAAGGATATGGGTTTATGATATTCTTAATTATCGTATTGGTGCATATCTAAGACAAGTAGAATGGAGTTTTCATGGATAAAGAAGCGTTTGAGAGCGGTTTGAGTTATATGATTGACAAGTCTCAGCTTGAAAATGAGTCTGAAGAGACTAAGCGCGCACGCCAGGAAAATTTTGAAAAAGCGCGTTCAAAAGCACATTCTCTTCCATTAAATCCAGGGTGCTACTTAATGAAAGATGCTAGTGGCACTGTAATTTACGTTGGCAAAGCAAAAAGTCTTAGAAAGCGTGTGAGCCAGTATTTTTTACCCAATCGTGACCGTAAAACAACTATGCTTGTTGAAAAAATACGTGACATAGACCATATAATTACAGGCAACGATTATGAAGCATTAATTCTTGAAAACAATCTCATAAAAAAATATAACCCACACTACAACATTATGCTCAAAGATGGCAAAAGCTATCCAATGATAAGAATTACGCATGAAGATTTCCCAAAAGTATTCAAAACTAGGCGCATAATCAAAGACGGCTCTGATTATTTTGGCCCTTTCCCAGATGCTGCCAAAATGGCTGAATGTGTGGAACTAATAGATAGATTATTTAATTTGCGCAAGTGCTCAACTCCACTAAGAATGCGTGAAAAACCGTGTCTTTATTATCATATAGGCCGTTGTTCTGCTCCTTGTTGTGGGAAAATCACAAAAGAAGAATACAATAAAGGCATTGAAAAAGTTAGGCGTTTCTTGCAAGGGACTGGAGATGAACTTGAACGCCAAATAAAAGATGAAATGATGGTAGCTTCTAAAGCAATGGAGTATGAAGTAGCTGCCCAAAAACGGGATATGCTTATTGCTCTACAAAGTGTAAGCAAAGCTCAAATGGTTGAAAGCCACTCTAATGGTGCTACGCTAGAAAGTCGTGATTATGCTGCAATAGAGATGAGAAGCCCTTTGTGTACTGTTTCAATAATGCAGTTCAGGGATGGAAAACTCATTGGAAGAGCTTTATATAGAGCTCAAACTTTTGGAGATGAGTCTGAGACTCTTTTGAACTTCCTCACTCAGTACTATGAAGACGGGCGAGAAATTCCACATGATATTTTCATTTCCCATGAAGTAGATATTGACTTAATTTCTAGGTATTTTCATGAAATCTTGGGCCATGATGTACGTTTTCAAGTGCCAAAAGAGGGTAGAGATTTTAGAATACTTCGCATGGCTAGTGAGAATGCTTCAAGAGATGTTGAAAAGCGCTTAAAAAGTCGTGATAACACTAAAGCGCTTGAAATCTTGCAAGAATGTACTGGACTTGAAGAGTTGCCGTCTCTTATTGAGGGTTTTGATATTGCTCAACTTTCTGGTAAATACACTGTTGCAAGTTTGATTTCTTTTGTAGATGGCAATCCAAATCCAGCTGGTTATAGACGCTTTAATATTCGCAGTTTAGAGGGTGCTATTGATGATTTTGGAGCAATGAGAGAGGCTGTGTACCGCCGTTATTCTCGTGTAATTGAAGAAAATCTACGAAAGCCAAATCTTATCTTAATTGATGGCGGTCATGGCCAAGTAAATGTTGCACGTGAAGTCCTTGATGAAATTGGCCTTGCTAATGTCCCTGTCTTAGGACTTGCAAAAGAACATGAAACAATAGTTTTTGATGACGGACGTCCTGACTTACTTTTAGATCACAGTAATGAGGGTTTACGTGTTTTAATTGCTGTAAGAGATGAATGTCACCGTTTTGCTACCGGTGCAAACCAAGCTATGCGTAGTAAAGAGGCTTCTTTTAGACTTTTACAAAGTGTTCCAGGGATTGGTCCTAAAACTAGTGACAAAATTATGACAGCTTTTACAACCTTAGATGACGTCATACAATGTACACCACAAGAAATATCTAAGAGAGCAGGAGTTTCTTTGACTGTTGCAGAAAATCTTCTAAAAAAGCTCAAATTATAGGGGTTTTACAAAACTGGGTTTGAGAATGTTTTGGAAACAGGGTTCTTTCTCTTGACTACTATCACGTTTATGGGGTTATCATACATATTTGGTAACAATTTACTTAGAGGAAGATTTTTATGGGGAAGAAATTTCAATTAGTTTTTATGCTCGTTGTAGCTTTGATTATTTTGTGTTTTGTCTCTTGTGATGTTACTCCTACAAATAGAACAACAGGAACAGTAACACTTACAATTGCATGCGCAGATACTCCAAAGTCTATTCTTCCTATCCATGTAGATGTAAAAGGTTATACAATTACCTTAGTCAATCTCGTTGATGAAAATACAACGTACACAAACAATTTTAAGAGCACTGATTCTCTTGTTTTTGAGAATGTTCTCATTGGTGGATATAGTATTACTGTAGATGCATATTCAGATGAAAATTATGAAAATCTAGTATCTTCAGGCTCTGCTAAAATGGCAGTATCTCCTACAGATGAGAACAGCGTAACTGTAAATCTTAATTGGATAGAAGGAAACGGCTCATTTAGCGTTACGATTGATTGGGATAAACTTACAAATGAAGACAACATCATATACAAAGCAATAAGCAGTAAGAGCCTTGGTTTTCTTGCTTATGACGTAAAGAACAAAAAAGCTTTCAATGATACAGATGTTCAATGGGTGTCAAATTTTGACAAAGAAAGTTTCACTTATACACAAAGTAATATCCCCACAACAGTAGACAGCAGAAGCACAGAAATCCTTTTTAGAATTTACTCTAAAATAGATGGCAAAGATCAAGTAATTGCTGAAACTTTCAATACATATGTAACAATTCTTGCAAATATAGAAAGCCTTCCAGATGGAAACGAATCATTTTCAATTAACGATGACAATATAGTTTACTACTTAAAGAATGTAACAGATGTAATAGCAACTCTTAATGAAGAAGATTCTGCAAAAAAGATTGATATATCATGGGAGTATCCAGCTCTCTCTGATGGAAACTACGTTCTTACTGCATGGATTACAAATAACAGTGATAAAACGACAGTTGAAACAAAAACAATCAACTACAGTGTAAGTGACAGTGCAGTTACAGGTGATAAGTCTGTTACGTTCTCAGGGCTTGATCCCAAATATCTTTATACTGTTCATTTCATAAACAAGACAAATGATGAAAATCTTGTTTATTCTTACTCTACTGAAATTGCGCCAATTGATAATATAAGAACTAAAGTTAAGGTTGAATCAATTAGTTTTGAGGATAGTTTTAGCACAACTTATGTGATGGGAGCATCTGTAAATGTGGGTGCAGTAATCAAACCTACAGATGCAACTTATCAAGATTTCGCAGTAACTGCTACAGAAGGTGTCGTTGTAAATGATAAATGTGTGTCTTTCCCAACTTCTGGTGATTATGAAATTATCCTAACTAGTGAGGATGAGCATGCATTAAGCAAAACAGCAACCAAAACTGTTACTGTAAGGCTTTCTGTTCCAACTGAACTTAAAGCAGAAAGAACAAGTGATGGAGTACAACTTACTTGGAATTCTGTTGAGTCTGCAACAGGTTACTCAATTAAGAAAGAATATGAAGAAAGTTCTGAGATTTTCACAACTTCAGAATTGTCTTATCTTGATAAAGACATAAATACAGGAGTCACTTACCAATACTCTATAAAAGCAGTAAGAGAAGACTCTAAATTTGATTCTGATTATACAGAAGCAGTAACAGCAAAACTTCCAAACAAAGTAATTAGTATAGTATTACCTGAAGATGTAGAAAGAGAGAGTTTCTCTTCATTGATAGAAAGTGCAATTGGCAGTCAATATGTAACAGATACTCAGGGAATTACAATAAATATTGATACGTCATCAGACTTTTTTAACAATGCAAGCTACTCTTGGACTCTCAATGGAACTTCTCTTCCTGGAACAAATTCTCTTTCAATTGATAGCAGCACTGATGGTTTATATATTAACTCTTATGAGTCAACAAACACTCTTATGCTTTCTGTAACAAAGGATGATTACACATATAGTGCATCATCAACATTCCATTACATAACAGCAGAACCTGGAGAGGTTTCTATTACGGGCGCTGATACTGTAATATACAATGATCCAATTCAGCTTACTGCAACAACAGAAGTAGGTTCTCCTATAATTATTTGGTCTTCATCTAATACTGATGTTGCAACGGTAAGTTCTACAGGTGTTGTAACTGCTGTTGAAAATGGAAAAACAATTATTACTGCTACAGTTGTTTCTACTGGAGAGAGTTCTTCAAAGGAAATTACTTCTCACATTCCTGTAACTTCAATTAGATTTACGTCTATTCCTCATTGGCTTATGATAAAAAAGAATGGGGTATCTATAAGTAACTCTTCATACTTGTCCGTTGACTTAAAGAAGTACATAGAAATTAAAAGAGCAGATGGCAAAACAGTTGCAAACTCAAATTTACCGTGGGTAGTGTCTAATAACAACAACAGCATTAGTATAAATAATGGGGTTGTTTCGACTGTTGAAAAAGGAAATGGTGGTACCCCAAGAGTATCAGTAACAATAGATGGTGTCTCTGATTATATTGATATTCCAGTATATTCGTTTGATATAAAGTATAATGGAAATGCAATAACAGGAAATGAAACAACCATGGCTGGAGGAGTTCTTAGTAAGAATAACTATACAGTTTATATTTCCATCAATAATGAAATTCTTTCTTCGTCATCTAATTCAACTCTGAAAAATCTTGCAACTTATGAATGGAATTATAGTAGAACAGGAGGTACTGTGTCTGGCTCTCATAGTTTCTCATCTAATAGCTACGATGCAACTTTAGCAGTTGGTTCTGATGGTGCTGAGTATACTGTTACAGTTATAATAAAAGTTAATAATTCAGAAATTGCAAAAATGTCATTTACAAGAATGCCGTAATTGGCATATTAACTGTAAAATTAAAAATCTTTCAATTTACTCTTAATTGGCACCAATTGTTTTTGATTGGTGCCAATTGGTGTTGATTGTTTCACATAAAGGATTTTTTGTTTGCATTCTCAAAATTTATCACCTAAAATTAACCATGTTGGTAAATTGGTTCTTGAAACTTGCTTTTTAACGTTACAGCACAGCAAGACGAGAAACAAGAAGCTTTTAAGGATAGGGATGTGTTTATTGAAGACAGGCATAAAGCTGAATACGGTGAAGCTCCACAAGTAGTCTCAACGGTCCCCGGGGTGACAACTTTTGTAGGCGAGTTCTCTGTGTATTGTCAAGGTTTTGCCTTATGTGGAACAAACGACAAAAGTCTTTTTGTTGCTGTTTCCCAAAGGGCTGATTCCTCTGTGCGTGTGTTTAACGGAGTATCTAACGATCGTAAAAAATTCAATCTAACAGGCATAAAATTTCGTAAAGAAGACCGTTGGGGAAACTACGTAAAGGGTATAACCCTAGAGCTTCAACAGTATATTGACATTCCCGGTGTAAATATTTCACTTGGTGGTACTCTGCTACAATGTGATGGCAAGGTGTTATCTGCAGCTGTGGGAATTGGTGTTGGTATGGCTTTGTCTAATTTAGTGGGGAAAGAAATTAAGCCAGATATCCTTGCATCCTGTGTCTTACAGTCAAGTCTTAAATTTTGCAAAGAATTATTTAACTTGCACTTAATACTCACAATGCTGCATTCAAAAGAAGGCTCTTACATGCTCTTTGATATGCGTACATGTACATACAAGTATCTAAGTGACCCATTTAAGAATTCCCCTTTCTCTTTGGTTTTAGTAAATGGAAATATTCCACCTCTTGCAATGCGTGAAGAGCTTTATACTAGGCACACATTTGCTAAAGAAACAATGGAAAATCTTTCTCTTATGTATCCAAATGTCAATTTTAGAGAGTTCCCAATAGACGATCTTTTAGATAGACTTCTTCCCGTTGAAGAAGAAACAAGAACTGTGGGCTGTTATGTATTTGAAGAAAGTGAAACAGCACAGCTTCTAGAGAGGTTTTTTACCCAAAAAGATTTTGTTCAAATAGGGAAATCTTTTTCAAAAATAGGAATAGGGCTTAGAGATAAACTTGAACTTACATGTCCAGAGTTAGATTGGCTTTCAAAACGTTCACTTGAAACTATTGGATGTATTGGTAGTACTCTTGTATACAATGGCTGTGGTGGATACATTGCAATGGTTATGAAGAATTCATCTTTTGAGCAATATGTCTCAAAACTTGATGAATATGAGCGCATTTTTGGGTTTAAGGCAATAGCTTTTGTATACACTCCACAAGGGAGTGCAAGTTCAAGAAGTGTTACTTTTGCCTAACTTTAGAATGTTGGGAAGTTCTTATAAAATTCTAGGTTGTGAGGTTTCCTTCAAAAAGAGTTTCACAGAGGTTTTTGCAAAACTGTCTTCATGAATCTTGGCTTTGCCTTTTCGGCTAAAAG
>CAVDLI010000041.1:0-14085 GCA_963609725.1 bacterium | reverse complement strand
GTTGCAGCATCTTGCGATTATCCCCCTCTTGAATACATAGATGACAACGGCAATATAGTTGGATATGAAATGGATTTAATAAGAGCAATTGCTAACAAAATGGGAATAAAAATTAAAATTGTAAATGTTTCATTTGACGGAATTATTGCAGGAATACAAGGAAAACAGTATGACATTGGAGCATCGGGATTAACAATTACAGAAGAAAGAAAAAATACGTGCGATTTCTCTACTCCAATTCTTCAATTTTCTCTGTCAATTGTCACAAACAAAGATGAAAGCCAAATCAAAAATGAAAATGATCTCGTTGGAAAACGTGTTGGCGTACAACTTGGAACAACATGCCAATTTGCATGTGAAGATGCTGGGATAGATGTCAAAACTTATGACGAAGCACCGTCTGCAATACTAGATCTTGCAAATGGAAACCTTGATGCTGTTGTTTTGGATAGCGTTGTTGCAAATGATTTTGTACTGTCAAATGACAGTTACTCAAAAATCCTTAAAGTAGCAGGCTCTTTCCAGAATGCTGATGACATGGGACTTGCAGTCATAAAAGGAAATTCAGCTCTACTTGGCATACTCAATGACGGAATAGCAAGACTACAAGAGTCTGGCGAACTTGCAAATCTTAAAGCAAAGTACGGGCTTAACTGATAAGTCTTTGCATGATTTGCATGATTTGTTAATTTGCATGATTTTCAGAACGCTTTCAAGGTTCACAAATGGATAATAATTCTACTTCAAGGACAACAACGTCAAAGACAACAAAACCTCCTCAAACTGCCCTCCCTAAAACGGAGGGCGAGATTATCAAAATACGGAATAAAGTGGTTTCTACACCATTTTATTCAAACAAAAAAGAGACCCCTGTCATAACAATGACAGATGGCGTTTTAATACCAAAGAAAAGCAACAAACACTTAGTAACTTCATGGCGTTTGACATTTTTTGGCTCAGTTTTCTTGCTATTTCTTCTTTGTATTTGTAAACCAAATACTTATTGGAAAATCTTCAAGTACACAATTACAGGAGTTCCAACCACATTTGAATGTACATTTTTTGCAATTATGGGCGCAATTGTAATAGGGACACTTACAGGAGTTGGCTCTTCTTCAAAAAGCGTAGTAATTAAACAAATATGCGGAATTTATGTGGAGCTAATCCGTGGAATACCTCTTTTAGTACAATTAATGTTTCTGTACTACGCACTAGGCTCTCTTATACATATAGAAGGCATAGTAGCTGCAATAATAGCATTATCAATTTGCTTTGGTGCGTACATGGGTGAAATCATAAGAGCCGGAATTCAGTCCATACCAAAAGGCCAAATAGAAGCTGCAACAGCATTAGGATTATCAAAAAGCCAAGCATTCTTTAGCGTAGTACTTCCGCAGACAATTAAAGTTGTACTACCTGCCATTGGCAACGAATTTATTTCAATGCTCAAAGACTCCTCTCTCGTGTCAATTCTTGCGTTGTCTGATATCCTAAAACGAGGTCGTGAGTATATTTCTCGCACGTTTCTCTCATTACAGACCATGCTTGTAGTTGCACTTATCTACCTCATACTAACACTCATGCTCTCCCGTCTTGTGGGAATAATGGAAGAGAGGTTACACAAAAATGGCTAAGATTGAAATCAAAAACGTCTCTAAAGACTTTGAAAATAACGACGGAACAATACTTCACGCAGTCAAAAATGTCTCACTGACTGTCAACGATGGAGAAGTTGTCGTCATAATTGGGCCATCTGGAAGCGGAAAATCAACACTACTAAGAACTGTAAACGGGCTAGAAATGGCACAAAGCGGAGCAATTCTCATTGATGGCGTAGACATAATGAACAAAAATACCGATATCAGAAAAATTCGCGAAGAAGTTGGTATGGTATTCCAATCGTTTAATCTCTTTCCTCATCTTTCAGTCTTAGACAACATAACACTTGCCCCAATTAAAGTTAAGAAAATGCCAAAAGAAGAAGCTCAAGCAAAAGCCTTAGAGCTTTTAGACAAAGTGGGACTTTTAGATAAAGCACATCAAAAGCCAAACCAACTTTCAGGAGGGCAACAGCAACGAGTTGCTATAGTTCGCTCTCTTGCAATGGAGCCAAAAGCAATGTTGTTTGACGAACCCACAAGTGCATTAGATCCAGAGATGATAAAAGAAGTTTTAGATGTAATGCTCTCTCTTGCAAAATCTGGAATGACAATGCTCCTTGTCACTCATGAAATGGGATTTGCAAAAGCTGCAGCAGACAAAGTTGTATTCATGGCCAACGGTGAAATCATTGAAACAGGAACACCTCAAGAGATGTTCTCTTGTCCAAAAACACAACGAGCTAAAGACTTTCTTGACCATATACTGTGAAAATATGCAAGCAGCAGTTGTTGCCGTTTATCCTTTAACAGCTCCTGCAGCAACACCCTTGATAATGTATTTTTGACAACAAAGGTAAAAAATAATTACAGGAATAATACCCATAAACACCAAAGCCATAGTAGCACCAAGGTCAACAGCACCGTAACTGCCTTTTAGATACTGAATATGAATTGGAATGGTTCTGTATTTAGCCTTATCAAGAACAAGGTAGGGCAAAAGATAGTCATTCCACACCCACATGATTTCAAGAATTGCAACAGATATCAAGGTAGGTTTCAAAACTGGTAAAACCACTTGGAAGAAAGTCCTAACAGGCCCACAGCCGTCAATAACAGCAGCTTCTTCCATTTCAATGGGGATTGTTTTCATGAACCCCGCAAACATGAATATAGCAAGACCAGCACCAAACCCAAGATAAACTACAGGAATTGTATATGGAGTATTCAGCTTTAACGTGTCAGCTGTTCTTGAAAGAGTAAACATGACCATTTGGAAAGGCACAACCATGCTAAAAACACACAAATAGTAAACAATACGAGAAACAAGAGAATCAATTCTTGAAATATACCAAGCGCTCATACTTGTAAACAACAAAATAACAGCTGTAGACACAATTGTAATAAAAAATGAATAAAAGACTGCTCTTGGATAAAAATAATTGCCAAAAGTCATTCCCTTAACAAAGTTGGAAAAACCGGCCCACATTTCGCCAAACGGAAATGCAAAAGTATTTGTTTTGACAAAAGTGTTTATCTTAAAAGAATTAAAAAGAACAAGAACAACAGGAAACACCCAAAGAAGAGACAGCAAAATAAAGAAAATAGTAAGAATTGACTTTCTAATTTTCTCGCCAGAAAGTCCTTTCGTCATTGCTGAACCTCCTTTTCTCTAGTGAATTTAAGTTGCAACAAGCCAATAGCAGCAACAAAAATGAAGAATATAACAGCTTTTGCTTGAGCAGTACCCTTTGCAGCAGTATTAGAACCGTAAAAAGTCGAATATATATTAAGAGCAAGCATCTCTGTAGTTTTTATAGAAGTACCGTCTTCTAAGAAAACAAATGGCTGGCCCCCCGTGAGCGCCAAGTTTTGGTCAAAAAGCTTAAAACCATTTGAAAGCGTCAAGAAAGTACAAATTGTTATAGAAGACATAACATTAGGAATTGTTATGTTTATCAAAGTTTGCCATCTATTTGCACCATCAATTTTTGCGGCTTCAATAATATCATCTGGAATTGCTTGCAAACCGGCAATATAAATTATCATCATATACCCTATTTGTTGCCAGCACATAAGAATAATAAGCCCCCAAAAACCATACTTAGTTTCAAGCAAAATAGAAGTATTGTATTTGGAAAGAATGCCATCAAAAATCATGGACCATATATGACCAAGGACAATACCACCAATCAAATTGGGCATAAAAAATACAGTTCTAAATAAATTGCTACCCTTAATCTTTTGGGTTAGAGCCAGCGCAATTGCAAAAGCAAGAATATTAATAATTAAGACCGATACCACAGTATAAAGCGCTGTATACCAAAACGCATGCAAAAATGAAGCATCTTGAAAAGCCTTAATGTAATTTTCAAATCCAATAAACTTAGCATCAGAAGTAATTCTAAAATTACAAAATGAAAGATAAATACCTTGAATAAAAGGCCAAACAAAGCCTATTGCAAAAGCCAAAATCGTGGGCCCCATAAACAAAGGAAACCAACGCTTAATAGGCTTTTTAATAAGAGATGATCTAAGCCCTCCCCTTTGACTGCGGGTCATCTTTTTTTTCGCTGTCATGTACTCAGTCACTCCTTTTCACACTTAAAAACATGGCGGAGCCAATAAAGCTCCGCCACGAGAATTAACACTTCAATTAGTGTTCTTTAGCATATTGAGCTGCCCATCCTTGAACGAATGCAGTCTCAACAAGTTTCCAAGTCTCTGCAGAAGGAGCATTATCATACTGGTTCATAGCAGAAACAACGCCAGCTCTCCAATCGTCAACAGCTGGAGTATAATTGAATGCCCAAGTCATGACATAGTTGCCTTTCTTGTTATATTCATTTGCAGCATCAAGGAATACGTTACCAGATGCAGCTGCTTTCTTGTAAGGAATAGCACCAAATGTTTGAGCAAGAAGTTTTGTTCCAGTCTCAGAAGTAACCATCCAATACATAAAGTCTATTGTAGCATCAATATCGGCCTGTGAAGCCTTTCCATTGACAGCCCAGCAGCCTTCTGTTCCGCAGTTAAGACCAGCTTTCTCTTCGCCAGAAACTCCGCAGTAGAAAGGAATCATTGTAAGATTTGCAGGATCAAGACCATACTTATTTACAAGAGCGTCATACTCCCAGTTTCCATTCTGATAGAATACAGCTTTCTTTGTACCAAACTCGTTCTCTGCATCATAACCACCAGTTGCAAGAGAACTTGGAGCATAAGCAGAATTGTTAATGTAAAGGTCCCAAAGATTTTTGAAATTATCAAGATATGCACCAGTAATCTTTGCTGGTTGTGGGCCTGCTGTCCAACCGTTGTCTCTTGCTTCATAGTAAAGAGCTACGTTTGCAAGGTGACCTGAAAATCTCCAAGAAGAAGAACCGTCCATTCCAGATGATGTGAAAGCATCAAATCCAAGTTCATTTGCTCTCTTGTGAATGTCTTCTGCAATAGCTTTAAGGGATGCAAAATCTTTGATTTGGTCTACGCTGTAACCAGCTTTAGCCAAAAGTTCTTTGTTTACAATAATACCAAAACATTCATAGCAGTAGCCAATTGAGCAAAGCTTGCCGTTTGCATCATAAAGGTTGTAAGCATCAGTGCTAAGTTCGTTGGCAATCTTTGTTCCCGTAAGGTCATATGCATATTCTCCCCAACTTCTTACAGCACCTTCGTTTCCAATAACAAAGAGAGTTGGCATTGAAGACTTATCCATCTCAGCTGTGAGAGTTTCATTGTATGTTCCAGAAGCTGCAGTAACAACTTTGACAGAAACACCTGTTTCAGCAGCATATGCAGCAGCAACCTGTTGAAGAACAGCATCTGACTCAGGCTTAAAATTAAGCCAGTAAACAGAACCCTTTGTCTCTACAGCTTTTGAGCTAGTTGATGTTTCACTTTTTTTGCAACCAACAATAGCAAAAAGCATGAGAACACACAAAAGTGCAACAATAATCTTTTTCATTTTTTCCTCCAATCCAAGGGGGATTCCCCCTCTCATAATGACAAAAAATATTTTATCACTCAAAAAACCAAAAAGCTATAAAAATTTATGGCAACCAAAGAGAAAAAATAAAGTTTATATGAAGCTTAAATTCAGTTGCTAGAAACTTTTGCCTTGCAGTTTCTCACCTTTTGCAACAACCCCATTAAGGGGCGCTCTTCCAGTTGCGTTCTTCCTACCAATGAAGCTTTCCAACATAGTGATCATGGCTTGAAATTTGTTTGACAAGTCTAAAAGCCACAATAAACATAACTACAACAAAAACAACAAATATCCATGCATAGTTCTGGTTTTCTATAGAAGCTGTGAAATCATAACACCCGTGCAAAACTATAGAACTTAAAAGTGCAACAACTCTGCAAGTTTTTGACTGAGAAGTAAGACCATAGCTATCATATTTCTTAGCAAGACCGTACCAAGCGCCCATGAACACACCAAAACAGGCATGACCTGGAACAGCAGTTACAGCACGAATTACAGCTGTACCAAAACCATACATTAGAACGTAGTTAATATTTTCCCATAAAGCAAAACCTAAAGAAACAAAGACTGCATAGACAATGCCATCAAACTGGAAATTAAACTCAGGGTCGTTCCAAGTACGGGTTTTCATAAGAAGGTACTTAAATCCTTCTTCTGACACAGCTACAACAATGAAATACAAAAGAGCGTTATAAAGAACAGTGCCTTCTTGAACAAAACTAGAAAGAGCCACCTCTCCTAAAGATTCTGTTATCATAGCAAAAACTGTTGCAAGAATACCACGCAGAACAAGATTTCTTAGAAGTGCCGGAGACTCTTTTTCAATACGGTCTGCTCTATAGACTTTTACAAGCAAAACAACGGCGGGAATAACCGCCGCTGCAATAAGAATTGGATTCAAATAAAAGAAATAAAAAAATGGAAACAACATAAGTAACTAAGATATACCAAAATGCTTACTGATATTCAACAACATCGGCCCAACGATACAAAAATTCGCGTTCTTCTTCGTTGCCTTTCACACTTTGAGAAGCAGCTACAATTGGCATCCATTTTTGAACATATTGCTTGGGAGTGTCACTCTTTTCACAGAACAAGTTAAGATATTTATTAGCTGTCTCTTCATCACCTTTTAAGCAAAACAAAAGATAAGTTCGTGCAACATCAGCAGATGCATTGCCCTGTGTAGCATGAGACCAGTCAATTATGTAAGGCCTGCCCTCTGGAGTGATGATAATATTTGAAAAATTAAAATCACCATGGCAAAGTTTTACATGTTTTGGCATAGCCTTGAGCCTAGTATTAAGCTCGTATTTAACAGTAGCAGAAAGCGCTGTTTCAGAAATCTTTCTTTCCATCTTGTCTCTAAGTTTATTCAAAAGAGGGCACTTAAGAGCATGCATACTAATTTGTAAGTCTACAAACTCATTCAAATACTCATCTTTTTTAGACGGGTTTTCTTCAATAAGCTGCGCTAAAGTTTTACCCTCAATAAAGTCATAAACAATTGCCCAACGACCGTCTTCAAGCATAGTAACTTCATGAATTTTGGGAACATGAAGCCAAGTTTCTTCTACACGTGCCTGATTTAGAGCCTCGTTAAAAATATCGGCCTTAGAAAAGCTTTTATCAAAGACTTTGTAACACAAAGAGCCATCTCTATAGATAGTTTTGTTTTTTCTTGTTGCAATTACATTGTCTAACTTCATTTAGAGCCTCCTTATTTAGCACTACCAAGCTGCCAATCACCTTCATGCACTCCATAATAAGCATTAAGATACATTCTCTTAATCTCACTCATAAGAGGGTATCTTGGGTTTGCACCAGTACATTGGTCATCAAAAGCTTGCTCTGTCATGTCATCAAGTCTTGCAAGGAAATCCTGTTCATCAATGCCATAATCACGAATAGTAGCTTTAATGCCAACTCTCTTCTTTAAATCATTTACTGCTTTGATAAGATTTTCAAGTTTTTCTTCATCATTTTTTCCGCTAAGACCAAGTTCTGTAGCAATTTTAGCATAACGCTCAAGAGTGTGAGGATGATCATATTGAGAGAAAGTACCCATTTTAGAAGGAGCTTCAGATGCATTAAATCTAAGAACTTCTTCAATCATCAAAGCATTTGCAACCCCATGTGGAAGATGGTGGAAAGCACCTAATTTATGTGCCATAGAGTGACATACACCAAGGAAAGCATTTGCAAAAGCCATACCCGCCATTGTTGCAGCATTTGCCATTTTCTCTCTTGCTTCAATATCTGTAAGTCCATTGTCGTAAGCACGTGGCAAATACTTGAAAATAACTTTAAGAGCCTGCAGAGCAAGAGAATCAGTATAATCTGTTGCCATGACAGAGGCATAAGCTTCTAGCGCGTGTGTTACAGCATCAATTCCAGATGCAGCTGTAAGTCCTTTTGGAGCTGTCATGTGTAAATCTGTATCAATGATTGCCATATTAGGAAGAAGCTGGTAATCAGCAAGCGGATACTTTACCCCGGTCGTCTCATCTGTAATAACAGCAAATGGAGTGACCTCACTTCCAGTTCCAGCAGAAGTAGAAACAGCAATAAAATATGCTTTTTCACCCATTTTTGGGAAAGTATAAACTCTCTTTCTAATATCAATAAAGCGCATAGCCATATCCATGAAATCCACTTCCGGATGCTCATAAAGAACCCACATGATCTTACCGGCGTCCATAGCAGAACCACCGCCAAGAGCAATAATACAATCGGGCTGGAAAGCTGTCATAAGGGCTGCACCTTTTTTAGCACATGCAAGAGTTGGGTCTGGCTCAACATCAAAGAACGTTTCATGCACAATGCCCATTTCATCAAGTTTAGCATCAATTGGCTTGGTATACCCATTCTTGTACAAGAAACTGTCTGTTACAATAAACGCTCTCTTCTTGCCCATGACATTCTTTAACTCGTCAAGCGCAACAGGAAGACATCCTTTCTTAATATAAACTTTCTCAGGTGCTCTAAACCACAACATATTCTCTCTTCTCTCCGCAACAGTCTTAATATTCAAAAGGTGCTTCACTCCAACATTTTCACTCACACTATTGCCACCCCACGAGCCACATCCAAGAGTAAGCGACGGAGTTAGCTTAAAATTATACAAATCACCAATTCCACCTTGAGAAGAAGGAGTATTCACAAGAACGCGACACGTTTTCATGCGAGATTCAAACTTAGAGAGTTTTTCACCTTGCGAAACAACATCCAAATAGACCGATGACGTATGTCCATACCCACCGTCAGCTATTAAACGCTCTGCTTTATCAACAGCATCATCAAAATCCTTGGCTTTATACATTGCAAGTACAGGAGAAAGCTTTTCGTGAGCAAATTCTTCAGAAAGCTCTACACTTTCAACCTCTCCAATGAGAATTTTTGTAGCCTTTGGAACTTCAAAACCAGAAAGCTCTGCAATTTTTGCAGCACTTTGTCCCACAATTCTTGAATTAAGAGAACCATTAATGAGAATTGTTTTTCTCACTTTGTCTAACTCTTGAGAATTCAAGAAATGGCAACCCCTTAATTTGAACTCTTTTTTAACAGCTTCATAAACTTTTTTGTGAACAATTACAGATTGCTCAGATGCACAAATCATTCCATTATCAAATGTCTTGGAATGAATTATAGAACTCACAGCAAGGACAATGTTTGCACTCTCATCTATGACAGCCGGAGTATTTCCAGGTCCAACACCAACAGCTGGTTTCCCAGATGAATATGCAGCTTTTACCATCCCAGGACCGCCAGTTGCCAAAATGAGGTCACAGTCTTTCATAATGAGATTTGTCAAATCCAAGTTTGGAACATCTATCCAGTCAATAATGCCTTCAGGAGCTCCTGCCTTAACAGCAGCATCAAGAACAATCTTTGCAGCAGCTATTGTGCTATTTTTTGCTCTTGGGTGCGGGCTTATAACAATTGCATTTCTTGTCTTAAGAGCTAAAAGACATTTGAAAATAGCTGTAGATGTTGGGTTCGTAGTAGGAATTACAGCTGCAATTACGCCAACAGGCTCAGCAATCTTTTTCATTCCATAAGCTTTGTCTTCTTCAATAACCCCACAAGTCTTTGTTTTTCTATAAGCATTATAAATATGCTCTGCGGCATAATTGTTTTTTATAACTTTATCTTCAACAACGCCCATGCCTGTTTCTTCAACAGCCATCTTAGCAAGTGGAATTCTAGCTTGGTTTGCAGCTATTGCAGCAGCCAAAAATATTTTATCAACCTGCTCCTGGGTGTATGTAGAATATTCTTTTTGAGCTTTTCTAACTTCCACAAGAGCATTTTCAAGGGCTTGCACACAATCAATAGAAACACGTTTTTGACTCTTCATCTACTAAGTTCCTCCAAAACGTATTAAACCTACATTTTTTTAGCAATTTTGACCACTATTGTACTCTTATATCCGTTATGTAGAAGAAAATATAACCTCCCCCCCTAAAAACACGTCAAAAATATACTTTTCGCTGTCGTTTCTCAGTTGTTAATAATGTGAATAAGTTCTGGCAAGAGCTGTTTTTTTCTTGAAAGAGTATCTTGAATGTCATAAACATGGTCAAAGAGTTTCTCATAAGAGAACTTACTTTCAAGCGCATAATCTGTTGACAACAAAACACTCTGTCCTTTAAGAACATCTGTTATCATAAGCATAACCCAATCAAGATGATTAAGGCGTTTTATTTTTTCTAATGCTGCAAGATAATCATCCTTATATTCTTTGACATCCTGTAAAGTTTGAACCTCACATTGTCCAATTCCAAGAGAAATATTGCCTTCTTTGTACGTCTTAAAGTCACTAGAAATTACAATCTCTGGCTCTCTTGTTGCTAAACTTCCAACATTAGTGAAAAGAGATCTTCCAAATTCTTCAAGATTTTCTACCCCACTCATTGGAGCAAGGCGCTCTGCAGACCAAATATCAAGACCTGTTGTAGTTGGACTTCTTAAAATAATAGTATCTGTCAAAATTCCGGCAAGAAGAACTTTAGAAGTAATTTTATCTGGTACGACATTATTTCTTAAATACAACTGATAAATAATCGTACAAGTACTTCCAAGAGGTTCAGAATCAATGAAAATTGGTAAGTCTGTCTTTGGCGCATCAAGCCTGTGATGGTCAATTATTTCTTTTATCTCTGCTGTCTCAATACCCCTTATACTTTGTTCTGGTTCATTATGGTCAACCAAAATTACGTTGTACTTTGGCTTTTTGAGAAAACATCTTCTTGTAACAAACCCCACATACTTGCCTTCTTCAAACACAGCAAGACCTCTAAGTTTTGAAGAAGAAAGTTGCTCTTTTGCAACATCAAAAAAGTCATCTACTTGTAATATTGGACCTTGAGGACCCATTATGTCATTAACACTTGGTGCCATTCTAAGACGTCTTATAGACTCTGCCATTCCAACTTGAGAAGCATAAACAATGCCCTCATAGTCCTCTATGCTTAGATTTTCTTCTGCATTCATACCAGTTAAGACTATTGCTGGAACATTCATTGCTATTGCTCTAGCAAGACTTTTTTGTCCTTCTTCATTCTTTCCATAAGGTATTACAGCAATACTTTCACTTGGATTGTCTATATCGTTGACATCCCCTTTTATTACAGCATGAAATTCATATTTCTTGTCTTCACCTTTCAAATAATGACCCGGCATGACTTTTCCCAAGTTCTCACTTTTGAACTTATAAAGGGGACAACCATTTGCATTATCCTCAAGAAACCAAGATGTAATATCATCAATACTCAAAAGCCCTTTGAACACATTGCCGTCAAATACAGCAACTGCAGAAGGTCTAGCTTTATCATAAAAATTAATAAGATCAAATATTGGAGCATTACAATCTAGACTTGCTTCCCCTGTTCTCATTACATCTCCAACTTTTGGATGCACATCTCTCATGTAAGGAGGAGCCTCAATGCCCAAGATTGCAATTTGACCTTTTACGCTGTCTGAAAGATGTCCACAGCGCACGGCTTTGTATTCATGAATTCTATCTATAGAACCCTTTAGAACTGCATAAGCATAAGCAGAACAAAGGCTGTCCATATCTGGATTTCTATGACCTGTAATATATACTTCGTTTTTCAAACTCTCTCTCATGAGAGCAAAGATAATGCATAAAACCAAATAACACAACAAAAATAGCCCTTTTGTTGTCTTAACTGAAAACAAGATGAGACAAACTTTGCAAAATAGACAAAACACACTAGAAAAAGGCTCAAAATGTCTACATGTAGACATTTTGACAAAAAAATAGGTCGTTTTGTCTATTTCTTTGCTGAAAATTATCTACATAACAGCTTACTCCTGTTATACAATATTCTTTAAGGAGAATTGACATGAGAGAAGAACTTAAACCCCTTCTTACCCCGTGGAAGATTGGAAATGTAGAAATCAAAAACCGTATTGTACTTACATCTATGGGTGGTACAGACTTGTTTGGGTGGATGGAAGTAAACCACTTTGACAAAGACGGAGCAAGGTTCATTAAAACTGTTGCAGAAAACAACTGTGGACTTGTACTTCCTGGTTGCCAACCTGTTTATAATCCAATGTTTGGACAATGGTTGTACAGAAAAAACAAAATGTTCAATGATTTGAAGAACTGGATGCCTGAATTTCATAAAACTGGAGCAAAACTGTTTATACAGCTTACAGCCGGTTTTGGCAGGTCGTTCACTGTTTCTAAAATGATGGAAACTTTGTACAACAACCCGGTACTCAACGTTTTATCTAAGCCATTTATGAATTTGGACAAAATAACGGCATCGGCCTCACCGTCGCCAAACAGGTGGAGCGACAAGCTTCCTTCAAGAGAAATGACAAAGAAGGAAATTGAGTTCTTTATTCAAGCATTCGCCAAAAGTGCAAAAAAATGTAAGGACGCAGGCGTTGACGGTGTTGAAATTCACGCCGTACATGAAGGCTACCTCTTGGACCAATTCACTCTTCACTATGTCAACAAACGAAATGATGAATATGGTGGCTCTCTTGAAAACCGATACCGTTTTGCAGCAGAAATCGTTAAAGCTATTAAAAAAGAGTGTGGCAAAGACTTCCCAGTGTCGTTGAGATATTCGGTTGTTTCCAAAACAAAAGGCTTTAGACAAGGCGCACTTCCCGGAGAAGAATTTGAAGAAGCCGGCAGAGACATGAAAGAGTCAGAAGTGGCTGTTAAATTCCTCCAAGATGCCGGATATGACATGCTCAATTGCGACAACGGAACTTATGACGCTTGGTATTGGGCACATCCGCCAGTATACATGCCAGAAAACTGCAACCTTGAGTATGTAGAACACATTAAGGGTTTTGTGGATATTCCTGTTGTTTGTGCAGGAAAGATGACTCTTGAAGCTGGTGCAAAATCTGTTAAAGAAGGAAAGATTGATGGTGTTGGTTTTGCAAGAGCTTTCCTTGCAGACCCACAGTGGTTTACTAAAGTTATCAATGATAATGAAGATGACATTAGACCTTGCATACAGTGCCACAATGGTTGTTTTAACATGTGTCATTACAAAGGTGTTCCAAATGATCAAGACCTGTCAGACTCGTTACATTTGGCTCGTTGTGCTGTTAATGCAGAGATGATGCAATGGAACAAGCATTATATTAAGAAAACAAATCATCCAAAGACTGTACACATAATTGGTGGCGGAATTGGAGGCATGGAAGTTGCAAGAGTTTTGAAACTACGTGGTCACAACCCAATCATTCATGAGAAATCTTCTGTGCTTGGTGGAACTTTTATTCCAGCTTCTTCTGAGTCTTACAAAGGAAGTCTTAGAGCTCTTTTGACTTGGTATAGAAGAGAAATGGACAAACTTGGAATTACTGTGAACTTCAACGATGAAGTTACTGACATTTCAAAATTTGCAAATGAGCCTGTAATTATTGCAACGGGTGCAGAAGCAAGACTTCTAAAGCGTGTTCCTGGATATGAGAAAATGATTGAGGCTTGTGAATACCTTAATGGCAAAGAAGTTGGAAAACGTGTTGCAGTAATTGGTGGAGGTCTTACAGGTTGTGAGATTGCATATGAACTCGCTCTTAAAGGGCATGAGCCAATTATTGTAGAAATGAAAGATGATTTGATTGCACAAAAAGGTGTGTGTCTTGCAAATTCTTCATATTTGAGAGAATGGTTCGCATGGAAAAAAGTTCCTGTATACCTTGAGACAACTCTTTTTGAAGTAAAAGACAATGCAATTACAGTAAAAGACAAAAATGGCAAAACTTTTGATATTGAATGTGACAGTGTAATTTCTTCTGCCGGTTACATCCCAAAACCTGTTGCGCAAAAATCAAAAAACGTACATCTAGTTGGAGATTGTAATGAAGTAGGAAACCTCAAGACAGCAATTTGGAGAGCCTACGAAGTTGCAATGAAAATTTGAGAAAATTAAAAGATTTCAAAGAGGTTTTTGCAAAATGAGCTTTGTGGAGATTGGTTTTGGATTTGCGAGATAA
>CAVDLI010000040.1:11712-14270 GCA_963609725.1 bacterium | reverse complement strand
TAGAACAATACAAAGATGGTGTAGCTGAAGGTTTTTCTGAAGGATTGTCTCAAGGTAAGGCAGAAGGGCAAGAGGAAGCAACAATTCGCATTGTCAAAAAGATGTACTTTGATGGACTTTCTAATGAAAAGATTTCTCAATATGCATCAATCTCTGTCGAGCAGGTTCAGAATATATTGAGGTCCTAAAAGCTAGTTAATCCCACTATTTTTGAACAAGCCGCAAAACAGAATATAACAGGGGTTATAATTGTAATCATATAGTTGAAATAATACCAATAACTTAGCATAAAGAGGTTTTCGCAAAACCTCTTACAAGAAAGAATAAGGGTCTAGAGAGATTCCATCTTGTTCAATCTTAAAGAAAATTGTTGGATTTAAAAGATTAGTAGAGCCTGTAGCAAAATATCCAATAACATCACCTTGAGAAACTTTGTCTGTACTGTTGACACAAATATTTGAAAGATAATCGTAATAAGTAGTATAACCACTTGAGTGGAGAATTTTCACAAATCCTGTGCCGTTATCATTAAAACCTTTATCAATAACGACACCAGTTTCAGATGCAATAACTTCTTCTCCATCATTGGATTGCAAAAGAATACCATCAAGCTGAATTGCGCTGTTACCAAGGGGGTCTGCCACTTTTTGATTATATAAAGCAACTGTCACAGCATTTTTACTTGGAAGTATAAAAGAAGGCTCGCTAGTAAAACTAATTGTGCCGTTTTCTTGAACATTTTCCAAAGGAATAAAAAGTTTATCGCCGGCATTTACAGTATCATTTCTAAGACCATTAACATCACTTAGAGCTTTCCAACTTAAAGTCAAATTCAATTGCTGAACTATAGAAGAAAGAGTGTCCCCTTCCTTGACAGTATACAGAGTTCCATTTCTATCTGGAATTAAAAGCGTAGAGCCAATAAAAAGAGATGAAGTACTTTTTATTTGGTTCACAGAAATAAGAGTTTCTCTTGTGATAGAAAATTTTTGAGCAATAGAATCAAGAGAATCACCATTTTGAATAACGTATTCAGTATATTTGACAATATCTCTTGAAAATGTAGACATTTGAGAAGAATTCAAACTTTGAGCAATAGCCGGTTTCTTAATCTCAACTTCAGTTGTAACAATAGAATCGGTATTCCCTTCATTTGAAATATAATCTTGAGAAGAGATGTAATCTGTAAGCTCGTTTGAAGCACTACTAACAGAATTCACAAGTTCTAAACCGCTGTCAATATCCATAGAAACAGTAGGACTTGTGTTTTGCGTATCTACACTGCTAGATGTTTGCTCTAAACTTTCAGAATTATCTAAATTGGAAGAAGATTGCACATTGGATTGATTTGTTAAAGAAGTATCACCTGTCAAATTCACAACCTGGGGCGCACTTAAAGTTGAGTCCTCAGAAGGATTGTTTGAGTTTTTGTTGTAATTACCACTTGCTAAATCTTTTGATTTTAAGATATTTACCCAAATCAAAACAGCCAAAATACAAATTACAAGAGAAAGAAGTATTGTTACAAACAGCAACTTAGACGATGTTCCACTTCGTCTTGAGACTTTATTGTCTGTCATGTCGTCATAGTTTCTAGCTCTGCTCGTAATAGCACCTCTCGACAATATTTAGAACTTAATTGTACTATATTGGCATGAATTCTTCAACGAATAACACTAGAAAGGGAAATATATCAACTTTGCTATTTTCTTTGGCTCTTGTAGCTTTTGTAATACTTATAATCTCTCTTTCTAACATCATGATTAGCTCCAGCACCAAAACTGGCAAATATATAAACCCAAATGTTGCAACTACAGTAGTAGGTGGCACTATTTATGACAAAAACGGCAGAATTCTAGCAATGGATGTTCCTGTTTATAACGTATATGCAACAAGCGACTGCATTGCGTCAAATATTGTCATACAAACTCTTAGCCTCCACCTAAACACAACTCCAGATGAAATCATCTCTCGTCTTAATACAAACACAAGTGAAGACAATTTAGCATATAACGCCAATATTCTTATCAAAAAGAACATAGACATTGACACAAAAAATGCTCTTGAAAAAGACATTGAAGAGCAAGGACTTACAGGACTTGTGTATGTAAAAAAACAATACATGCGCACCTACCCTGCTGCATTTCATGCAATACAGCTTATACAGTCAATAGAAAAAGTATATGAAAATGTCCTCTTTCCAATACCTGAATTTAATGTAGATACAACTTACGGCTGTGACATATATCTTACAATTGATTTAGATATGCAATACATTTTGGATTTAGCAGTACAACAAGTATACGAATTGCAAAATCCCAAATATGTTGTAGCAGGAATAGTAGACATTACAACAGGAAGAATAAGAGCGTGTACAACATATCCGTTCTATGACCCAAATGAGAATTATGAGTATCAAGGCGAAAACTTGGCACTGCCGGAGTTTATTCATTCATCAAAAGTTCAAATTGACAATGTAAAAGTAATTGAAAAAATAAATAATCATAATGAAAGCACAACTTTTGAAAAAAATACTTCAAGTGAGCAGAACAAAATAA
>CAVDLI010000040.1:0-11702 GCA_963609725.1 bacterium | reverse complement strand
GGAGAAGATTTGCAAGAACTGTTGGCAAATGAAAATGGGACGACTTCAACAATTGCAGTTATTTCAAAAGACAATCCCCAATATGTAATCTTTATTTGCTCAAAAGACGCAAAATATTACACAAACTCTTCAGTACTTGATGATGCGCTTGAAGAAATCCAAGACGGCCTTGTGTCTCAAAGCCGGCTGTAAACTGCTACAAGCTAAATCTTTAGAGTTTTATTGAAGATAAAATTTGTTCTTGTTTTATAAGCATGGGCTCACTTGGGTCGTTAGTTGTATGATTTTCACCTGACAAGTGAAGCACTCCATGAATAAGAAGACGACGCAACTCTTCTTGGATAGGGACTTCAAATGTCTTAGAATTTCTTTCCATTACTTCTGGACATATAAGAATATCACCAAGAATGCGAGCTTCATCAAGAGAGACAAAAGGAATATCATCAATGGAATTATCTTCTGCAGCAAAACTCAAAATATCGGTGCTGTCATCAATATTGCGGTATTCAAAATTGAGCTCATGCATATGATCTTCATCAATAAATGAAACAGAAAACTCAACGTTAGTTAAATCTAAAACTTTAAGAACTTTTTCAAGATATGAAAGCACAAAACTTTCAGGTGCAACTTGTTCGTATTCTTTTTTGTCGTAGCAAACATCAATTTGATTTTCCATTATTTATCTCCTTGCTATAAAAGATATTCATCACTCATCGTCATCATCAGGATATTCAATTCTTGAATGATATCTTGCTACAAGTGTTTTTACAAAAGAATCACTTAAGACTTTTATATCATGCATTGTGAGCCCGCTATTATCGAGCTGTCCTCTTTCAATTTTGCCCATTGTAATAGTATCAATGAGCTTGATGAATTTACCAGCATTTGGAGTTACCGTTCTACTTGCAGCTTCAATACTGTCAGCAAGCATTACAATTGCACACTCTGGGAAGTCTGGGATACTAGCATTATATGAATAATCTGAAGCTTTTACTGTTTCACCTTTGTTATCTTGGGCTGCAGCTTGAGACTCTAAAGCTTCATGATAGAAATATTGAATTACATCATTGCCGTGATGGTCTGCAATTATCTTGACAACTTCAGGAGGAAGTCCCACTTCTTTTCCTTTGTCTGCACCAACTTTGACATGGCTCTTAATAACAGCAACAGATAAACTTGGGCTTATGTCATCATGCTTATTTGTACCACTTTGATTTTCAACAAAATACTCAGGATGAACAATTTTTCCAATATCATGATAAAGTCCTCCAACTCTAGCAAGAAGAGCGTTTGCACCAATGGCTCGGGCTCCAGCCTCTGCCAAATCTGCTACAGCTCTACTGTGGCTGTACGTTCCAGGAGCCGCTTGAGATAAGCGTGTAAGAATTGGAGTATCTCTATATGCTAATTCATAAAGTCTAAACACTGTGGGAAGATTAAAGATTTTCTCAATAACTGGCATAGTAAATGATAAAAGCACGTAAGCTACAGATACGTTGAAAAGAATGCCTAAAAGAATCATGAAAATATCTGAAAAATCAGAACCGTCAATGATTACAAATAATATTGCTACAGCTGAACAAATCACACAAGAGAAAAACCACTGATAGACCATATCAATTCTCTTGTTGAAAAATCTAACAAGAAGAACAGCTAATGAGCCACACAATATCCCATAGAAAAAAGTCATAACTGTAGCATTTGGAAGTGTGGCTATTGGAAGAGACAGCAAAAATACAGCAATAAGACCTAACCGTTTGTAGCTAGATGCCATAGTTATAAAAATTGGGAAAAAGAAAATTGGATAAAATGAAACAATAAACTCAGGTCTTATCTTTGTGACCCAAACAATTATGAAATATGTAGCAACAATTGATAAAACATAAGTAACAGCAAGCAAAATATGAAACTGTCCATAATGCAAATTGTTTTTTCCAAGAAACATTCCAAAAACATAAAGCCCAAATCCAATTCCAATTGCATCAAGTATAAAAATACCCACAAAATCAAGTAGAGTCATTCCTTGGCTTTGAGATCCCAAAAGGTGTAACAACTTAATTTGCTCTGCACTCACTACTCTATTAGCTTCAATAAGTAAGTCACCTTTTGTAATAGAGATAACAACTGGAGAGACCTCAAGAGAGGCCTCTTTGCGTCTTTGTAATGTTAAGTCTTCATCATAAGTTACATTTGGTTCTACAATTGTAAATATAAGATCTTCTAAGAGAAGTATTTGTTTTGAAGAAAGAGTATTTGATAAATTTTCAAGTCTTTCTGAAATATAATTTACTACATTGTCAGAAGAAATAATTGTATCTGAAGTCAAATCAACAGTTTTCTCAATTTTGTCTGTACTGTTTGTTGCACTTGAAAGATTTCCAACAGTAACAAATGTGTATCCCTGTTCTTTAATTAGACTTATATCTGTTGACTTAAAATAAAGCTGTGAGCAAATATCTCTTACAATGTCGTAAGAAATGGAAAAAATGTATGAACTTCCATCTTCAAGTAGTTTCTCGCAAAGAGCATTTCCAACAGCAGAGCTTAAAACATCTCTGTTGTTATTAAAGAAAGCATCTTTAACCAAATCCATCTTCTTGACAATTTCCATTGTTTTAATTGGAGAGTATGAAAAAACAGGCAGTACTTGCGCTTGAGCTTCATTCTTTTTTTGTTCAGTGGCTTCTTCATCCACAAGATCCACAGAACTTTTTGCATATAGTGAAGTTTCTGCAATCTCACCTATCTCATAATTTGCATAAACAAACTTGTATTGTATGTTAGATGTAGTTTTTACAACTGCAGGAAGTGCAACAGCAAATAACAGCATGACAACATAGCAAATTATAACAGTGGTCTTATAGTTTTGCACTTTTTCCTTATTGTTGTTTTTCATAAGCATCAATTATCCTTTGAACTATACGAGATCTAACAGTATCTTTTGCATTAAAATTAAGAAATTCAATACCTTCTATTCCTTTAAGTAATTCACGTGCTTGAACAAGACCACTTGAACTACTGTTAGGAAGATCAATCTGCGTTACGTCGCCGGTTATTATAGCACATGAATTCTCGCCAATCCTAGTAAGAAACATCTTCATTTGCGCTTTTGTAGTGTTTTGAGCTTCATCAAGTATGATACAAGCGTTGTGAATACTTCTTCCTCTCATATATGCAAGAGGAGATATCTCAATAGAGCCAGCGTCTTCTAACCGTTTAATAGTAGCCGGTGGAATTATAGCTTCCATACTGTCATATAAAGGCCTTAAATACGGATTAAGTTTTTGAGAAAGGTCTCCGGGAAGAAACCCCAAACTTTCACCTGCTTCTACAACAGGTCTAGTTAAAATTATTTTTTGTTTGCGTCCAGCCATCAATTCTCCAAGGCAATATGCTACAGCAAGAAAAGTTTTTCCAGTTCCCGCCGGCCCTATAGCAAAAGTAATTTGACTTCTTTCCATTGCTTTAATGTATTGTTTTTGATTTTGACTTTTGGGAAATACGCTCTTATTTAGAACGTGAATAGAAATATTTTTTTGTTCTGTTTCTAGAGAATTCTCATTTTTTTCATAAGAAAGTGTACTTTCTAATGCTTTTAATTCCATTAAAATCTCAGCTTCTGTTATATCATTTGTTATGTTTGCAAGGTTAATAAGCCGTTGCATAAGTTTTGTAAATAGCTCACTGCAAGAAGAATTTTCTTTAGAATAACATTCAAGCCTATTCCCTTTGAGATATAATTCACATCCTAAAATTGTTTCTAAATATTTTACGTTACAATCATTTGAACCACAAATTGCACGCATTACATTTATATCATCAAAGACAAAACTTTCTGTCATATATTTCACTCCTCTGTGCTTGTATCCACAGTTTTTTCAACTTTCAGTTCCGGAATTGCATTCCACTTTATATAAGCTTTGTAAACAGGAGCCCAAACAAGTTTCCCGTTTGATTGAGCTACAAGTTTCCCCTCTATACTACAGCAGAAATCCCAATCTTTCATATAATGAATAAGTTCTACATAAAAAGAACTCATATTGAAACCAGTAGATTTCCTACCATTTCCAAAAAAGTCAAAAGACTTAATCAAATCTTCAAACATTGCATCAAAACTAAAGACACCATCTACAAAATACTTATAAAAACTCTTATTGGAACTACTTACTGCAAATTTTAAGGAAAGGAACTGAGCAATTGCAAATTCTGCACTAAAATCAACTGAAAAAGAAGTTGCATATGGATTAGAAAAACTGTAAACAAAAGATATATTAGATGCTAGCTCAAGTCCAATTCTACCTTTCCAAAAATAGATAGGTTCAAGTTTATTGTTAAATTTCATCCTCAAAACATCCAAATCCCACTCTTTGTTATTTCCAGTAAACGATAGTGAAGAAGAATAATTTGAAGATAGTTTTCCAAGTTCCCATGAATGAGAAAAACCAAAATTCATTGAAGATGGAAGTAAATTCTCTTTATATTTCACACTTTCAGAAATAGATAACTTTCCATTAAAGAATTTCAATGAACCGTTTTGAGTAAATGAATATGCTGCAAAAAAATTATCTTTATCATATTTTGTGAAATCATAAGCATTTGTAATAGAAAGAGAGAACATACTAGTTGTATAACTTAGACTAAGATTTCCAATGCCTGTGGTAAATCCAGTATCACTTTCATTAAAAGAAATATTTGCACTTGCTGTAAATGAATTTTTAGAAAACACAATAGCTGGTTTTAGTGTTTGTTTAACAGGTTTTAATGTACTTGTAAAAGAAAATGTAAAAGAGCCGAGTTTTTTCTTAAGTTCTAAGCTGTGCTCTGTTACATCACTTTTCTTCCATTCTCCCCAAGCGCTGCTACTTTCAGATACTGTACCATCAACATCTTTCTTATTTGCAGAATAAATCTTGTTTGAAAGTTTATATGTAATTCCAAGAACTTGGCTTTCCGCAACTAAACTAGAAACAAGTGTCACATCATTAACGTTTTTGTATGAAAGACTTTCATCACTTTTCTTTGTTATATTGCTTGTAAAAGTATATTGTGGCTTTATTGTCTCTTTAATGCTAAACCAAGAATTTGGGGCACTACCATTTAGATAAAACGTTCCACTTGTTTTAGAATACAAACTTGAAGGAACAAGTTCTGTTGTATATTTGTTGTTAAAATTTTGATTAAAAGTATATCCAACTGTTATAGAGCCTTCAGTAGAAGATTTTGCTGCACTGCTACTGCTAGATGGTCCTTTATAGAATTGAAGATTTAAGGAACTTGACTTTGCAGAAACATCTTCAGAAATATTTTCAGAGACATCTTCAGAAACATCATCAGAAAATTCTTCAAAATTTTCCTCATTCTGCTCTAAATCTTCCTCTAAGTCTTTATCTAAATCTTTCTCTAAGTCTTGCTCAAGTTCTTGCTCTTCTTGAAGTCTTACAAACTCTTCATGAAAAGCCCTTGCTGTATCATTCTCATAATAAACATCACTGAAATTAGAACTATCTTTAGAATTAGAACTGTCAGAAGAACCAAATTTTGCAATAACCCATGATGCATTTGAACTAAAAGAAATTTCAGGAAGTGTTGCACTTTTAATTTTGGGAGTATATGTGTACTTTCCGCTAGAAGAATTTACATCAAAATCAAAATCAACTTGAGCACTAAGACTTGTCAAATTCAAGTTTATACTACCTATTTTGCCACTAGCATTAGCACTTGCTGTCCATGAGTATTCTTTTTGATATGAATAAGTACTTGGAAAAGTCTGATTTGCACCAAAAACAGAATCTAATCCAAATAAAGTATTTCTATTTAAGAAATCGCGTTTGACATAATAATCGCTGAATATTGGCATACTTAACGACAAAGAAATATTTTTAAGCTTAAGCCCAAGATTCAAATCCAAGTAATATCTTGTTTTGTTTGCAAAAGAACTCTCATTAGGATTGTAACCCACAGCACCAACAGAGCTAAAAGAAAAAGCATTATCAAAAAATTTATTGCTTGTGTCATACCCAGCAACAAGGCCCATGTCTTCGTATGTATCAGCAAAAAATGCAAAATAACTGCCACTTTTTCGTGCCCAAGACTCTAAATTTGAAAGTTCTTCACCCTCTTCAAGGTTTCTATAAATAATTCCATCTCTTATTTTTTCAGACGAGTCTCCAGAATCAAGCATAGAAAGTAAAGAGTCAGACAAATCAGAACTTGAAGATGTGCTAGACGTACTAGATGTGGAACTTGCTTTAGAATACACACCATATAGTTCAGTAGTTGTATTTAAGAATGCTCCCTTGTCACTTGAAAGACCAATAGCAGGATTGAATGCAAGTTTTGTACCCGGATAAAAAAAGAACGGGAAGTACATTATTGGAACACGTCCAAGCCTAAATGTTGCTCCGTCAATAAAAACATCCAAACCAGCAAACGACACTTTGGATGCAGTAATACTCCAATAAGGGTCCCTTTGAGCAGTAGAAATCACGCCATCCTTAAAGAAAACTATATTTTGCTCTCCATCGTATGAAATTGAATTGCCAGATGCATAAAGACTTATTTTTGTGCCGGCAGCATTCTTTCTCTCAGTAGAACTTATACCCTCAAAGACAATGACATCCAAATTGCTCCAATCAAAATAGACCGATTTCCCTGTAAAATTTCTTGCCCCGGCTTCTGTATCATCAAGAACAACATCCCCAGATGCTTCTATTGCTTTCAAGTCCAAGTCAACAACAACTTTATTTGCGCTTAGAACTTTCTTAGAACTATCTTTATTAGAAAACGAAAGTTTAACATTGCCACTTAATGCAACAATATTATCCAAAACAAACATACTGTCAGAATGTTCTATTGAAATAGTAACACCTGTTTTTTCACTATAGTTGGAGTCTATAGAGACATTGGTATTACCTGCAGCATCGTCGTTAGTATCTGATATTTCAAAATAGTCTAAAATTCTTGACCTAATAGCATCTTCATCTCCATTGGTATCCAAGCCAAATGCCACAGCCATTGCTTTAAGCTCATCAAGTTGAGCATTCTCTAAAGAACGAGAAAGTAAAGATGAAGACCAAAGGCATGAAACAGAGAGAAAAACAAGAATAACTACAATGCAAAATGCCTTTCTAAAGAACATAAACTTCCATAAAAATAATCAAAGGACTTCTTTCAGATAATATCCCGTATACGAGCCTTTGCAAAGAGAAACATCTTCAGGAGTTCCTTGTGTTACAATATGGCCTCCTCCATCTCCACCCTCTGGGCCAAGATCTATGACATAATCAGCAAGTTTTATGACATCTAAGTTATGCTCAATCATTACTACAGTGTTTCCATTATCAACTAGCCTGTTTACAACTTCCATGAGTTTTTTTATATCTGCAAAATGAAGACCCGTTGTGGGTTCGTCTAAAACATAAAACGTTTTTCCTGTACCAATTTTGCTCAATTCTAATGAAAGTTTAACCCTTTGAGCCTCCCCTCCGCTTAGAGTCAAAGCACTTTGACCAAGTTTTATATAACCCAAGCCAACACTTTCCAATGTTTGAAGTTTTCTTTTTATTACTGGCACAGACTGAAAAAAATCCAATGCTTCACTTACTGTCATCTCTAGAACATCATTGATATTCTTTCCTTTATAATGAACAGCCAAAGTTTCTTGATTAAAACGTTTTCCATGACAAACATCACACGTTACATATACATCTGGGAGAAAATTCATCTCAATTTTTAATGTTCCGTCTCCATGACAATGCTCACAGCGCCCGCCTGAAACGTTAAATGAAAATCTTCCACTTTTGTACCCACGTGCTTTGCTTTCCGGAAGGCTTGCAAAAAGGTCTCTAATTGCACCCCACACTTCAACATATGTTGCTGGGTTTGAACGAGGCGTTTTTCCAATGGGACTTTGGTCAATATGGATGAGTTTATCAATATTTTCTACTCCCTCAATACTTGTGTATCCATCATATTGAGGAGCTTTTTTATTAAAGATATCTTTGAGCGCTGGTGTAAGAATTTGGTTTAGTATTGTACTTTTTCCAGAGCCCGATACTCCTGTGAGAACAATTAGTTTTCCAAGTGGAAAATCAAAATCCACATTGTGAATGTTATTTTTATTTGCTCCAATGACTTTCAAATGTTTTCCATTTCCTTGTCGTCTAATAAAAGGAACTGGAATTTGAATTTTTCTAGACAAAAACTGTCCTGTGATGCTGTTTGGATTTGCTTCAATTTGACTTGGTGTTCCTTGAGCAATTACATAACCTCCATTTTCACCAGCTCCAGGCCCCATATCAACAACGTAATCGGCATTGCGTATTGTAGATTCATCATGCTCTACAACAAGAACCGTATTTCCCAAATCACGTAAGTTCTTAAGCGTATCAATTAGTTTTTGGTTATCTCTTTGGTGAAGTCCAATTGAAGGCTCATCAAGAACATATAAAACGCCACTTAAAGCTGAGCCTATTTGCGTTGCAAGTCTAATTCTTTGCGCTTCTCCTCCGCTTAAAGTGCCAGCACTACGGTTTAATGTCAAATATCCAAGACCCACATTTTTCAAAAACTGCAATCTGGATTTAATTTCTTTTAGTATTTGAGAAGATATTTGTCTTTGAGAGTCTGTTAAATTTAGAGAAAGGAAAAAATCATAACTATCTTTTGCACTTAAAGAAGTAACTTCATTTATATTTTTTCCACCTACATAAACACTTAAGGCTTCTTTTTTTAATCTTTCTCCATGACATGATGGGCACTCAATTTGAGTTTGAAACGAGCTTATCCATGTTTTTATGACAGGGCTCATTGTCTCTGCATATCTTCGTTTCAAATCATTTATAACTCCGTGCCATTTTTTGTTATTAAGAGACATTGAACCACGATTGTTCTCATATACCATGTTATACTCTTTAGAAGAACCATAAAGAACAGCATCAAGTTGCTCTTTAGAAAGTTCTGAAAAAGGAGTGTCTAAAGTAAAGCCTTGAGATTTTGCAAAACCAGCAAACACAGCTTTGCCATAACTCTCACCATTGCCCATACATGCAATAGCACCATTATTAAAACTCTTAGTGAAATCTGGAATTATCTTATTGACATCATAAATTGTCTTAAAGCCAAGACCATTACATTCAGGACAAGCACCAAAAGGATTATTAAAAGAAAACAACCTGGGTTGAATATCTCCAATAGAGATACCACAATGAGGACAGCTGTTTTGCTCTGAGTACATTTCAATACTTTCATTTGAGTTTTTATCTACTGACATAACTTCAACAAGACCACCGGTCATTTCTGTTGATTTTTCAATAGAATCAGAAAGTCTTAATCTTGAGTCATTTGCTAAAATGAGCCTGTCAACAACAATGCTTATATTGTGTTTCACTTGTTTGTCTAATTGGATATCTTCTTCAAGAAGTCTCATTTGGCCGTCAACTCTAGCTCTTAAGAACCCACTTTTACGCGCATCTTCAAAAAGTTTTTTGTATTCTCCCTTCCTTCCCATAGCAACGGGAGCTAAAATCATCAATCTTGAACCCTCACCCCATTTTGCAAAAATAGATGAGATTATTTGGTCGACAGACATCTTACTAATTACTCTACCACACTGTGGACAATGAACTTCTCCAATTCTAGCCCATAAAAGTCTATAGTAATCATAAATTTCTGTTATTGTTCCAACAGTTGACCTGGGGTTCTTTCCTGTAGTTTTTTGTTCAATGGCAATAGCTGGGCTTAAGCCTTCTATCATTTCAACTTCAGGCTTATCAAGACGACCTAAAAACTGGCGCGCATACGAGCTAAGAGACTCCACATAACGTCTTTGCCCCTCTGCAAAGATAGTATCAAAAGCAAGTGAGCTTTTTCCGCTTCCAGACAAACCAGAGACAACAATGAGTTTATTTTTTTCTAAATCAAGATTTACATTCTTAAGGTTATGCTCACATGCTCCTCGAATAACAAGTCTATCATTCATTTATTCTTATATACCTCTAATAATTTAACACTATTTATTGCTCTTGTACTCTAGTGTTTTAATATTCTGCAACAGCCAAAAGAAGTTCTTCTTTTGCTTTTAGATTATCAAGCTCTTTGTACAAAAGCCCGTCTTTATACAAATAAACTTTATTTCCTATCCCTGAGATAGCAATATTTGCATTTTTTGCTTCTCCGGGTCCATTGACTTGACATCCCATTATTGCAACTGTCAAATCTTTATCAAAAGAAAGTAAACTTGGCTCAACTTCTTTTAGAAATTTTTGAGTGTCAAAACTTTTACGCCCGCACATTGGGCAAGAAACAATTCTTATTCCTTTTTTTCTAAGCCCCAAAGTACGTAGCAATTCAACACCCGCATAAACCTCATTTTCAATAGAACCCGTGATTGAATATCTTATTGTGTCTCCAATGCCATTTACTAAAAGTTCTCCAAGCGCCCATGTTGTTCTAACGCAAGAAGAAACAACAGAACCAGCCTCTGTTATGCCCAAATGAAGAGGATAGTCACTTTTTTGTGAAAACTCTTTAGCGACTTCAATGCTTGTATTTACGCTAGAAGCTTTAAGAGAAACAACAGTATTGTAAAAACCAAGTTCTTCAAACCACGAAATATACTCTAAAGCGGTATTTACCATGAGATTTGTCATGCCTGTTTTTGCATTTATCTTTTGTTCCGTAGTAGGAAGAGAACCGCTATTAAGACCAATTCTTATTGCAATTTGATTATCTTTTGCTTTTTTTACTATCTCTTGTGTCTTCCATTTAGCGCCAATATTACCAGGGTTAATTCTAATTTTAGATACACCACAATCCATTGCATCCATTGCGGTGTGCCAATCAAAATGAATATCTGCAACAACTGGCATTGGACACATTTTTGTAACTTTACAAAGATCATCATGCTCATTTACATTAGGATAAGAAAACCGAATAATGTCACATCCCATTGATTTGAGAGTTAACATTCTTTTCTCAAAATCATTTTCAAGATTACACAGAGCAATATCATACATAGTTTGAACACTAATTGGAGAACTTCCTCCAATATATAAATCACCTACTTTGACTTGACGTGTTTTTCTTCTTTGAGCCATGAAACGACAATAGCACTTATTAGATAAAAAAGAAAGATAAGAGGTTTTTGCAATCTAATTAAATCCAGTTGGATTTTTTACAACTTTCAAACAGCTTTTTTTGACTTTTTGGTCCAAACTGCTCCAAAAATCAAAATAGAAACAGATATAAAAATGCCAATATAAATTGCAAACTTGTTATACTCAAACGCAAAATACACGCCACCATTTCCAACTTGCGGCAAAGGTATTGGGTCGTACGGCATGTCATTTTCACTCAATATTTTCTTAATATTAAGCAAATTAACAACAGGAACGCCTCTAGCTGCATATTCAAAAACAAGCCCTCTATCTTTAGAAGTTGGTATTCTTGGCGGATTTGTTACAAGGCCCTCTGGAAAAGACAAAGTATAGGTCGATGTCCCTGTGTTAGGACTAGCTCCGCCTACATTTACAAAAAGTTTGATGTCTTGGCCATACAATTCAAGTCGTCGTTGAATGCTTTTTTCTATATCGTTGTAATCAATAAACTCAATGCCTTCATTTTGCCCCAAAGATACTACTGTGCTTCTAGTATCTTCATATAAAAGCCCGTCAAAACCACCTTTCCCATAATCATTATCACTT
>CAVDLI010000039.1:0-14495 GCA_963609725.1 bacterium | reverse complement strand
TAAATCCATTTCATATCCAACTATATTGCCGTTGTCATCTATGTATTCAAGAGGCGGATAATCGCAAGACGCTGCAACTATGTATTCTTTTTCTCCGGTTTGTGAACTTTCTTTACTACCTTGTGCAAAACATGAGAAAGTTACCAAGAAAGCCAAAATTAAGACAATTGCTAATGTTTTTTTCATTTTTCAAATCCTTTATTAAAGAGCTTTTGCAAAAACCTCTAAACTAAATTAAAAACCTACCTTCAAGAGTTTTTCTTAAAGGTAGTCTTTTTTGCTTTGAGTACAATATTGGTTTTAAGATTTACAGTCAATTAGTTTTGCATAAAAATACAACAAATTTTTGTATATTTTTACATTTTTTAATTTTGTAAAAACTGCAAAGCCATGATTTATGAATGCAGTTTTGTAAAAACCTCATTAGTCTAATATTTTGCCGTCTGTTGAAATTGTGACAACTTGCCAAGGAATAAACTTACCGCTGTTTTGCAAAGCTGTCTTTGTTGCAAGTTCTAATCCTCCGCAACATGGAACTTCCATGCGCACAATAGTTACGCTCTTTATATCATTTAGACTAATAATACTTGTTAGTTTTTCTGAATAATCTACACCATCAAGTTTTGGACATCCCACAAGAGTAATATGTCCTTTAATGAATTTTTCATGAAAACTTGCATATGCATAAGCTGTACAATCAGCAGCAATAAGTAGTTTTGCTCCATCAAAATAAGGTGCGTTTATTGGAACAAGTTTTATTTGTACCGGCCACTGCATAAGACGGCTTACTTGCTCTGTGTGGTTTGTATGGCAGTCTTCGTGGCAATTACATTCATCATGTTTAATTTCTTTTGATTGTGTTCCGGGACAGCCACAAGGTAGTGTTGCACTTTCTTTTTGCACCTTTTCTTGCATTTTCTTTTGTTTGTTTTCTAAAACAGCTTGTTCATTATAAGCAAGAGCTTCTCTATCAATAAAAGAAATAGCTCCTGTTGGGCATGATGGCAAGCAGTCTCCTAGGCCGTCACAATAGTCATCTCTTGTGAGTTTTGCTTTTCCATTTACCATTGCAATTGCACCTTCATGACAAGCTGCTGCACAAGCGCCACATCCATTACATTTTTCTTGATCAATTTCAATAATTCTTCTTTTCATGTTACTTCCTCTATCTTTGTATTAAATTTTTTGTAATTAACATTAAGTTTTGCAAAATTTTTGAAAACTAGAATTCTCTCAATGCTCATTTTGCAAAAACTTCTAAACTAAGGCACATTATACTACAAAAGAGACAATTGCGACAGCTTTTGCAGGCACTTCAAGAGTTCCTTCTATGTAATAAGACTGACTGTTTTTGACAAAAGCATCGGTCTTGAAAAATTGGTTTCCAATGAGAAGAGGTTTCCATTTTCCAACGGGTAGTGCATGGCGTATTGGATAATCATTGGGGTTGATTAGAGCATAACCTTGTAAATTATTTTCTTTGTGGTAAAAAACTTCTATCACGTTGCATTCTATTATGTTGCATGACACATAAAAGTCTCTTATAAATGCATTTTCCTTACGCAAATCAATTAAGTTCTTATACCATTTTATCATGTCTTGACTGTCTTTATCATGCACAAAAGCCTGCCAATCTAAGTTGTTAACAGTATCGCTTGCATTGTAACTGTTCCCGTCACCATTTTTACTTCTAAGCATTTCTTCACCGGCTAGCATGAATGGCATTCCTTTTGAAATTAGTACGCATGTAGCTCCCAGCTTATTCATTTGTAGTAATTCTTGTTTAGAAGCATTTATGTTAGAAAGTTTAAGTTTGTCCCATAATGTGTTGTTGTCGTGACTACTTAAGTAATTTACAACCATTGCATTGTCAACGCTCCAATGAATTTTATGGGTTCCAATACCACCTTTAAGCCCAAAGCATACTTTGTTTGCATTATCGTAATTTGCTCCGTTGTTTATGTATCCGCGAGATTGGACTTCAAAAACGTTGCCTTTAAGGCCATCTCTAATTACGTCATTAAATACAGCTACAGAGCCAATTGCATTGGGGCTTTGTTTTATGCGCATTATATTGTTTTGTGTTGCAAGTAAACTTGAATCTAGTGCACAAGTGCCACCAGCCCAGCCCTCTCCATATAAGAGAGCATGTGGATTTATCTCATGCAGTGTCTTTTCTACTTCCTGCATTGTATCTATGTCGTGAATTGCCATAAGATCAAATCTAAAACCGTCAATGTGGTATTCAGTAGCCCAAAAGCGTATACTGTCTACAATAAACTTGCGCACCATGTATCTTTGGGACGCTGTTTCATTTCCACACCCGCTTCCATTAGAATATTCTCCGTTTGAGTTATACCTGTAGTAATAGTATGGAACAGTCTTGTTGAAACTTGAGTTTGTATCGTGTGTATGGTTGTATACAACATCCATAACGACACCAATGTTGTTGTCATGAAGTGCTTTTACCATGCGCTTGAATTCGTTAATTCTTACTTCTCCGTGATATGGGTCTGTTGAAAAACTGCCTTCTGGAACATTGAAATTCTGTGGGTCGTATCCCCAATTAAATTGAGGTAGCCGGCTGCTTTCATCTATTGTTGCAAAATCAAACACAGGGTTTAACTGAACATGAGTAATTCCCAATTTCTTTATATGCTCAAGTCCTATTGGTATTTCTAGTTCTTCTTTAGATTTAAGTTTTTGGCTTTCTTCAGTAAAAGCTAAATACTTGCCCGGATATTTTGATAACGGGTTCTTGTTTGAAAAATCTCTGACATGAACTTCCCATACAACGGCATCAGAATAAGAAAGAATGTCTTTCTTGTAAATGTCTTTTTCAAAACCATTAGGATTTGTTTCTTCCATATCAATTACCATGGAACGGTTTCCATTGACACCTGATGCAATTGCATAAGGATCTGCTGTTTCTTTTTTCCCAAGAGCTGTGGTAATTGTGTATGTGTAATAAGTTTTAGATGCGCAGTTTATAGTAGTTTGCGATATTCCTTTTTGAGCTTTTTCTAATGTACAAGTCTTAAAAGGTTCGCCGTCTTGTCCATCCTCAAATAAATTAAGTTCAACGTTTTGTGCAGTAGGTGCCCAAATTTTGAAAGTTGTCATTTCATTTTTTAGAACTGAGGTCTTTTGAACTGGTAGTTCTTTATCTGATGGAGTTTTAACTGAGAGTTTTTGAACTGAGGGCTGTTGATTTGATGAGGTTTTAATTATTGCGCCCAAGTCATTGCCGTCATAAGTGTAGTTTTCAATAAACCAAGGAGTATCAAAAATTTGTGTAGGAACAACTTCTTTTTTTCCATATCCTACAAGCTCAACAGTGTAGCATTGGGAAATATCTAAAGTGTCTTCAAGTTCTATTATTCCGGAATAATTTCCAGATGAATATTTTCCAGAAGAATAATTTCCTATTGAAGAATTAACAGAAGAAAAATTGTCTTGGCAGTAATTTTGTCTTTCTTCTAAATTCTTTGTCAGGTTGTGTGTTAAATGGTTTGCACCTTCAATGTATAAAGTTTTTATTTCAAGTGTGTTCCCATTGCTATCTATGACTTTAACGTTTTGGTTTTTCTCTTCTATTTTCAATAAATCTTCACTTGGAATGGGCGAAATATGGAAACGAATTTTATTGCGGTCCATCATCTCTGCAAAAGAGAATGTTCTAATGAGATCTAAAGTTTTCCCATTATCTAGGCTGTAGTATTGGTTTCCATCTCCGCTACGTAAGTAGATTTTGACATTTGAAGATGTAATTTGAGCTTTTCTATCTTGTCCCCAATCTTTGTGGGCTGTCCCCCAATTTGTTCCACAAGGGTCTGAACAATTAGTTCTTACAATAAAACCAATATGATCTATGTCTTTTGGAACATCAATTGTGCATTGTGCACCATATTCACAAGGGCTCATTTCGTATCCCTTGCCACTTTTCCCTTTCCACCAAATCCATATATCACTATTTTGTAAGTCGTCCTTCTTATCCCAAAAGAAAGTGACTTTGTTTGTTTTTTTTATATTTGCATGTACGTAGCTCATGATGTTGTTATCTTAACTGCTTAATTTTCTTTTTTCCACTGGTTTCTTTTGTTAGATGAATTTCTTAATCGGCTTTCTTAATTGTTTTTTAAGTTTTAAGTTTTTAAGCTTTTAAGTGAATGAAGCAAAAGTCCCATTACAGCAATTACAAAGATCTTGTGGCTTTAGACATATTTGCACACCTCTAAGGCCCCCGCTTACATAAATATAATCTTCCAATGTTGCAAGTTCTTCTATGAAAGTAGGGTATAAGTGAATCATACCCAAAGGAGAACAACCACCTCTAATATATCCCGTATATTTTTGAAGTAAGTCCAAGTGAAGAAGTTCAATGTTTTTTGAGTGAGTAAGTTCTTTTGCTTTTTTAAGACTAATATCAAAAAGAGCTGGCAGACAAAACACAAAAAGCTCATTGTCTTGATTTTTCATTACTATAGTTTTGAAAACTTGCTCTAAATTTAAGCCCAAAGAGTTTGCCACATGAACAGCATCTAAGTGCTCTTGGTCAACTTCATATGTCAAAGTTGTGTATTGAACACCATTTTTGTCTAGAATTCTCATAGCATTTGTTTTTATGTTATTGGTTCTCATAATTTACTGCCCGTAATTTGCTTTTAATTTTCACTGTTCATTGAAATATCTTTTGAGCTCACAGATATATACTTAGCATATACTTGGCTCACATTGGCAACATAATATGTTACTTTTATTGGAAAGGCTAGAATTATTTCGTATTTTTCTTTATATTAATTTGGCAACGATTGTTGTGCCTTTTGTTATGACTATTTTGAAGACAAATTTGCTGGCAGTTTAGTTGCAAATTATTGATTATATTTCAGTTTATGAGAGGAATAAAATGGAAATCAAGAAACTTGAGAACTCCTCAGTTGAGCTAACACTTACGCTTGAGTCTAAGAGGATTGAAGAAGAGTACGCAAAGTCCATTAAGGATTATGCAAAAAAGCTTACAATGAAAGGTTTTAGACCTGGAAAAGCCCCAGTATCACTCATTGAAAGCAAGTATGGAGATGCAATCCGCGAAGAGATAACTTTTAGACTTATGGAAGAAAATCTCAAGGATTCCTACAAAGACATGGATGCAAAGGATCGACCACTTCCTTACAGCACACCAGTTCTCCAGAATGAAGAGTCTCTTTTGCCTTTCAAGGCTAATACGGATGTCACTTACAGCGTCATTTATGACGTTCTTCCAGAAGTAAAACTTCCTGAATACAAAGGTCTTGAATTTGAGTATGAAGAAGTCAAAGTTACAGATGAGCAGGTTGACTCTGAGATTGAGAAACTCAGACAGCAGAATGCAATGGTTATTGCTAAGTCCGGTAAGATTGCAGAAGGCGACATTGTAACAATGGATTATGTAGAGCTTAATGCTGATGGCTCTGAACTTGCAAATACAAAGAGGGATGATTTTACTTTCACAGTAGGCAGCTCATACAATTTCTATAAGCTCGATAATGACGTGATAGGCCTTTCTAAGGGTGACGAGAAAGTTATTGAAAAGACTTATGGTGATGACAGTGGTATGGGAACTGACTACCTTGGCAAGACAATTAAAGTAAAAGTTGTCATTAAAGAAGTTAAAATCAGAGAACTTCCTGAACTTGATGATGAGTTCGCTCAAGATGTAAAAGAAGAGTACAAGACTGTCAAAGACCTCAAGGACGCAACTAGAAAGAACTTAGAAGCAAGTGCTGAAGAAGAAAATAATGCTAGAAAAATGGAATCTGCTTTAGAGGCTCTTCTTGAAAAGACTACAATTGTTGTTCCAAAGAGCATGATTGAAGCACAGCTTGAGCAAGATTGGAGAAACCTTGTCCAAAGATTTGGTATGAGCGAAGAAGAAGTTGAAAAGTTCATGAAAGCCAACGGCGGTGGCAAACAGGAGTTCATGGATGCAAGACGTGCTCACACAGAGCATGATATCAAAGCACAGCTTATTCTTGAGCAAGTCAAAGAAGAGCAAAACTTTACTGTTTCTGATGAAGAACTTGAGACAGAGCTTAAGAAGTATGCAGCTGATATGACAAAAGATAATCCTAACTATGACGCTTTCAAGATGTATGCAGAAGACGATATCAAGTTTGTCAAAGCAAGAAATTACATACTTGAAAACAATACTTTTAAGGCCGTAGAAAAGAAAGCTTCTGATAAGGATAATGCTGAAAAAACAGAGGCTTAAGAGTCTAATAACTAAAAAATAAAGAGGTTTTTACAATGGGTTCTGCATAAGGAATACTTAGAAGAATCACATTTGTAGGAACCTCTAAAAATCACTAGAGAGGAAGACGCCATGAGAGATGTTGCATCGTATCTAGTACCAACTGTTGTTGAGAACAACGGACAAAGCGAAAGAGCATATGACATATATAGTAGACTCCTTAAAGAAAGAATTATTTTTCTTGACGGAGAAATAGACGATGCAAAAGCTGATCTCGTCGTGGCTCAACTTCTTTTTCTTGAATCAGAAGACCCAAAGAAAGATATAAACCTTTATATAAACTCGCCAGGGGGAAGTGTCACAGCGGGATTGGCAATTTATGACACTATTCAATATCTTAGAGCTGATGTCTCAACTATATGTATGGGACAAGCTGCATCAATGGCTGCTCTTATTTTAGCTGGAGGTGCAAACGGGAAAAGATTTATACTTCCATCTTCAAGAGTTATGATTCATCAGCCTTGGGGAGGAGTTCAAGGACAATCTTCTGACATTGCTATTCATGCAAAAGAAATACTTAGATTAAAGAAACTCTCTATTGATTATCTTGTGAAACATACAAATCAAAATGAAGAAAGAGTTTCAACAGATATTGAAAGAGATTTCTTTATGACAGCTAATGAAGCTGTTGAATATGGAATTGTTGATACTGTTCTTAGTAGAAATTGATTAAAAATTGAGAGGGCAATTTAGTATGGCATTTGGGAAAAACACCAAATATTGCTCCTTTTGTGGAAGCTCAAATAGAAGAATGATTCAAGGTCCCAATGGGATAAACATATGCGAAAGTTGTGTTGATAGATGCAATGACATATTAATGGGAGAGTATGATGTACCCAGTGAGCATGAAGAGACTTCTGACCTTCCAGATGTTCTTCCAACTCCTCATGAACTTAAAGAATACCTTGATAAGTATGTAATTGGCCAGGATAAAGCAAAAAGAGTATTAAGTGTTGCTGTTTATAACCATTACAAAAGAATTAAGTTCCAAGATAAAGTTGAGAAAGAAAATAACGTAGAACTAGATAAATCAAACATTCTTATAATGGGTCCTACAGGTACTGGAAAAACTCTTCTAGCAAGGACTCTTGCACGAAAACTGAGTGTTCCATTTGCAATTGCAGATGCTACTACAATTACAGAAGCCGGATATGTTGGTGAAGATGTTGAGAATATACTTCTTAAACTAATTCAGGCAGCTGACGATGATGTATCTAGGGCAGAGCATGGAATTATTTTCCTTGATGAAGTAGATAAGATTGCTAAAAAAGGTGAAAATGTTTCAATAACAAGAGATGTATCTGGAGAAGGCGTACAACAGGCACTTTTGAAAATAATTGAAGGAACTGTTGCAAGTGTTCCTCCTCAAGGCGGAAGAAAACATCCTAACCAAGAGATGATTAAGATAGATACTCGTAACATTTTGTTTATATGCGGTGGCGCTTTTGTAGGATTAGACAAAATTATAGAAAAAAGAATGTATTCTTCCTCAATGGGTTTTGGAAAGAACATTGTAGATACTAGAGAAAAAGATTTAGAAGCTCTTTATGAGAATGTTCTTCCCGATGACTTAATAAAGTTTGGTCTTATTCCGGAGTTTATTGGAAGACTTCCTGTGCATGTGGCACTGAATAATCTCAAAGTTGAAGATCTTGAAAGAATACTTACAGAGCCAAAGAACTCAATTTTGGGTCAATATGTTGCTACCTTGAAACTTGACGGAGTTGAGCTTGAGTTTACGCAAGATGCAATTCATCAAATAGCTCAAACAGCATATGACCAAAAGACAGGAGCTAGAGGTCTTAGAAGTATTGTAGAAGATACAATGATGAATTTAATGTACGACGTCCCTTCTTATAAAGACATCAAAAAGATTGTTGTAGATAGTTCTTGCATACTCAAAAAGGGAAGTCCTGCATTTCTTGATGCTTCAGGAAAAAATATAGAGCTTATAGCACAATGACAGAATACAAAAATATAATTGATTCTCATTTCCATACGCATTACATGAAAGAAAAAGGCGTTGATACGGACTCTTTGTTCTCTAATTTATTCCAAGCCGGTTTCATGGGCGGTATAGATGCAGGCTGTTCTTGCAATGATATAGAAGAAAGGGTTTCTCTTCTTAAAGATTTTCCTTTAATACATATTGCAGGGGCAATGGGCCCTTGGGAATCTGGCGCTAGAGAAGATCTAAATGGAGAAACTTTAGAAGTTGAAGCAAGTGGTAGTATTGTAAAATCTTTTGAAGTCCTTCAAAAAGAACTTGATGTCCTAAAATCTAATATAGAGCATTATAAAATAAAGATAATTGGTGAAATAGGCCTTGATTACTATTGGAAATATGGAACTAAGGAAAAGCAGTTTTTTCTTTTTGAAGAGCAAATGAAATTAGCATCCTCTCTTAGTTGCCCTGTTTTGATACACAATAGAGATGCTTCAGAGGATACTGAGAGTATTGTAAAAAAGTTAGCTCCTCCAAAAGGTGGAATTATTCATTGTTTTAGTGGAGACAGGCACTTAATGGAGACCTCCTTAGACCGTGGATTTTACATTAGTTTTGCAGGAAATGTAACGTATAAATCAAATAAAGAACTCAGAGAAGTCTTAAAAGAAGTTCCTTTGCAACGACTGCTTCTTGAGACAGATTCACCTTATCTTTCACCTGTTCCTTTTAGAGGAAAGTTAAACAATCCTTCTCTTATTGTTAATACGTATGAATGTGTTTCTCAAACTCTTGGTCTTTCTTTGGAAGTCTTAAAAGAAAAAGTTCTTGAGAACTACTTGCGTTTTTTGAGTACTTTGTAGAGTGCTTTTTGAACAGTTCCTAACGATGTTTTGTAACGCCAACTTTTGGGCAAGAGCTGTTTTGCGGGCATATTGAGCATTTTGGACTTACGCTAGTACATATTTCTTGACCATAAGAGACAAGAAGTTCATTTAATGGAATCCAAAATTTTTTTGGCATTATTTTCATAAGCGCTTTTTCACTTTCTTCTGGGGACTTGGTTTGTATCCATCCCAATCTGTTTGATATTTGGTGAACATGGCAATCTACGCATATTGCATCAATTCCAAAACCAAGATTAAGAGTAAGGTTTGCTGTTTTTATTCCAACTCCAGGAAGGCTTAAAAGCTCATTAACATTACTAGGAACTTTTCCATTATATTTTTCTACTAAAATTTGAGAGACTTTTTTAATTTGAGATGCTTTTCTTTTGTAAAAACCTGCAGGATAGATGCAATTTGCTATTTCATTTTCACTTAAAGCAAGCATATCTTTTGCATTTGGTGCTTTTTCTAATAATTTTTGAGAGGCTTTTAGCGTTACATCATCTTTTGTACGAAGGGATATTATTGTAGAGATTAACACGCTAAAAGGATCTTTTTTCTCTATAGCTACAAGAGAAACTGCAGGAAGTTTTTTCCCATTTGTTTTGAGAGCGTTTGTAAATTCTTCAAAGATATTGTCAAAATAATTTTCATCTCTCATTTTTATAAACCTCTGCTATATTTGTAATCTAGATGTAGAATTTGCTTTGTTTGCGGTTTCTCTATGACTGCTGTTTTTGCAAAAAGAGAGAGGTTTGGCAATACAATTCCATATAACTGTTTTTTTGGTACTATTGTTGAATATTTGTAATCTACAACCCATGAAATAGTATCATCTTGAGAGAAAATTGAATAAAAATCTTTTAAGTGTGGGCAAAATGCAATAATAGTATTAAGGTTCTTCATTTCTTCAATTGTATTTGAAATGAAAAATCTACTTTCATTTTCGTTTATATATTCTGTAACCATGTTTGTTGGAAACTGTGAAACAATGGTCTCTCTGTAAGCTTTACCCATGTTATCAGTGACTAATGTAACATTTTGGGACATTGAAGAGGCTTCTTCTGCAATTGTTTTACTAGCTTCTTCCCATCCGCTTTGAGGGTTTAGACAAAGAGTTATATCAAAAAAATTGTTTTGAGTGTTGCTTATTCCATATACAACAGAGTTATTTAATGTTGAAGAAGCATCTATGTTGTATTGCATAATTTGTGATGAAGCTAATGGACCAAACAGAATTGCAGTTATTTTCTTATTTGTAGAAAGGTTAGTAATAAAATCTTCTAAATTCTTAGAATTGGAGAGGACAGAGATATCGGCCTCAATTATTTTTAAGCGTTGCCATCTTAATGCTAAATTCAGGCTTGTACGTGCAAATTCCTTGTGGGGCATGACAAGTGACCAAGCAGAGTCTGTGATAATGACAAAGCGGGGTGCAAAAATGAAAAAAACTGCCAAAAACAGTGCAAATGCAAGTGCAATTACAATTAAAGTTTTGAATATTGGGTGAAGTTTTCTTCGCTTTCTTTCAATGACAATGTCCATGAGCAAAACTTTAGAGCCTTGAGGGTTGTAAGTCAAGCAATGTATGTTCTCTTATGTAATTGTTATGTGAGGGTTTGCTGTTTTACATTCTGCGCTATGTTGCTATGTTATTATGTTTAACGTGGTTATGCCTCTGTTGCATAGTTCTTTCTTGAAATACTGGGTTTTATTGACGTTTGGGCGTTACAATCGCTAATATTGTAGCATAGGAGATTACCTGATGACATCTTATAAAGATTTAGGGCTGGTGAACACCCGTGATATGTTCGCCAAGGCAATCAAAGGCGGATATGCCATTCCTGCATACAATTTTAACAATATGGAGCAGCTTCAGGCTATCATTATGGCTTGCGTAGAGACAAAGTCTCCGGTCATTCTTCAAGTTTCAAAAGGTGCAAGAGATTATGCAAACATTAACTTGCTCAGAAACATGGCAAGAGGTGCAACAGAATATGCCCATGAGCTTGGCTGTGATATTCCAATCGTACTTCACCTTGACCATGGCGATAGCTTTGAGACTTGTAAAGAGTGCATTGATAACGGATTTTCTTCTGTCATGATTGATGGCTCACATCTTCCTTACGATGAGAACGTTGCTCTTACAAAGAAAGTTGTAGAATATGCACATAAGTTCGATGTTACTGTTGAAGGCGAGCTTGGTGTTCTTGCTGGAATTGAAGATGAAGTTTCTGCAGCTCAGTCTCACTATACTCAGCCTTCTGAGGTTATAGACTTTGTTTCAAAAACTGGTGTTGATTCTCTTGCTATTTCTATTGGAACAAGCCATGGTGCAAATAAGTTTACTCCCGAGCAGTGCACTCGTAATGCAGATGGCATTCTTATTCCACCTCCACTTCGTTTTGACATTCTTGCAGAAATTGAGAAGAAGATTCCGGGGTTCCCAATTGTTCTTCATGGTTCTTCTTCTGTTCCTCAAGAATACGTAAAGATGATCAATGAGCATGGCGGAAAACTCAAAGACAATGTTGGAATTCCAGAAGAACAGCTTAGACAGGCTGCTAAGAGTGCTGTTTGCAAGATTAACATTGACAGTGATGGTAGACTTGCAATGACAGGTACAATTAGAAGAGTCTTAGATGAGCATCCTGAAGTATTTGACCCAAGAAAGTATCTTGGTCCTGCTCGTGAAGCTCTAAAAGAGATGTATGCACACAAGAACCGTGATGTTCTTGGTTCAGCTGGCAAAGCTTGATGCGCCTTTGAATGTGCTACAAAGAGAGTTCTATAGAGAAGATTTCTATGGAATTATAGAGAATTTGTAAGACTGTTTTCTTGAAGTTTGAGTTTTCTATTCTTTATTGAGGTTTTGCAAAGTTTTCTTAGTTGTTTTAAGACCGTCCAAAAATCTTGGGCGGTTTTGTTTTGTCTTGGTATTCAAAAGGTTTGTTTCGAGCCTAGTTTTGTTATTTCTTTAATATTATTTATGCCCATTTATGCTCATTTATGCTCGCGATGGCCTTTAGTGCTTTGACAGCATAATGTGTTCATGATATATTTTCTTTCACTAAGCTGTTTTGCAAAAAACAATGCTTAGGGGGCTTTTTGAAAGACCTAATTTGTAAAATTTATTTCATTTTGATTGAGAGGGAAGATTGGCTACAAAAGAACTTAGAATCAACAGGCAAATACGAGCAAAAGAAGTATTCCTGATTGATGAGGAAAATCAGAAAAAAGGCATTATGAACTTCTTCGATGCTTTAGCATTGGCAGAAGAAGCAGGATTGGATTTAGTAGAAATTTCACCTACAGCTAATCCGCCTGTTTGCAAGATAATCGACTATGGCAAGTTCAGATATGAGCAACAAAAGAAGCTCAAAGAAGCCAAAAAGAACCAAACTATTATCAAAATGAGAGAGATAAGGATGCAACCCAAGATTGATAAACATGATCTTGAGGTTAAATCCAAAGCCATTGGAGAATTTCTTTCTCAGGGTGATAAATGTAAGGTAACTATACGTTTTAGAGGCAGAGAGCTTGCTCATACAGAGCTTGGAAAGGACGTACTAGACAGAATACTTGCATTACTTTCTGAAAAAGAAGTACTATACAATGTTGATTCACAACCTGCTATGGAGGGAAGAAATATGTCAATGCTTCTTAGCCCTGCCAAGCAGAGTGCGAAAAAACCAGTTAATAATCTCCGTACGGAGGTTTAAGCAGCAGTTACTGGGGGTTCTTGTTTCCCAGTGGCGCTATAAAGAGGTAGATGTATGTCTAACAAAATGAAAACAAGAAAGTCCGCAGCAAAGCGGTACAAGGTTACCGGGACTGGCAAAGTCATGTTTAAGAAACAGGGACTTCGTCATATTCTCACCAAGAAAAGTACTAAACGTAAGAGAAATCTTCGTGCAGCTGGTATTCTTTCTGAATCGGAAGCAAGGAATGTTAGAAAAATGCTTCCTTACGCATGATGGGGAGGGTGTGAATTATGCCAAGAGCAGTTGACGGAACCAAACACAAAGACAGACGTAAGAAGATCATGAACCTTGCAAAAGGTTATTATGGTCGCAGAAGCACGAACAACCGTGTTGCAAAAGACGCAGTTGCAAAAGCTGGACAGTATGCTTATCGTGGCAGAAAAGAGAAAAAGAGAGATTTTAGAAAACTCTGGATTGCAAGAATTTCTGCTGCAGTAAGAGCTGAGGGTCTTTCATACTCACAGTTCATGCATGCCCTGAAGGTTTCGAATATCGACATCAACAGGAAAGTCCTTTCCAATATGGCTATTGAAGACAAGGCAACATTCAGTGCTTTGGTTGCAACAGCCAAAAAGGCAATCAACGTCTGATGATTAAAAGCCTGCATTTTTGTGCAGGCTTTTTTTGAAAAATTTTTATAACATGGAGGCACAAAAATGACAGTTTATGAAAACATGTTACTGTTAGAAAGCAATGTCAAAAAAGCGGTAGCTTATATTAATAAACTTAGAGCTGAAAAAGAGGATCTTAAAAGAGACATAAAGCTTATAACAAGTCATAACCAAGAACTCCAAGCATACGTTGATAATTACAAGGAAGATACAGAGCGTATTACAAAGAGCATTGAAGCATCTCTTGAGAGTCTCAATGAGATTGGTCTTGATAATTTGGATCTCACAATTGACGACCTTGAGGCCGCTGAATCTTTCTCAGCTCTTGGAGGAGACTCATTAGGCCTTGATAATTCCGTGGATCTTGGGGATGTCTCTGAAAGCTTACAGGATTTACCAGAAATTGAACTGTAATTCTGTATATGATTAGGGGTTTTTGCAAAGTAAGCTTTTGTGAATGAAGTTTTGCAAAATCTTTTTAATCAGGGTCTTAGCTATGAATTGGTAAACTTAAAAGGACTTTAAGTTTCATTGACAATAGACTTTCTTTTGTCTATATTCCTTTTGTTGTGTTGCGTTTGTATAAAGAGCATACATAAAGGGTGTATTCTCAGTTATAATTGCAATGCTAATGCCCAGGTGGCGGAATTGGTAGACGCGCTAGGTTCAGGTCCTAGTGGTAGCAATACTGTGCAAGTTCGAGTCTTGTTCTGGGCAACTAAGTTGGGTATACGTGATACATTTTAAGAGAGCCGTCTAAATTTTTTCATACAAGGAATTAAGAAACGGCTCTTTCTTATTCCCTGAATTCAGCACCTTTTCTCAACTAGATTGAAACAGAGCTCAAGAAGTTTCTCCAAGATATTTTTAGCACCCCTCATGGGGAATTCTCAAAGAGTTCAGTCAATTCTCAAAATGTTCAGGGGTATTCTCAAATAGTACAAGTGGAATTCTCAAAAGGAATGTTCTGCTGACCGGATACAAGTAAACGATAATTTA
>CAVDLI010000038.1:0-14684 GCA_963609725.1 bacterium | reverse complement strand
AAATGCAACTTCACCTTGGACGGCTTTGTGTTGCATTTACTTTTTCAATTAACCAAATACTGCAGTAATATGCTAGCTCTTTATAAGCGTGGTTACGAATACTCATGCATAAATCCCCTTAGAATAAGTAAAAATATTCAAGTTGAGTTGATACAATTTCTAATGCAAATCCAAATCAAATCTTCACAAAGGCTTGTTTCGCAAAAACTTCTTTATTTTTCAGTAAAAAGATTGTAAGCAAGTTTTACATTTTGCCAGTTGTTGTCTCTGTCAAGCGCAAAACCACGGCCAATTCCGTCAACAATTTGGCCTACACCAATTTGGTTAAGTTTCTCTTCAAGCTCTTCTAATAATTCTGGAGCACTTCCCGGCTCTGTAGAGCGCCCGTCAAAAATTATGTGCAAAAAGACATTCTCTTGGCCCAACTTCTTTGCAATCTTACAAATAGATACAGCATAATCCATACTGCCATGCGAAGATTTATAAGTAAGATATGTCAATAAATGTAAAGCTTTTTTCTTTTCAATAGAGCGCTTGACAGCCTCAATTAAGACAGGATTTTCTTCAAATTCTCCGTTTTTTGTAGCATTATCTATTCTAATATCATCTTGAATAACACAGCGCCCGGCGCCAAGATTCATGTGTCCTGCTTCAGAATTACCAGGTTTGCCATCTTCAAGACCAACAAATTTACCACTTGCATCAAGTTTAGCATACTCAAGATGAGAAAGAAGTTTATCCCAATAAGGCGTTGATGCAAGATAAATTGCATCATTGTTATCACAACTTCCAAGTCCCCAGCCATCTAAAATCACTAAAAGAGCCTTTCTATTGGGCCCAAAATCGTAATTTTTTACTAAAGAATTTCCATCCATAGAAGAGGGCTTCTTTATTCCCATGACATCCAAAATTGTTGGTGCAACATCTCTAAGAGAGCCATCTCTTAAGCCAATTCTATTGCCTTTTTTTCCATCAAGTAAAAAGAAAGCAACCTTGTTTGTAGTATGAGCTACATGAGGCGTGCCGTTTTTTGTATAAAGAGTTTCAATATTACCATGGTCAGCTGTTATAGCAACAACATAGTTTTTTTCTTGAGCAGCTTTTACTACCCTTTCTAGATTTTCACTTACAGTTTTACACGTTTTAATTTTTGCATCTTTATTTGAAGTGTGGCCAATGACATCACCATTTGCAAAATTGACAACAATAAAATCAACATAACCTAGTTCTTCTATGACTTTATTTGCAACTTGAACAAGAGAAAGCTCTGGTTTTTCATCAAAAGGAATACCTTTTGGAGATGGAATACAGTAGTCTACTTCTCTCTCAAATGGTTTGTTTTCTCCACCATTGAAGAAAAATGTTACATGAGCATATTTTTCTGACTCTGCAATATGAAATTGTGTTTTATTGTTTTCAGCCAATACTTGGCCAAGAGGCTCTTTTACGTACAGAGGTGCAAAAGCAATAGGAAAAGAGATAAATTTCTCATGATATTGAGTAAGAAGTACAAAATAAATGTCATTAAGTTTATGTCTTGGGATTTTATCAAAAGAGGGATCTATGAACATATCTGTAAGTTCAACCTCTCGCTCGCCTCTACGGCAGCAAAAAACTACACTATCTCCATTTGAAATATTGCCATAGTTTTTTGATTTAAGAGGAATCATGTGATAATCATCTATTCCTTTTTCATATGCTTGATTAACAAGTTTTATTAAAGAGTTTGCTCCTCTATCTTGAGTTTTATCATTTGTCATTTCCATTCTTGCACCTCTACCATGATCTTATACCTCTATCATGCTTACCCATCTACCTTGATACATTAAATACATTAAATAGTATTTCTGCGCTCACGCTCATCTTTTTCTTCTTGGCCCTCTGGCTCATACCAAGCAGGATTATTGATACGTAAGAAACACTTCTCTCCACTGTTAAAAATATTTCTATGCGGAGTTTGCACTAAAAGTGTTTCGTCACCAGACTTGACTAAGTACTCGGCAAAATCGGTCTTAAAAGTGCGTTTGATAATTGTTGAGGGGTAGCCGCTTTCTCTGTTAAGTTCAATTGAGTTTGGACGTGTTGCCATGACTTTAGAAGTGCTGTCTAAAAGAGAGCTGTCCTCGTAAATAACATTATTTGCATCGCCGGCAGGGTAAACTTTGCCACCTTTAATTGTGACGTTTGTAAAATTAGACTGTCCAAGAAAACTATGCACAAAGCGGTTTACAGGATGGCGATACAGCTCTTGCGGAGTTCCAATTTGCTGAATACGCCCCATATCCATAACAAGAATTCTGTCAGAAAGCGCCATTGCTTCTGCTTGATCGTGTGTTACAAATATAATAGTAAATCCAAATTGTTTTTGGAGTCTTTTAATCTCAAAACGCATAGATTCTCTAAGATGTGGGTCAAGATTGGAAAGTGGTTCATCAAGAAGCAGTACGTCTGGATTAACAACAATAGAACGTGCAAGAGCAATTCTTTGTTGCTGACCACCAGAAAGATTAGACGGGTATTCTTTTTCAAGTCCGCTAAGATTACAGTACTTCAAAGCTTGAGTAACTTTTTCTGCTATTTCTTTCTTAGGAAGTTTTTTCACCTTTAACGGAAAAGCTACGTTGTCAAAAACATTAAGATGTGGCCATACAGCAAAAGCCTGAAATACCATTCCCAAGTCTCTTTTCTCTGGTGGCACGTAAACATTTTTCTTCTTGTCTGATACAAGTTTATCTCCAAGATAAATTGAGCCTTCTGTTAAATCTTCAAAACCGGCAATCATTCTGAGTGTTGTTGTCTTTCCACATCCAGAAGGACCCAGAAATGAGAAACACTCGCCTTTTTCAATTTCAAGGTTGAAATCGTCAACAGCAACAACAGTTCCAAGCGCTTTTGTCGTAAAAGATTTAGTAACATGTTCCAAAACTATCTGCTTCATTACTTTCTCCTTCTGTCTCTAATGACAAACTTAACAAGATTGTTGCAAATGATAATAAGCGTAATTGTAACAACAGAGAGCGCTGCAGCCTGCGTGATATAACCATTTATTCTTAATTGGTAAATTGCAACTCCAAGAGTTCTGCTATTTGGGCCGTAAAGGAGTATTGAAGTTGTAAGCTCTCGCATACAAGGCAAGAAAACAAGGAAAAAGCCCGATATCATAGCCGGTTTAATTAAAGGCAGTGTCACATCTTTTAGTGTTTCCATGTGAGAAGCTCCACAAGAACGAGCCGCTTCTTCTAATGAATAATGAACTTGCTGTAATGCTGCAGAACTTGACTTGAGAACGTATGAAAGATATCTAGCTATATATGCTACAAGAATAATCCAAATTGTGTTGTACAGCGTTATGCCAAAGAATGCACCAGACCATGCAAGCATACAACCAATTGCCATAACAGTTCCCGGTAGTGAGTAAGGCAAGACAGCCATCATTTCAAGTACTGTGCCACCTCTTGGTTTAATCTTGTTGACAACGTATGCAAGCATTGTACCCAAAACAAGACAAATAAGGCCTGCAGAGAATGCAAGGAAAAGCGAGTTCTTAACAGAATCACTTACCATTATGTTACCTACAAAAATGCGTTTATAGTTGGCAAGTGTCATGTTTTCTGCTGTAAATGGAAGTCCATAAGCTTTTACAAAACTGATTAATAAAATCATTACAATTGGTGCAACAACGACAATCAAGAGGAAGATTAATGAAAATATAAGAAGAGGATATTTTGCACCACGCAATTTTATGAGCATGGGTCTCATTGATTTTCCTTTAATTATGTCGTAACTGCCACGGCTTGTGAGTTTCTTTTGTCCCCAAAGAGCAATTGCAACAACCACTACAAGAACTATAGACATTGCAGCTGCTTCTCTTATGCCTTCAAAACTTCCTCCCGCTCTATTCATGAGCTCTACTATCATTGTTGGAAGTGTGAAAATGTTTTGAGAAAAACCTAGCATTGCCGGAATTCCGTAGTTTGAAAGTGATGTGATAAGAATGAGTAACATTCCAGAAGAAATTGCCGGAATTGTCAAAGGAATAGTGATTTTTCTAATTACATAAAGTTGTCCAGCTCCCGCAATTCTAGCACTTTCTTCTAATGTTGGGTCCATTCTTTCCAAAGCACTTACTACTTGCATATAAACAAACGGGAAATAGTAAACAACTTCAATTACTATAATTCCTGCAACAGAGTTAATATTAAATGGAGCAGAATTTAAGTGGAAAATTGACATTAAGAGCCTGTTTACATATCCTCCACGGCCAGAAAACATCATATCCCAAGACATTGCAGCCAAGAACGGAGGAATCATGAATGGAATTGAAAACAAGAATTTCATAAGTCCTTTAAGAGGAATATCACTTCTTCCCAAAAGCCATGCAAAAAAGACTCCCACTACAGTTGCAATAGCTGTTGTAAAAATTGCAATTACAACCGTATTTTTAATAGCTTTTAAGTTTCCTTGCTGTGTCAGAACCTTGATAAACATATCAACATCAATTTTTGAGCCATCCCAAAATGCATAATAGAAAATCATTACAACGGGAAGAATGACTACTGTAATAAGAGCTACATAACATAAAATTGTCATGAGTTTATCTAAAGAGAAAAATCTTTTGCCTTCTAGTTTGAGGAAATCTTTGTTTCTAACAGCTGTCATACACTTTCCTCCATATCAAAATATTTTACGTTCACGAATTTAACACCCACTGTTAAGTCTTCTTTGTACTTGTCGTCGTCTGCTTCACCTGATGCAATGCGTTGTACTCTGTACTCGTTGTCCCTAAGAGAAATAAAGTATGTGTAAATGTTGCCTAAGAACGTTGCTTGTACAATTTTTGCTTTTATTGGTGAATTATCATCAAATACAATATCCATTGGTCTTACACCCAATAAAGCTTTTGTTTTGTTTTTTGGATAATCTTGAGGAATGTTTTCTTCCAAGAGAATGTCTTTATTAAGTGAAAGATAACATTTGCCACCCTTTATACAAGTTGGCAAGAAGTTTGAAACTCCAATGAACTGTAATACAAATTTATTTGCTGGGTTTTTAATAATTTCTTCATCTGTACCAATTTGAGCAATACTTCCATTGTCATTAAGAATGACAATTTCATCACAAAGTTGCATTGCAGCTTCTTGGTCGTGTGTTATGTAAATAATTGTTGTGCCAAGTTTTTCTTGTAGCATTCTAATTTCTACAAGCATTTGCTCTCTTAATTTTGCATCAAGGTTTGTAATTGGCTCATCCATGATAAGAAAGTCGTTAGAAGTGGTAAGTGCACGTGCAATAGCAACTCTTTGTTGCTGTCCTCCAGAAAGCTGTGAAGGCAAATACTTTTCGTACCCTACCATGTTAACTTGCGCCAAAGCTTCTTCTACAAGTTCTGAGATTTGTGTTTTTGGAGTTTTTCTCTTCTTTAATGGGTAAGAAACATTATCATAAGTGGAAAGATGTGGCCAAACTGCATAATCCTGGAAAACAACACCAATTTTTCTCCTCTCAGGTGGAACATTTATTCTCCCTGCTTTTGAATAAACTAGATTGCCATCAATGAGGACATCTCCTTTTTCTGGATTGATAAATCCACAAATTGACCTAACTATTGTTGTCTTACCACAGCCAGAAGGTCCAACAATACCAATTATTTGGCCTGCTTTTACAGTAAGAGAAAAATCTTCAAGGACAGTATGTTCTCCATAGTGTACAGTAATGCCCTTAAGTTCAACTTTGTTCATGAGAAACTCCCGGTGATAAGAGGTTTTTCAAAAACCTTGCCAAAACCTCAAAAAAATAAAAAAGCCAGGGAGAATATTCAAAATTCCACCCCGGCTTTGCAAATAAAGAGTCTTACTTCTTGAAGTAAGAATTGAATTTATCCAAAAGGTCGTTTGAAACAACAGCAAGATCTTCCCAGTCAATTGGAAGTGCTTTTTCTGCAATTGCGCTAGCTGTAAGCATGCCTTCTGGGAGTTTTACACCGTCTACGACTGGAGCAATATTCTTTTCTGTAAGAATTTGCTGTCCGCCATTAGGATCAAGAATAAAGTCATAAAGAAGTTTTGCAAGTTCTTCATGAGGTGCACCGGTTGGAATTCCAATTGGGCAAGGTACAGCAACAATGTCTGTTGTATCATGCCAGCCAAGAGGAGAGCCCTGTTCCATTAAGTTCTTTGTGTTATAGTCAACACCAAAAGCAATCTTGTAAGAACCTGCTGCAACAGCGTTGTTTACAGCACCGGAACTTGACTGCAACTCTGTTCCCATAGCTGCAAGTTTTTCAAAATAAGACCATCCATATTTTTCGTTATGTGAAAGAGCGTAGACAAGAGCTTTTGTTGAACCACTTCCTGTTGGGTCAGACATAACAAGCTGTCCCTTGAAGTTGTCAGCCAAAAGGTCAAGGTAATCATATGGAGCTTCTTCGTCACTGCAAGCGATTGTGCTATAAGTAATTCCCATAATCAAAAGTCTTGCACCTGTGTAATATCCGTCTGCATCCTTGAACTTTGAATCCATGTTTTCTGCATAAGGTGAGAAATACTGAATAAGATGATTTTGAGACTTGAGTTTAATCATAGCTGATGGGTCTGCAAGCCATGCAACATCACAAGTTACTGAATTTGTCTGAAACTCTGTTGAGAGTTTTGTTACACATTTTCCAGATGTTGCTGAATAATAATCTAGCTTTACATTTGGATATTTGGCTTCAAAAGCTTCTTTGAGAGCAAGGATTACATCTTCTCCTGTTGAAGAATAAAGCATGACAGTTCCACTGTAAGAAGTATCTTGTTCTACACTTTGTGTCTGTGTTGTACTTTCTTTACTTCCTGTCGCAAAGAGCATTGAACAGAGCAGGAATGAAACAAGAAATACTGAAAATAGTTTTTTCATGGCTAACCCTCCTATTTTATTGGTGTGCCAACTGTTTGATTGCAATTGCCTTTTTTCATATTGGCAACCGCTTTTCCTCACAATGCAGTATAAAAGCACTAAAATATTAACAAAAGTACGAAATAGTGACTTGTTTTAAGATGTTCGAATTTTATTCTTTTTAACTTTTATATTGCCATTTGCTGTGATAAGATGCAGTAAAAATGAAAGGTCGTATTAAAGAGGTTTTTGCAAATTGCAAGTCCCTCTAAATGGTTCCAAGGCCAACAAAAGAGTGAAAAAGATGAGAAAAAAACTAAATCCGGCGTCAAAGGTATCGGCCTTTTTTATTGGTCCAATTTGCTTAGTGCTAGTTTTCATTCTTGTAATGTTTGTAATTCTTTTTTCTCAATATCAAAGGTCTTTAGTAAAAGCAATAGAAGACCAGACAGCGTTTTTTATTAACCACGTTGATGCTTCCACGTTTTTTGCAGATGAAATCTTAATAGATATTTCCAACCAAGTTTTCTACGATTCTACAATCAAGAAACTCCGTGAGAATACAAGTCTTACAAATATGGAAGTAATAGAAGGCATTCGAAAGCTCAATTCTATAACAGCCACAACATCAATTGTTGATTCTATATATGTGTACAATGAAAAAAACGGTTACATTTACAGTACTTTGCAATATGGAGCTGTAAGCGACACAATTGATAATTTCAAAGACACTGTTGCTGTTGAAATCTTTAAGAGACGAAACAATGATACACGTCTAACTTTAATCCCAAGAAAGACTTATACATCAACAGGATACATTGATACAGATCTTTATTCTTTTATGTACTATGAAATTGGAACTTCTAGTGAGACTTCTGACAACGCAATTTTACTAAATTTGAAATCATCAAATTTTGCAAAACTATATTTTGCAGGTAGCTCTGGCGATACTTCTTTTATCATTGATACAAAGGGGCAACTTATTTATGAGAACCCAAGTGACAACGAAATTTTGAAAAATGAAGAACTCAAGCAAGAAGTCATTTCAAAAATTTTAGCCAGCGAAGGAAAAAAATCTGGACATGTAGTACAAAAAGGAAAGGCAAATGACTATGTGTGTTTTTATTCTTCTTTAGAAATGAAGAATTGGATTTTTGTCAAAATAATGGAAAGAAGTGCCTTAATGGGTAATATGCTCACAACTAAGCGTATTACATCAATAATTCTTGGAATTTTTATAATCCTTTTCATATTCTTATTTATTTTTGTCACTAGAATGGTTTATATCCCATTCATTAGAGTTTCAAAAAAAGTGTCTGAAATAAATGATTTTGACGATAATGAGAAAGGCAATGCTTCTGAGCTAATTCAAAAGAGAATAGACACTATAATAGATGAGAGAAAAACAACTCGTAGCATGAGTGAAAAACTCAAAGAAAGCCTTCTTAGAGACATTCTTACAGGAGAAATTGCATACGACAGTCCTGAACTTTTCTTAGACAACTGTAAATTGCGTATTGCATTTGCTTGTCCTGTAAGACTCTATCTTGCATCTTCTTCTGACATTGCGCCTCTTCTTTCTGTTGTTCAAAGTGTTATTACTTACAATGAATGTGTGTCTTTTGGTTCTGATTTCACACTTTTTTTGCTCCAACCTACATCAGAACGTGATTTTGAAGATTTAAAATCCAATTTTGAAGTTTTATTCCCCAAAATGTACAACATTTATTCAAATGAAATTAAAGATTGGAACTTACTGCCAAGCTCTTTTGCACTTATTAAAGAACGTTGGCTTTTGAGATTTTTAACACCATCTATATACTCAGTTAACATTTCACAAGAAATAGAAAGAAATCACTCAATCTCTGATTTAACAGAAAAAACTGCTGGGATTATTACATATCTTAAGAAAGGACAAAAAGGCAAAGCAGTTGAAGAATATTATGAATATGTGAAACTGCTAGAAACCAAAAAATATCCAATAGTAAGGCGTTCCTTGTTGAATTTTTCTGGTGCTGTTATAAAACTCAAGAGTGAAAACTCAAAATTAAATGAAAACGAAAATACTGCTTTTACAGCTTTACTTGAAAGTCCCACAAGTATGGAAAAAATCAATTCATTCTTTATTGAGAATTTTCAAACAATATCCCAACAGCAGAAAGATAAAGTACAAAACCGCCAAGAAACAAGTTCTCAAGCTATTGTTGAATACATTGACACTAATTTTAGAAATCCTCAATTATCAACAAAGTATCTTTCAACAGAGTTCAATCTCTCAGAAGCATATCTTGCTCGTGTTTTTAGAAATGCTCTTGGAATATCAGTCCAAGGTTATATTAATAAAGTCAGAGTTGAAGAAGCAAAACGTCTTTTAGCTGACCCCAAAATGAAAATCAAAGACCTTACAGAAAAAATTGGAATTCAAAACCGTCAATATTTTTTCAAACTTTTTAAGAATTTAACAGGCAAAACTCCTAATGAATACCAAGTAGATCTTGAAGTCCTTAAGACAAAAATCCACAAGTAACTTCGTATCCCATGTTTTGCAACTCTTCAATCAATGAAACAGTTTCATTGTAATTTGAATGAAACAACATAACTTTTTTAGGTTTTGTTGCTTTGCATATTTGAATAACATTAGATTTGTCTGGGTGTACTTTGATTGTAATTTGCAAACTTTCAACGTGCACTCCATTTTCATCTCTCCATGTTTTGTCAAAAATAGAACTTGCAATTGTTCCGTTTGCAGCGTGCCCAGTGATAACTGTTTTGCAATTAGAATTTTCTTTGATTAAGTCAAATGCAGTAATAGATTTTGAACTTGTAAGCATTCCGTCTGGCACAATCACAGAGCCTTGAAAATCAATGCCATAATCTTGCAACTTGCCAAGATATTCCCAAAGAGAGCTTTCTTTTATCCATTTTTTGTTCTCATAAAGTTTGACTGCGTTATTTATAATTGTGCTATCTGTGCTTATATTGCATCCTTTAGATGCTAAATATAAAGCAATATCAATTCCCCTCCCATTTGCAGGAACTGGATAAAGCACTTTGCTATGATGCTCTTGAACTTCTTTCTCAAGTGCATAAAGTTTTTCATATTGCTTGTTTTGATTTATTGTACTCTTTGCATAAGCGCTGTCGCAAATAAGGTATGTGCATTGTGGGAAATTATCACGCTCAAGCAACAAACTGTCTCCTGTAGTATCTCCAGTATAAAGAAGAATTTCATCTTCTAGTGTAAATTTGAGCCAAATGCCACCTATTACATGCCCGCTTCTTCCTGTTTCTATCTCAATGCCTTGTACTTTGTTTTGACCAAGTGTTAGATATGAAAACTCTATTTTATCTATATTTTCTTCGTTAAAAGGAAGAGCCTGGCTTTGGTTTTGACTATGTGACAATACATAATTTACCCATTTTTTCATAAATGATGGTGTAAGACTTGCTGTCTCTTGAGTACAATATACTTTGCCTCTAAAGCCCAGTTCGTACAAATAAGGAAGAGCTGCTGTGTGATCTTCATGTGCATGAGAAAGAAAAACAGCACTTAAAGATTTTGCAATTTCTTGAGTAAGAAGTGGATACACTCTTTGAACAGGGGCTATCTCTCTTCTAACTCCGCAATCTAACAAAAAAGAGATTTCTTTTTCCCTTCTGTTATATTGCACTAAAAAACAGTTTCTACTGTCTTCTCCGCTACCACCTAATGATAAAACTTTCATATTTTTATTATGCTTTATTGCCAATTTCTTGAAAACTGCAAAAAACAACCAAATTTAGATACAGCAGAAAAATGTACATAAATGAGAATTTAATAGTAATATGTGGTTATGAAGATACTTGTATTAAATGCATCGCCAAAGGCTAAAACTTCTATTACGTTACAAAATGTTTTGTATTTAGAAAAAAAATTCCCAATGCACTCTTTTTCATACATTCACATTGGATGTAGTAAAACTCTTAATGAAAAAAATCTTGAAAAAACTGCGCTAGAAATAAGAAACAGTGATTTAATTCTTTTTTCATTTCCAGTTTACACTTTTATAGCACCAAGCCAACTGCATTATTTTATACGCTTGCTAAAAGAGCACAATTTTTCATTTTTGAGTAAGAATGCAACGTGTATTACAACAAGCAAACATTTTTATGACACAACAGCACACAAATATCTTGAAGAAAATCTCTTAGATTTGGGGTTTAATTATATTGAAGGTCTTTCTCTTGATATGGAAGATTTGCTGACTGAGGAAGGGCAAAAATCACTTGTTTCATTCTTTGATAGAACTCTATGGGCAATAGAAAATAATATTGTTGAAAATAATATTGTCAAAGAACCACATAAAGAGGATTGTGCAATTTCCAAAACCCCGGTAAATGACCCTACGGCAAACGACTCTACAGAAAAAACCTCTAATGTAAATTCTTCTATTTCAGAAGCGCTCTCTACAAAGCCCCAAAACATTGCAAAAAAAGATGATTTTACAATTTCTATAGTTGTTGATTACTCTTACAACAAAGACCACTTAAAAGAAATGGTTGATGATTTTGTTGAGTTTTTTCCTTATAAAACAAAAATTGTTGACCTGTCAGCTTTCTCTTTTAAGGGCGGATGCCTTGGTTGTCTTAAGTGCGCATTAGAAGGAAAGTGCGTTTACAATGACAATTTTAATCACTTACTTGAAGATGAAATTCTTTCTTCAGACGGCGTCATATATGCTTTTAGCATAATTGACCACTCAATGGGACCTTTATACAAAACTTATGATGACAGACGTTTTTATAACGGCCACAGAACAGTGTCCCAATTCAAACCAATTGGTTACATAATTGATGGAAACATTGCAAAAGAGGACAACTTACGAACAATTCTTGTTGCAAGAAGTGATGTTGGGCGCAATTATTTAACAGGTCTTGCAACAAATGACTTAGAGCTTAAAAATTTGGCTCTTACTATGAGTTATGCACTTGAACATAAATACACTAAACCACGTACTTTTTATGGAGTTGGTGGTATGAAAATCTTTAGAGATTTAATTTGGATTATGCGCGGAATAATGCGTGATGACCATAAATTTTACAAAAAATATGGCTTCTACGATTTTCCGCAAAAACAACGCGGAAAAATGCTCTCTCTTTGTTTAGTGGGCTCTCTTATGAGAAACAAAAAACTCATGCAAAAAGGCGGTGCCATGATGGACGAAGGAATGCTGGCACCATACAAAAAAGTTATAGAGAAAGCAAGTCAGAATTAAGGAACTCTAGCATTCGTGTTTTATAATCCGGGGCCTCATCATAAACTCCATGGCCATATATTGCAGGATAAATGTAAGTCTCACAATCAATAGAATTTGCAATTTCTAAAGAGCCGTCACATGTAACAACATTATCTCCCTCACAACCAAGAACAAGCACTTGCGCTTTTATATTTTTCAAATCGTCATACACATTAAAGTCCAAGCAACTTGATGCAAGAATTATGAATCGTTCATATTCTTCGTTTGTAATTCCTTTATTAGATTCAATTAGCACGTCTTTATATTTTTCAACAGTATCTTTTGAATACACACGTTCTATAAAATTCTCAAGAAGTTTGTCTTCATTTTTTTCTTTTGCAAGTTCTATCCACTCTTTTACAACTCCAACAAATGTGTCATTTGTACGTGATAGTGTTGAACCTAGTATTACTTTATTACAAAGCTCAGGGTAATAAATAGCAAGACAAAGAGATATCATTCCACCTTGAGATGCTCCAAAGATATCGGCATTCTTTATTCCTAAAGCCTTCATTGCAAGTGCTGTGTCGCGAGCCAAGTCCTTGATTGTATATCCCTCTTCAAGAAAAGATGGTCTGTCAAAAAGATAAACAGTGTATTCTGTTGCAAAATCTTTATAACTTTCACTTACTGCATTAGCTAGTCCCATTACGCTGTGAATTGAAAGCCCTGGCAGTATGACAAAAGTTTTCTCTCCGTGACCAAACACAATATATTGCATTTCATTTCCAGAAATTTTTACTGTACTCATTTTGACCTCTTCTTTTGTTGGTTCTATTGGCTCTGCATTATTTTGCTCGGCATTTTGCGCAAGACTTTGGCAAGAACAAAGACAGAATATTGTTAAAAAAATTATGATTGCTATTGTGAGGTTTTTATAAAAGCCTCTTACTGTTAAATTCTTGGATGTTTTCATTTTACAAAACCCCCTATAACACAACCTCTTATTATCGTTTTTATTTATTTTTTTGCAATAAACGTTGTGCTAGTTATGCTAATTGTAAATCATAATTCTTGACAAAATATAAAATTCAACGAGATACTTAAATGAACGTGTTCATATAAAAGTGTAATAGTGTATAAGGAGACAAAATTTTGCCAAAAATTATTGAAAAAGTACGCGAACAGCTACTTGAAGAAGTCAAAAAACAAATCATAGAACACGGGTACGCAAAAACAACTATTCGCTCTGTTGCAAGTGCATGCAATTTGGGAGTTGGAACCGTATATAATTATTTCCCATCTAAAGACATGCTCATAGCAACAGTTGTTGCTCAAGACTGGTATCTTTGTCTTGAACGTTTTAAGAATGCAACACCTCAGAACAGTAAAGACGCAATAAAACTCATATATGACGAACTCAAAACATTTGAGGAAAAACATAAAGCCCTTTTTACAGACCCCGATGCTACAAAAAAATATTCTTTAGTATTTACAGAAAAACATTCTATCTTAAGAGACCAAGTTGCTAGTTTCTTGCTACCAGTATGTCAAAAACCAAAGAGTAAAGAACATGAGAAAGAGCATGAAAACCCAAAATTTCTTGCACAGTTTATAGCAGAATCGCTTTTGACATGGGTAACAGAAGGCGTCTCTTTTGAAGAATTGAGTTGCATTATAGAAAAACTCTTATGAAACACATAGAAGGAGAAACATATATGAGTAGTTTTGAAAATCTAAGAATAGTAGATAATTTCTATCAGACATCGCTTTATTTCCCAATGCCAACAGTAATTATCAGCACCCTTTGTGAAGACGGCTCCACAACCCTGGGCCCTTATTCCCTTGTGCAACCATATTACGTTGCAGGCAAAGATTTTTATGCAATGTTGTTATGCTGTCGTAATTCATCCAACACAGCACAAAACATTTTGCGCAATGGAAAGTGTGCATTGAATTTCATAGATGACAAGCCAAAAACTTTTAAGGAAGCTGTCAAACTCTCATGGCCAGGCGATAAACCGGCTGACAAGATGCCAAAATGCAATTTCTCACTTGAAAAAGGCATCATTGAAGAAGAAACAGGCGAAAAGAGACCTCTTGTTCTTACAGATGCAATACAAGCAATAGAATGCACATGGGTTCGCGAACTTGACAACGCTGCAAATGACAAAGCCGGCGAGCTTAATGGATACGAACCGCCTTACCACGATTTTAACGGCATTACAAGCAAATTTGGCGCACATTTTATTCTTCGTGTTGACAAAATTCTCATGAAAAAACGATACAGTGACGCAATAATCAACGGAGTTCGCGCAAAAGACTTCCCTCCTCTTCCTGTAGACTATGGGTATCGCGATTCCAAAAACTTCTGGTTCCACAGAAAATCTCACATGAGAGCAGAACTCTTGCAAGTCCGCAAAGCATCACTTGAATCTGTAAGATACGCAGCAGACAGGGCCGATGATAAAGTAAAATTCACAGATGACGCTCTTGAAACAATTCTTGGAGTTCCTCGCGTGTTTTTGTCTGTAGTTTTACGTGGTTGTGTTCAATGGGCAAAAGAAAACAATGTAGAGCTCATTACAGCAGAAC
>CAVDLI010000037.1:0-14917 GCA_963609725.1 bacterium | reverse complement strand
TCTATCAAATCATCATACGAGGAACCTTTTTCCATTTGGTTTGCATCAAGTAAACTTGAATATGCTCTGGCTCTTCTTTGTAAGTTGTCATTATCTAAACGCTGTAATTCAATATTATAAACAGTAGTACTGTTCTTAAAGTACAAATCAAGTCTTATGCTTTTTTCAAAAGGACTAAGTTGGATAAACTTTTGGACTTCTAGTTCTGTTGTAAGAGTTTTTACATCTTTATCATATTCTATTCTGTCTATTTCTTTATTTGGGAATATTGCCTGTAATAATTTTATACATGCCTTTTCATGTTGCATTACACTTGCAAACATATAATCATTCTCTAATGCCACTAATTTTTCTTTTGCCATAAATGATACCTCTATTATTAAGTTTTAGAGTTCATACGAACTCTTTAGAGGTTTTTGTGACTTTTCAAAACCTCATTCAACCTCTTTACTTGCTAGATAAAAATTTTGAAGTGTTTTCATTCACAAACAAAATCTTTGAGCAAAACAGTCTAAAGCGCTTTTTTACTGTTGCTTATTTACTGTGAATGGAAATGACACTTTTTTGTATCTGTGTATACAAGAGGTGTAAAATGATAAAAGAGCCAAGGAAGATTTTAATTTTTACAGTTATTGTATTCACAGTCATTATTGTAACTTTGGGGCTTTTTATTGCCTGCTCACAGCCAGAGGAGCGTTTAGCGCTTGTGAATGTTTTTTGGGATAAGGACAACGAGCCTCCAGTGTTACTAAAAGTAAGCTCTGTTGCAAGTTCAATAATTAGAATAGATTTCAATGAGCCTGTTAGAGTTTATGGGAATTCTTTTGGAACATTCGTATCTAGAGCAGATGGGAAATCGGTCTACGTTACGCTTAATTCAAGTTTACCGGCAGGGCAAGAAGCTGTCTTGGAAGGAAGAGTTCAGGATTATTATGGCAATTCAACGGGGTTTTCTGTGGGAGTGTGGGGCTACAATCCAAATGTTCCAGAGCTTGTAATAAATGAGTTTACAACTAAGCGTGATGCTCGCAACCAAGATAGAACTGAGTTATATGCACTGAAGGGTGGCTCGCTTGCTGGTGTGACGCTGTATTGTGGGACACCTGACGATTATGATGCAATGTATATTTTCCCTGACATTACAGTAAATAGTGGAACTTATATTGTGGTTTGGTGGGTGAAAGAGGATTTTCCTATTGAAAACGTGAAAGGTGATGGACTTAATTTTGCTTCTTTTACAAGGAAGAACCCCTCTGACAATAATGGTACTTTAGTGCTTGCAGATTCTCCGTCTCCGGGTGCAACAATTCTTGATGCAGTCATTTATTCTGATTTTGGCGACAGTATGGATGGTTTTGGTACGAGTAAGGCGCGAGACAGAGCATTATGGGTGATAAATGGGGGTTTCTGGCAGGAAAGTGCTATTGATTCGTCATATTCTACAGCAACTCGTTCAATGGCAAGAAAGATAACTGGGGCTAACATTGTTACTAGTGATACAAATACTTGCAATGATTGGTACATAACTTGTTCAGGCGGTGCAACTTTTGGGAGTGCAAATACATCAGAACCGTATAATCCTTATTGATACTTTTGGCTCTCTGTTAATATAATGTGCTCAGCAGTACGGCTATCTCTTATGAAAGAGTAAGGTCGTGTCTGGATTTAGAAACAGAAGACGAGTGCGGCAGAGTTTGTGTGTTTCAATGAGATACGAGTAAGTTTCAAGTGTTGTGAGAGTGTTTTTGAGAAAGAAACCTCAAAAACCTCAAAAGAAACTTTGTAAAAGTCACTTAGTGTAATAGTGCTCTGTTAATGACTATTGTCTTCTGTTTCAAGGAGAGCTTTATGAGCATCATAAAACCAAATAAGCTTGGTGTTATTACAGGCTTAGGGTCAGAGTACCTTTCTGGTAAGGTTGTAAAGCATTTAAGAAGGCTTTACATTGAGCGTTATGACAAGCTTGCAAAGAACCTTGCAGTGAGGTATGAAATCCCAGAGGAACAGGTGCTCAGGGAAGTGAGTTTCATTGAAGATTTGGGAAGTAAAAAAATCCCGTCAGGAAAAGTCCCTCTTACATATCAATGCCCAAATCTTGAAATACCAGTAAAATACACAAGATTTTTGAACGGAGAAGTCAAATCAGAAATCCTTGAGCCTGTCCGAGGCATGAGACTTTTCATCATATATGATGTTACAAACAACACACCACTTAAAATGGCCGGATATGATGAGCCAATAAGTTTTTCAATAAATGACCACATAATGATGCTTTTTACAATTATCAATGCTGTTAATTTGGCAGGTGCAGAAAGTGTCACTCTTGTACTTCCTACGTATCCGTATGCAAGGCAGCATAAAAAAAGTTCTAGAGAAGCTCTTTCTGCTGCAGTTTTTGGCAGAATGTGTGAAAGCCTTGGCGTTGAAAGAATTATTACTCTTGATATTCACAGTAAAGAAATTGAGAATTGCTTTAGCTCCCTTCATTTGGAAAGTCTCCACGCTTCGTATCAAATTCTTGTGGAGCTTAAGAAAATTATTGATATATCTGACCCCGATTTGACCGTCGTATCTCCTGACACGGGAGCTGTTGCACGCAACAAATTCTATGCTCAAGTCCTTCATAGACCTCTTGCAATGCTTTATAAGGAAAGGGATTACTCAATTGTTACAACGGGTGCTAAGAACACGAATATAAAGAATATTAGTCTTTTGGGAGATGTCAAAGACAAGACAGTTCTTATAGCTGATGACATGCTGGCATCTGGCGGAACAATGCTCATTGCAATGAAAACGCTACGAAGCATGGGCGCAAAGAAAATCATTTGCATTACTAGCCTTCCTTTCTTCAATGGCAATGCGGTTGAAACGTTTGACAAAGCTCACGAAGAGGGCGTATTTGATTACGTAATTGGCACAAACGCTGTATATCATGGGGACGACCTCTTGTCCAAGCAATGGTTCATACAGACCGATACTAGCGAGCTCTTTGCTAGAGTAATTAGCCGCTTACATCATGGAAGAGCCATAAGCCCACTTTTGGATAATAGAAAAATTGTTCAAAAACTTGTTGATAACAGTCAAAATGCAGCAACTAAGAAACAGGGAGAGTTGTTCTAAAAAAGAATACAACACAGGAGTCTCACAATGGAAATATCAGCAAGAATAAGAGGTTTTCAGGCATCTCCTATTAGAAGACTGTCTCCTTATGCTATAGAAGCAAAAGCAAAAGGTATAAAAGTTTATCATTTGAATATTGGCCAGCCTGACATTAAAACCCCTCAAGTTGCAATAGATGCTGTTCATAACTACCCGTACGGAATTATTGCGTATGGAGAAAGTGATGGAGATATGCCTTTAAGACAAGCTCTTGTTCAATATTACAAAAGACTTGGTGTAGACATTGACGCCAGTGATATATTAATTACTACTGGTGGCTCTGAAGCATTGCTTTTTTCTTTTATGACAACATGTGACCCAGACGATGAAATTATAGTTCCAGAGCCTTATTACACAAATGTGCACTCGTTTGCAGGTATGGCAAATGTTAAGATTGTTCCTGTTACGAGTGTATTTGATAATGGTTTTGTACTACCACCTTTAGATGTTATTGAATCTAAGATTACAAAAAAGACAATGGCAATTCTTCTTTGCAGTCCTAATAATCCAACAGGTCACGTGTACACGCCTCAAGAATATAAAGCAATCTTAGATATTTGTGTTAAGCATGATTTGTTTTTAATAGTTGATGAAGTTTACAGAGAGTTTTGCTATGACGGCGAAGTTTTCACAAGTATTCTCAAGTACAAAGATTATGCAGACAGAGTTATTTGTGTAGACAGTTTCTCAAAACGTTTTTCAATGTGTGGTGCTAGAGTTGGTGCAATTGTAAGTCGCAACAAAAATGTCATAAGAGAGACTTTGAAATTAAGTCAAGCAAGGCTTTGTCCTCCATCTGTTGAGCAATATGCTGCTTTAGCTGCTCTAAGTGCACCTCAAGATTATATGGATGAAGTTCATAATGAATATGAGAAAAGGCGTGATTTTATTGTAGAAGCACTACGAAAAATTCCAGGTGTCAAATGTGCAAAACCAAGAGGGGCTTTTTATCTTATTGCACAGCTTCCTGTAGAAGATGCAGAAGATTTTGCAACCTTTATGCTTAAAGATTTTTCATATAATAATGAGACTGTTATGCTTGCTCCTGCAGAGGGTTTTTATGAAACTCAAGGTCTTGGTAGAAATCAAGTAAGAATTGCTTATGTTTTGAATATTGACGATTTAGCTCGTGCGTGCAAATGTTTAGAAGAGGGTCTAAAAGCTTATAATAATAGAAGCTAAATGGAAACTGGGAGTTTGAGATGAATTGCTATCTTTCATGGAATTTGAATGAGATGACAAATATCTCTGCTGAAAAGCTTCAAAAGAACATGAGTCAGCAGAGTTCTTATCTTGAGCTATACAAAAAAGAGCTTACTAAAGAAGTTTTGAATCTAAATATTGCTTGTGCATTAAAGTATGTAAACCAACACAAGTTTTCTTTTGGAAGTGATAATTTTTCTAAAAAAGCTACTGATTGTCTTATTGTCTTTTTACATGCAATGGCATTTCAAAAAGACGCATATTTTTTACCATCTGAAGAAGAGAGTCCAATTTTAGCTAAAGCTTGCCGTAATTTGCACCGCCTTATGATTGAAAATCTTAAAGCAACGATGCGTTATATTGATTATTTTGTGCTGCTAGAGAGAGCTTGTGGCAAGATTTCTCTAAGTGAGATGTTTTCTCTTAGAGATGATTTATATTCTAAGATTTTTCCTAATGAAGATTTAGTAAATGTTTGCAATGATGAAAAAGTAAACGATAGCTTCTTTTCTTTGATTGATGCAGAAAATTCTACTACATGTGGATTTATAGGCTATGATGTTCAACATACAAGTGCTTTAGATGACTCTACTTGTGAGACTCTGTCTCTTTCGTATTCATCTGTAGACTGCTTTGAAGAGTCTGTTTATGGTGTTATTGGCAGTTCTGTAAAATATCTTGAAACTCCGTTTATTAAATATGGGAAGCGTTATTATAGTTTTGTAACAAAGTTTAGTCTTGTACATATTCGTGAGATGTTGGCTGTTCTTTCACCTGTTGTAGTTCAAGAAGAAAAAGAAGAAGGAAACATAGAAGAGAAAAAAGAGGCAAAAGAGAAAGACCCTTATGAAGAGAAATCTCTTTTTGATTGTTTTGAAGAGCATGAAGTAGAGCCCAAAGTGGAGCCTAAAGTAGAGCCTACAGTAGAACTTGAAATGGGGGCTAAAGAAGAGTCTGAAGTAGCGCCTAAGGTTGAGACAGAAGTAGCTCCTAAAGTAGAACTTGAAGTAGAGCATGTGCAAAAGGATGAGCCACTGGTAGAACAAGAGCCAAGACAAGAGAGCGCAGAACAAATGGATTTGGAAATTATTATGAAGAGATTTACAAGTCCAAATCCATTTACTTTGTATGTTGACAAGTGCAATGATGAGCAAAAAATTCAGCTTTCTAATATGATTGATAAAGCTCTTTGTACATGCAAAGAAGATGGGCGTGATAAAGTGCTTATAATTCCTGATACAGAGATATCGGTCTGTGTGTTTAAGATGTCAAAAGATCCCATGCTTGAAATTCAAAGAAAGGAACATATTGGTGCGCTCATGTATGCAAGTGATTGTGATGTTTGGCATTCTGTTGAGCTTTATTTGAATGAAAATGGTGTGCTAGAAAGTGCTGTTTATAATAAGATTACAAAATTTGTATTCTCTTCGTGGCAATGGAAGATTGTTGAAAAACTTGGACTTGCTATTGCGCAAAGGGGTGTAGAGTGAGATATAAGGCTGTTTTTTTTGATTTTGATGGTACGTTGATGGATACGTCTAAAGGCATTTATGCTGGTGGTCGTTATGCTATGGAGAAACTTGGGCTTCCAATTGATGAAGAGCATACTGTGTGGCGCTCTTTTATTGGGCCTCCTATTGGTGATTGTTTTAGAATAACTTTTGGTATTAAAGATGATGATGTTGTAAAAGAACTTGTGCGCCAATACAGGATTTATTATGAAAAAGAGGGTAGGTTCTTAGCTTCTTTCTACCCTGGGATTTTGGATACGCTGAAGACTTTGAAGTCTATGGGTTGCAAACTTGCTGTGGCTTCCATGAAAAATGAAGATTTGGTGATTGAAATGTGCAATCATTTTGTTATTGCAAATCTTTTTGATCAAATGCTGGGCTTAGATCTTGCAGGAGAGGTTACAAAGGCTTCTCTATTGAAAAAAGGTTTTGAAAAGATGGGAGTGGCGCCTTCTCAAAGTGTTCTTGTTGGAGATACTGCTATAGACAAAGATGGGGCAACTTTAGCTGGTTGTGATTGTATTTGCGTTGATTGGGGTTTTGGTTTTACAAAAGGGGAGAACGGTACAATTTCAAATGCACAGTCAATTATTGATATTGTAAGAGGTTAAGAGTATTTACAGATTGGGTTGATACAGTTCCCAAGGCAAGCCAAGAGACATGAAGGCAGTTTTGAAAAAACCTCTTTAGTGTAGTTTTTCAAAAATTCCCTTTTCTTTGTTTTTTCTTACATTGTCGTAGTCAAAAACTTGTCCGCACATGCAGATGTAAACTCCGCTTTTTTTAAGTTGTACTGCCATTATTGCACAGCCAAGATTAAAAACGGAGTCTGAACTTTCAAGTGCATACGGAACCATGGCTCCTGTAAGAACAATTGTTTTTTGAGTCTTATCTCCCAGTTCTTTTGCAATGACTTTTGCTGTATCTACCATGGTATCTGTTCCATGAATTACGACAATTCTGTTTTCTGAGCTTTCCATACACGATTTTGCTATTTTGAGTCTGTGCTCTTGTGTCATATAAAGGCTGTCAATAGCAAGGCAGTTTTCAACATTTGTTTTTATTGTACAACGTGATTGCTCTAGTATTCGTGGTAGGTGAGAGTCTTTGAATGTTAATTCTCCACGAATTTCGTCATAGAGTTTGTCAAAAGTGCCACCTGTTGTAATAATTCTAATTGCATTATTGGACTCATTGTTGGTTTCCATCTTGCTCTGTCCTTTGTTTTTCATCTTGCTTGTTACTTTTGGCTTCTTTGGTTTGAGCTTTGTTTTGTTGTGCTTTTTCTTGTTCTTGTTTTTTTAATAAATCTAAATCCCAGCCAAGAGCTTTGTACAATTCATCTTTTTGTTTTGCTATTTTTGAGCATGTGAATTTGACTTCATCATCGCCCATATAAATTATGAGTCCTTTGCGCGCAGGAAGAACTTTTCCAAAGCCTAATGATGTTATTTCTTTTGTTTTTAATGACCATACTTCTTTACATGGTGCATTCTTTCTTTCTTTATCATCATTGCGTTGTAAGAGTTTTAATGTGTCATCAACAATACAAAGACGGCCTCTTGTGAGGTCTGCTGATGGGTCTGTGGGAATTTTTCCTGCAAAAACATCAAAAACAGGGTCCTTTTTTAGTACTTTTACGGCATCTTTTTTGCTTACCCAAAACATTGCAAACCAATAAAGAACAACCATCCCAATCATTAATGCAAACATTGGAATCATTATTGGTCGTGACATATAAATGTTTGGAATAAACACTATAGCTGCAAAATCAAGGATTATTAGAATTCTAAGTATTGTCTTCATAATTTGAATAATAGCGGTTTGTGCAAATAAAAACCACTGTGAATTAAAAAAATAGAGACAGAACATTTCTGTACTGTCCCTTGATTACTTCCGGTAAAAGCTTTCAGAATCTTTTTCTATTCTTCTTTTGATTCTTTTGCATATGAAAGAGCTCTCATAGCATTATCAAACTTTTGGAATTTCCCGTTTTTAAGGTGAATAACAACTCTTGTTCCTTGGTTACCACTGACCTGTACAATGTATTCAGTTGCTTCAAGTTTAGTCTTAAAATATTTAATGACTTTTTCACTTCCTTGGCGTTTTACGCCCCATCCTTTTCCTTGAACCCAAAGAAGTTCGTGTACATCTTTTGGTTCTTTTTTTACGTCAGCCTCTACTACAACTTCTTTTTTAGGAGCTTTTTTATCTTTATCTGTTGCCATAGATTGAACCCTCCAACGTCTAATTTACCATAGAAGAAAAGCGACGGCAATAAAAGCTTTCTTAATTTCAACGAGGAAGGTTTTTGTTTTATTGTTGCCATTGGTATTAAGAAGAGTATTTCATTGTGGTTCATTTCATGCCCAATTTTATTGTGTTAAATTGAGTGTTCTTCTTTTAGATGTAGAATGTAAGCGCCGTGTGTTGCAAAACGTTTTTTGCAATCCATGCAGCAATAGGCCCCGCCTTCTTTGCTGTTTTCTGTATCATTACGCTGTTTTGTATTAGAATGTTGCTTTTCGCTTGTTGTTTCTGAGGATTTTATGCTTTTTTCTTTTGTTTTAATGCAATCGTTATAAATCATTTTACTAAAATTTGTACAAAGACAGCTAATATTTACATTTTTTTTACACAAAAGCAACTTGCTTGTGTTACACTCTAGTTTATTGAGAACACATTCATGTTCTTATAAACCAAAAATGGAGGGAAAAATGAAAAAAACATTAGCACTAATGCTCATTGCTATAATGGCTTTGACCTGTGTTTTTGCAAATGGAAGCAAGGAAACATCAAGTTCAGAAGTTTCAGCATCCAGTGAACCAAAGATTAAAGACACTCTCGTAATTGGCGTTGCTCAGGAAATTAATACCCAAAACCCAATGATGCAGAACGACCAGATTAACAACAACTGTTTTGCACTTTCTCACGAGAGACTTATTTGGACAGATGGAAACAATGGATATGAAGTTAAACCTGAACTTGCAGAGTCCTGGGAATGGGTAGATGATACACACCTTGTATTCCACCTTGTTCACAATGCTCACTTCAATGACGCAAACAAGACTCCTCTCACAGCTTATGACGTAGAGTTCACACTCAACAGAGCAAAGTCCCCAGATACAAATATTTCAAGAGTTTCTGGTACATTGGGTCTTATTGTTGGAGTTAAAGCTCTTGACGACTACACAGTTGAGATTGAGACAAGCGCATACAGCAACGAGCTTATCTACAGCCTTACAGGTTATCCTCTTTGTATTCAAAGCAAGGCTGCTTACGAAGATCCTAACAACAAGGAGCCTTGGCTCATTGGATCTGGTCCTTTCAAGTTTAAGGAATGGAAGAACGGACAGTATGTAACATACGAAGCTGTTGAAGATTACTGGAATAAGGATGCAATGCCTAAAGCAAAAGAAATCACTTACAAATTCCTTCTTGAAGATTCACAGCGCGCAATTGCTCTTCAGAACGGAGAAATTGATGTTTGTATTGATCCTCCTACAACAGACCTTAAATTCTTGCAGGAAGACAAGAACATTACTGTTCACACTCAGGCTGGAACAAGATTGTTCTACTTGGGCTTCAACGTTGAGAAGATTACTAACAAGAAACTCAGACAGGCTATCTCCTGTGCTATTGACAAACAGTCAATCGTAGACATTGTTCTTGAAGGCAGAGGTATGTGGCAGACATCAGTCCTTAACAGAGGCGCATGGTCATTCCTTGACAACGACGAAGTTGAAGGCGGTTATACTTATGATGTTGAGAGAGCAAAGAAACTCTTAGCAGAAGCTGGATACAAGCCAGGCGAGCTCACTCTTGAGCTTACAGCTGCAACAGACAACCCTTACAAGACTATAGCTCCTATCATTCAAGCTAACTTGAAGGAAATTGGAATTAACGTAACAATTAAGTCTATGGACCAAGCAACTTTGAAGACAGAGTGTGCTAACGGACACCAGGAACTCTTCCTGTGGAGATGGAACATTGCTGCTCGTGTTGACGAGACTTACAGAGAAATTTTCTATACAAACTATCCTACAAACTATCACCAGCTCAAAGATTCTTATGTAGACGAAATGGCAGATAAAGTTCTCACAGAGAAGGATCCAGCATTGAGACTTGAGTATTCTCATGACCTTCAGAACTATCTTGTAGAACTTGTTCCACAGATTCCTCTTTATGTTCCAGATCTAGTTATTGCTTATAACAAGGGCCTCAGAGGACAGTATCTCCAGGGTGGCGGTGCTCACGACTGGTCCCTCGCTTACATTGAGCTGTAATTTTTATTACACTTAAATTTATGGAAGAACCGAGGTTTCTCGGTTCTTCCATGCTAATTTTATAAAAACGGGAACTGGAAACGCATGATTAAATACATACTTAAAAGGCTGGTAATTATTATTCCAACCTTGTTAGTTACTTCCTTGCTTATATTTTGGGCAATGGACCTTGCAGGAGGAGACCCTGCGGACCAACTTCTTCCTGAGAATGCTACGTACGAACAGCGCCAGCAACTTAGAGAGGAAATGGGATTTAATGACCCTTTCTTTGTAAGATACTTCCGCTATATTGGTGGTATTGTTACAGGAGATATGGGAACATCTTATATTAGCGGACAGGACGTTTTCAAAACGTTCATGGGCCGTTTGCATATGACAATTATTTTGGGAGGAACAGCCCTTATCTTTGCAAGTATAATTTCTGTTCCATTAGGAATTTATACAGCACTTCATGAGAACACATGGAAAGACACACTAGCAACAGTTGTGGCACTCTTTGGAGTTTCAATGCCTAACTTTTGGCTAGGTCTTATGCTCATTATTTTGTTCTCACTTAAACTTGGATGGTTACCTAGCGGAGGAACAGGGAGTTTTAGATACTTGATTCTTCCTGCTGTTACTGTTGGATTAAGTCTTGCAGCTCTTCTTACAAGAACAACAAGAAGTGCAATGCTTGACGTTCTCCGTCAGGATTATATGACAACTGCAAAAGCAAAAGGTGCTTCTCGTAGACGTGTTATTTACAATCACGGGCTCAGAAACGCAATGATTCCCATAGTAACTGCAATTGGAATGCAGTTCAGTTATGTTATGACAGGTTCTGCTTTAGCTGAGACCGTTTTTGGATGGCCTGGTATTGGAAGACTTGTCGTTGACTCTATTAATAAACGAGACACTCCAATGGTTACGGGGTCAATTATTCTTTGCTGTGTCGTCATGGCATTGATTAACCTTGTTGTCGATATTATATATGCCTTCTGCGACCCAAGAATCAAAGCTCAATATTCAGGGAAGGGTTGATGTTATGAAAAAGAAAAAAGATAACTATGAAGTAACTTCAAACGGAGAAGTTGCATACCGCGGAAGGTCTTTGGCTCAAGAAACTTGGAGAAGACTTAGAAAGAATAAGGGAGCTATGATTGGAGCTGCATTTCTTATTCTTTTAATTCTTGCAACTACTCTTGCAAGTTTTATTTACGATTACGATAAAGATATTATTGCAATGTCAAAAGATAGATTTCTTGCACCGTGTAAGGAACATATCTTTGGGACAGATAACATGGGACGTGATATTTTTGCGCGTGTTCTTTATGGTGCAAAATACTCACTATTCATAAGTTTTGGAGCAACGGCACTAGGGCTTGTAGTAGGCCTTTTCTTTGGTGCTATTGCCGGCTACTATGGCGGATTTATTGATAACCTCATAATGAGAGCAACTGATATTTTCTATTCTATTCCTTATATCATGTTGGCAGTTGTTGTTGTCTCTCTCTTGGGTACAAGTATGGTGAACCTATTGCTTGCAATGGCTTTGGGGTCGTTTGCCGGATTTGCTCGAATAGCAAGAGCCTCAATAATGACTGTAAGAGACCAGGAATATATTGAAGCAGGAAGAGCAATTGGACTACCTACATGGAAGATTATCTTAAAACACATTCTTCCAAACTGTCTTTCTCCAATTATTGTTCAGGTAACTCTTAGAGTAGGTTCTAACATTATTTCTGCATCATCTCTTAGCTTCTTGGGTGTTGGTATATCTCCTCCTACTCCAGAATGGGGAGCTATGCTTTCAGACGGGCGTTCTTATATTCGTTCATCTGGATGGATGTGTTTATTCCCTGGACTTGCAATTATGTTCACGGTTCTTGCTCTAAACCTTCTTGGAGACGGTCTTAGAGACGCCATGGACCCTAAACTTAAGAAATAAAGGACGGCAGATAATATGGAAAATATAATAGAAGTAAAAGATCTTGTCGTTCGATACGAGACAGAAGACGGAATTGTAAGAGCTGTAAATGGAATCTCTTTCAGTGTTGGAAAAGAAAGAACTTTGGGTTTGGTTGGAGAAACTGGTGCAGGTAAAACAACTACTGCAATGAGTATCTTAAATCTTGTCCCTGATCCACCTGGAGTAATAAGTGGGGGTTCTATTGTTCTAAACGGTAGAGATGTTCTAAAAATGAGTGAAAAAGAGCTTGAAAAGATGAGAGGTGGCGAAGTTGCCATGATCTTTCAGGACCCAATGACAGCTCTTAACCCAGTTATTAGAGTTGGAGAACAAATTGCTGAAAGTATTAGACTTCACAATGATGTTTCTAAAGAAGAAGCCATGGATAGAGCAAAAAAGATGCTTGAAATGGTAGGAATTTCAGCTTCTAGAGCCATGGACTATCCTCACCAACTATCAGGGGGAATGAAACAGCGTGTCGTTATTGCAATTGCACTTGCATGTCATCCCTCATTCCTTATTGCTGATGAGCCAACAACAGCTTTGGATGTTACAATTCAGGCTCAGGTTTTATCTCTTATTAAAGACCTTATTGATAACAACCACATGTCAATGTTGCTCATAACACATGACCTTGGTGTCGTTGCTGAAGTCTGTGATGATGTTGCTGTCATGTATGCAGGTAAGATTGTTGAGATTGGATCTGCTGATGATGTATTCAACCATACTAGACATCCATATACAGAAGGACTTTTTGACTCTCTTCCAAACCTTAAGCAAAGAGGAGAAGAACTTATTCCAATCAAAGGCCTCATGCCGGATCCCACACATTTACCAACAGGATGTGCATTTTGGCCTAGATGTCCATATGCAACAGAAAAATGCAAAGAGAAATCTCCAATTCTTCGCAATGTTGGAGAAAATCATTTTGTTGCTTGTGACAGATATGATGAAAAAGATTTTAGCTTAAGGAGGAAAGACAATGTCTGACAAAAACAACGATGTAATCCTTGAAGTTCAGAATCTTACAAAGTTTTTTGATACACCAAAGGGAAAACTTCATGCTGTTGATGGTGTTAATTTTTCAATTAAAAGAGGAACCACTTTGGGTATAGTTGGAGAATCTGGATGTGGAAAATCCACAACAGGAAGAACTATCCTTAAGCTCATTGAGCCTACTGGTGGTAAGATTATCTTTGATGGGCATGATATTACGAACTACAGCAAATCAAAAATGCGAAAACTTAGAACAGAGATGCAGATTATTTTCCAGGACCCGTTCTCATCTCTTGATCCAAGACAAAGCATTATGCAGCTTATAAGCGAGCCTATTAGAGAGCACAAAATTTGCAAATCAAGGGCTGATATTGAAAAGAAGACCCTTGAACTAATGGACACTGTAGGACTTGCACGAAGATTTGTTAACTCTTATCCACATGAACTTGATGGTGGAAGAAGACAGAGAATTGGAATTGCAAGAGCTTTAGCTGTTAATCCAAAACTTATAGTTTGTGATGAACCTGTATCAGCACTAGATGTTTCTATTCAGGCTCAAATTCTCAATCTACTCAGAGAACTTCAAAAGAGTATGGGATTAACTTATATCTTCATTACTCATGACCTTAGTGTTGTAAGATATTTCTCTGATGACATTGCAGTTATGTATTTAGGAAAGATGGTTGAAAAAGCAACTTCTGATGCTTTGTTCTCAAATCCAGTGCATCCTTATACAAAAGCTCTTCTTTCTGCTATTCCTCTTCCAATTGTAGGAAAAGAGAAGCCAGTAAGAAAGTTGATTACAGGCGAGGTTACATCTCCTGTTAATCTTCCTGACCGCTGTCGTTTCTGCGCTAGATGTGATTTGTGCAATGAAACATGTAAAACATCTCCAGACCCATCTCTTGTTGAGGTTGAGCCAAACCACTTTGTAGCATGTACTCTTGTTACAAAAGAACTAAAGGAAAAAGAGGAATTATAATGTTTAATACTTATTCTCTAACACAAATGGTGGCATCCCTCTCACGTGCAATGGGAGTTGTGGCTCCCAAGCAGGCTGATAAATCGCTTCCTCTTGTAGATGCGTTTGTAGACTCTGTAATGGGAAATGAAAGAGTTGACAGAATTCTTGTTTACAATCCAGATTGTATAGGTCATTGGCATTTGCAGAAATATCCTGATTTGTTCATTCCTGTGCTTATAAACACACAACTTACGGTTCCTATTGCAACTGTATCTCCAGCATGGACACCAATTTGTTTTGGTAGTATGTACACTGGTGTTTATCCTCAAGTACACGGAATTCTCAAATATGAAAAACCTGTTATTAAGGTTGATTCATTCTTTGATTCAATGCCCAGAGCTGGAAAGAAAGTTGCAAATGTTGCTGTAGACCACTCAAGCATGGCAATGATTTTCCTTGAAAGACCTGTAGATTACTACATTGAACCATATGATGGTGAGGTTGTTGACAAGGCATTGGAGTTAATCAAAGAAGATAAGTACGATGTCATGACCGTTTACAATCAAGAATATGACGACATGATTCACAGAACTACTCCAGAGTCTACAGTAGCATTGAATGCTATTAGACATCATGTTGAGTCTTTTGTGAAACTTGTAAATGCAGTTAAAGAGAATTGGAAGGATCACAATACTCTTGTAGTATTTGCTCCAGATCACGGTAACCATTATGATTGCTTTGGACATGGAAATCATGGAGAATTCCGTGACGAAGATGTGAACATTAACCATTTCTACGGTATTATCAAAAAACAGGCTTAACAGCTAAGTGTGCGCAGCCTATTGAGGTT
>CAVDLI010000036.1:0-15054 GCA_963609725.1 bacterium | reverse complement strand
CTTATGGGCAAATGCAAGTGCCTTCTCAAATGCAACCTCATGGACAGCCACAAATGCAAGGACAATTTGCACAGCAAGGGCAAATACGACCACAGGGTCAAATGCAAGGGCAAGCTACACTGCAAAGTCAATTTGCGTCTCAAGGGCAAATGCAATCTAATATACAACAAGATACACAAAAACTTTCAAATCAAAATAGTTCCATATTTGCTTATGAAGAAAGCTCTTATGAGTCTTATGAAGATGACTATGAAAACAGCTTAGAGCCTGATACAGCTATTTTCAAAGAAGAAACAATAAGAGCTGACAAAGACATGAAAGAGTTCCAAATGCAAAGAGAAGCCAAACGAGAAGCTCAAAAAGAAGTGCAAAAAGAATACTTAAAACAGGCTAACGATTTACGAAATAGCATACAAGACAGTTTGCAAAATGACTCTAAAAAAGACAACCAAGACAACTTGCAAAACAGTCAGCAAGATAAACTTCAAAGAGACACTCAAAAAGAGCTTCAAACTTCTAATGAAGAAAACGACGACGATATTGATGCTGCTCAAGAAAAGTACCGTATAGAAAATCAGCAAAATCAAGATAATGCAAAAGGGCCTGATATTGACTATGTCTCAGGCGTTGCAGGGCTAAAGAGTTCTGCTGCCGGGAATTCTTATTTAATAGATAAACAAAAGTTTGTTTACAATTTCCCACCAGAAACAATGCTGAAGCATTATCCTGTAAGTGGTACTGTGTATGAAGATGTTCTAAATGACCCAGAGGGTATGATTATTGTTGATACTTTAAGGCAGTTTAGAATTTTAACAAAACTAATTGGCGTGCAACATGGGCCAACTTTTACATTGTACGAGCTTGCATTGCAAAAAGGTGTTAGAGTTAACGCTGTATTGACTCTTGCAGACAACCTTGCAATGGAACTTTCTGTTGCAAGTGTAAGAATTTTAGCTCCAATTCCTGGAAAGCCGGCAATTGGAATAGAAGTTCCTAACAAAAAACGTGACACAATTGGCTTTGATGTCATGATGCCAGCTTTGAAGTCTAAGACTTACAAAATACCAATGGTGCTTGGAAAGACTATTACGGGCGATAGCATTGTTATAGATCTTGCAAAGACACCTCACTTGCTTGTTGCCGGTACTACCGGCTCAGGGAAATCGGTCTGTATAAATGGGCTTATTTGTTCAGTGCTGTTTACAAAGACTCCAAAAGAAGTTCGCATGCTCCTTGTTGACCCAAAAATGGTTGAGCTTTCTGTGTACAATGGCATTCCACATTTGCTGACTCCGGTTATTACTGATGCCAAAAAAGCTCTCAAAGCAATGAATTTCATTGTAGAAGAGATGGAGCGAAGAATGGCGTTGTTTGCAAGTGTGGGTGCTAGAAAGATAGAAGATTATAATGAAAAGATTGTAGAAAAAGGTCTTTGTAGAGTTAAATTGCCATATATCATGGTTATAATTGATGAGTTTGCAGACTTGATGACGGTTGTTGGCAAAGAGCTTGAAGCTTCAATTAAGAGAATTACAGCTGTTGCAAGATTCTGTGGTATCCACCTTGTGCTTGCTACTCAAAGACCATCGTCAGATGTAATTACTGGAATAATTAAGAGTAATATCCCAACTCAAATTGCATTTGCTGTATCTAATGCTCTTAACAGTAGAATAATCATTGATACAGGTGGTGCTGAAAAACTTCTTGGGCGTGGAGATATGTTATACAATAGCCCAGAAGCGCGGGTTCCAGTGAGAATTCAGGGTGCTTATATTGATTCAGAGATTGAAGAGATTGTTTCGTTTGTTAAAACTCAGGGTCAACCTGATTACATAGATGAGTCATATTTTGAGGATGATAATGATGAAGATGACCATACAGAAGACACTAGTTCTTCCAGCGGGTCTGAAGATTTATTCTCAAAAGCGTGGAAGATTGTATCAGATAGAGGAGAAGCGTCTGCCTCGTATTTGCAAAGAAGACTTAATATTGGTTACAACCGTGCTGCCAACCTTATAGAGCAAATGGAAGATGCTGGATATATTGGACCTGCAAGAGGTTCAAAACCACGTGAAATCCTTAAAATGTATGGTTCTGACTAAAAAGTGGCTTATTTTGACTGTTTTGGGCTGTTTTTTGACTTGGTTATAGATTGATTATAGATTGATTATAAATTGATTATAAATTGATTATATAAATGCTGACTTTGTCATAAATGTTGCAAATTAGTATTAAGCCACGGGATGTGATTTTATGGAATTTAAGGAATTGCCTTTACATGAGCAAGTTCTTGAGGGGACTTGCGCTGCTCATTTTACAGAATGTATGCCTGTACAAGAACGGGTCTTGCCAATATCTATAGAAGGCTGTGATGTTATGGTTCAGTCTAAAACTGGAAGTGGCAAAACAGCCGTTTATATCATAACTTTTTTGGAAAAATTTCTTAGAAACAAAGATAACGGTAAGAGCTCTTCTTGCCTTATTGTTGCTCCAACAAGAGAACTTGCACAGCAAATTGCTGACGATGCTTTTGTGTTATGCTCAAAAGTAAAAGGCTTTCATGTGGGCTGTTTTTATGGTGGAGTTGGATATGAACATCAAAGAAAACTCTTGGAAATGGGCTGCGATATTTACGTTGGCACACCCGGTCGCTTACTTGAATTCATGGAAAACGGCGAACTTGATTGCAAGCGCATAGACACATTTGTAATTGATGAGGCTGACAGATTATTTGACATGGGATTTTATCCCGATATTAGAAGAATGTTCAAATTATTGCCTCCTCAAGATGCCCGTCAAACTATGTTGTTTTCTGCAACACTTGAAATGAGAGTAAGAGAGCTTGCTTGGGAATTTATGAATAATCCCAAAGAAATTGAGCTTGAGGCGGATCACATAACAGTAGAGAATATTACGCAAGAGTTATACCACGTTGCAAAATGTGATAAATTTAAGCTTTTTTTACAAATACTTGCACAAGAGGATCCTAAATCAGCTATTGTTTTTACTAACAGCAAGCATATGGCAGAAGAAGTATCTCAAAGGCTCAAGCTTAATGGTTATAATGCTGACTATCTTACAGGAGATTTGCCACAAGCTCAAAGACAGTCTGCTTTGAATAATCTCAAAAATGGCAAAATTGCAATTCTAGTTGCAACAGATGTTGCAGCTAGAGGGCTCCAAATAGACGATCTTCCTCTTGTTGTCAATTATGATATTCCAGAAGATTATGAAAACTATGTTCATAGAATTGGAAGAACTGCACGAGCGGGAAAGAGTGGAAAAGCTATAACTTTTGCTGATGAAGAATTTGTTTACGGCCTTGACGCAATTGAAAAGTATATAAAGATGAAAATTCCTGTAATTTGGCCAGAAAATCTCCCAAATATTGAAGATAAGTCTCTTAAAAAGAAAATAAGTTCTTCTCAAGGGTCTTCTCAGAAAACTTCTCAAAAGCTCTCTCAAAAGAGTGAGAAAAAGTCTGCAAAAAAGGTTGCCAAAAAGGTTTCAAAAAAGGTTTCAAAAGAGGAAGAGCCTTCTCAGAAGATTGCAGAAAAAAGAAATACAGAAAAGTCTATCCCTCATAAGTCTCTTGGAAGTATGACAGAGACAGAGCGTTTAGCTTATTACAAACGAAAATATGGGTTTGAACCTAAAAGCTCAAATAATTCAAATGGTTCAAGTTTTTCAATTACTTCAAAATCATCAAAGATTACAAAGGCATCAAAGGTATCAAAGACTACAAAGAACTCTTCAAATATGATGGAAACAAATGAAATAAAAGAGGATTTGCCCAAAACTAATGAAAAGTCAAAAATAATTAACTTTTTCAAGAAACTTTTTGGAGGCAAAAAGTGAAACAGTTAAAACGCTTTTTACAATATTACAAACCGTACAAAGGCTTGTTTCTCTTTGATATGGTTGCAGCTACAGCCAGCTCTGCATTGTCTATTTTCTTTCCTGCACTAACAAGAGAATTACTTAAGACTTGGATACCTCAAGGTTTATGGAAAGAAATTATTACTTGTTTTGCAATGATGTTTTCTGTTTATGTTGTGCAGTCAATGCTGTCTTACATAAGAGTGAAGTGGGGGCATTTTCTTGGCGTATATGTAGAAAATGACATGCGCCGTGATTTGTTCAATCACTTACAAAAAATGAGTTTTGGTTATTTTGATACAGCAAAAACAGGCCACATTATGAGCCGTATAACAAATGACCTTTTCTTAATAGCAGAAGTAGCTCATCATTGCCCTGAAGACTTTTTGATATCTATTGCAACAATAGTTGGCGCTTATCTTGTAATGTTCAATTACAGTGTCCCAATGGCTTTAGTTTCATTAATTCCATTACCATTTCTTGTTACATGGGGCATTGTTTTGGGTGGTAGACGAAAAGCAATGGCTCGTGATGTAAGGCGTCATATTGCAGATGTCAACTCCAATGTTGAAAACGCAATCCAAGGAATACGAGAAGTAAAATCATTTACGAGTGAAGAGTTTCAGAGTTCTAGATTTTATGATTCTAATGAAGATCTTAAGCAAAGTAGAAGAAGAGACTACAGCGCAATGGCAATATATAGCACAGGTATGAACTTCTTAAGAAATATGTACTATTTTACAACTGTAGTTGGTGGTGCAATATTAATTTATAAAGGGAAAATCCAGTCTTATGATTTGGTTGCTTTTCTTTTGTATGTAAGTGTAGTTCTTGAGCCTATTGACCGCCTTATTAATTTTATTGAGCAATTTGCACAAGGCACAGCAGCTTTTGAGCGTTTTACAGAAATCATGGATATAGAGCCCTCAATAAACGATAAAGAAGACGCAAAAGAGCTCAAAGTAAAAAATGGAAATATAAAATATGACCATGTTCAATTCAGTTATGATAGCAAAGACGGTGAAGTTTTAGGCGATTTAACGTTTGAAGTTCCGGGTGGTACTTCTGTTGCAATAGTAGGCGAGTCCGGAGCAGGAAAGACTACAACCGCATCCCTTCTTCCTCGTTTTTACGAAATTGATAGTGGCTGTATTACAATAGATGGGCAAGATATAAGAGACGTTACACAGGCATCTTTACGGTGCAATATTGGATTTGTACAACAAGATGTATTTTTATTTGATGCCGATATCCGTGAGAATCTCCGCTATGGTAAACCCAATGCTACTGACAGTGAAATGTTAGAGGCCCTTGAGGCTGCAAATCTTGGTGAGTTTATTCGTTCATTGCCAGAGGGGCTTTCAACAAAAGTTGGTGAACACGGCACAAGGCTTTCAGGAGGTCAAAAACAAAGACTTTCTATTGCTAGAGTGTTTCTAAAAGACCCTCCAATTCTTATTTTTGATGAAGCAACATCTTCACTGGACAATGAAAGTGAAAAATTAATACAAGATGCATTTGCAAAATTATCACATGGGCGTACTTCTATTATCATTGCGCACCGTTTGACGACAGTCAAAGATGCAGATAAAATCATAGTGTTAGAGAAAGGCCATGTCATAGAAAGTGGTTCTCACGAAGAACTTCTTGCAAAAAATGGGCATTATGCTCATCTCTATCGTAGAGATTTTGATTAAAAAGGTTTTAAGCTGTGCATTATATTCTTTGGGGATTTTTATTTGTAATTCCTGCTTTTATAATCTCTCTTTTTGTAGGAATAATTCCGGGGTTTTTATTAAAATTATTAGGCTTGCGCAAAGCTGGTGACACTTGGACATATTGGTTTGCTTATAGCTTATCTTCTTTTATTATGTGGCTCCTTGGAGTTACAATTCAAACAACAGGAGACATAGAGAATATAAAAGAACTTTCTAGAAGTGGAAAGCCAGTTTGTTTTGTTTCTAACCATACAAGCATTTTGGACATTCCGGCTGTCTTATCCCTTGGATTTAGAACTGGATTTGTTGCAAAAAAAGAACTTTTGTTGGCCCCTGGTGTCAATATTTGGGTTTTAGCAATACATTCTGTTTTTATAAACCGTAAAAACTTGAGAGAAGGTGTTAAATCTATAGAGAAAGCATCCAAAAATATTCGCAAAGGGTATCCAATGTATATTTTCCCAGAAGGAAGCCGTAGCAAAACAGGTGTTATTGGAACTTTCAAAAAAGGTTCATTTCGTCTTGCAACAGAATCTCAAGCACTTATTGTACCTCTTACAATAAAAGGTCTTAGAGTTGGATTTGAAGACAGAAAAAAACCATTTCAACATAGCACTTGTCACATTCATATTGGCACTCCAATACAAGCTCCATCTAAAGATGACCGTACAGCTGTCCATGAAATGGTTAATTTTATAGAAAAAGAAGTTAAAGACACTTACGAAAGTCTTTAACCTCTTGAATTGTATTTTGAATTATTTTTGCAAAAACTCTTTAGTTCTTAAAAATCTAAACTATTATCGTTCAAAAGAAAATCGTAAATATTCATTGTAAGAATTCCATTATTATCATACCACGGCTTAATGATATCCTTCACAATGATTATCTTCTTAAACGAATCATTTACATCTACAAGCGATGCCTTTTCCTGTACCATTTTCTCTTCATTTGGTAGACTAAAAGCAGATTGAATATAGTAACGCTTACTTCCCTTGTTCGCAACAAAGTCAATCTCAAGCTGTTTTTTTTCTTGTGTTCCCTTTTCATTGCGGTCACGTTTTAAAACCATTCCAATATCCACATGGTAGCCACGAATAAGAAGTTCATTGTATATAATATTTTCCATCAGATGTGTTTCTTCTACTTGTCTAAAACCAAGCCTAGCATTTCGTAACCCAACATCTTCAAAATAGTATTTTAATGGCGTACCAATATATTTTCTGCCTTTTACATCATACCTATTTGCTTCATTGACTATAAAAGCATCTTTCAAATATTCAATATATGTTCGTACAGTATTAAGGCTTATATCTGATTGAATCACACTCTTAAATGTAGTCTTTATTTTTGATGCATTTGTAAGAGAACCAATGTCAGATGCCAAAATATTTATCAAATCATTCATCTCTTGAACCTTTTCTATATGGTGTCTTTCAATGATGTCCTTGATATAGGTTTCTTCAAATAAATGGGTGAGGTAGTCCATTCGCTGTTCATCAGTTGCCATTGTGACTGTTAATGGCAAACCTCCAAACATCACATAAGAACTCCAACCTTCGTATTTGTCTCCATTAAAGGATTCCATATACTCGCTGAAGCTGAGCGGGTAAACATGAACTTCGTCGCCGCGTCCTCTAAACTCCGTAATAACATCTTTTGACAGAAATCGTGAATTACTACCAGTTACATAAACATCTGCATTTCGTATATGCAACAAAGAGTTAAGCACGGACTCAAATTTATTAAGCAACTGAACTTCGTCTATAAAAATGTAATAATCCTCATTGTCTAACATTCTACCTTTTATATAATTAAGGATTTCTTCAGGGTTCCGATATTTTTCGTTTTCATACATATCAAGTTCTATTGCAATAATATGATCTTCAGTTACATCATGTGCCTTAAGGTAGTTTCTAAAAATAGTAAACAGTATATAGGATTTTCCGGAGCGCCTAATTCCAGTGATTACTTTTATCATGCCGTTATGCATACGGTTTATGATTTTCTGTAAGTATTTGTCTCTTTTTATTTCCATAATATCTCCATTTGACAATTTAGGGACATTGTGCCCTTATTTTTCAATATTATGCATTATTCCCAAAAAAAGAACAATTAGTAAATTGACAGATAAAGAATGAAAAAAGCTTGAACTTCTAATGGAATACCTAGGGCATACCACATCTCAACTTGCCTAAAAACAGCATGTTAGTAGAGTGTCTATAACAAAGTATTTGGAAATACTAGAAGAAAAGGTAAAAGAAAAGGGCATTGTCGAACGTATTGGCTCAACTCGCAGTAGGGCAAGGCAAAAAAGACAATCAATATCGCAAATGACTACGTCAATCCTAAAACACTTCATCTGTTTTAGGTTGCAAAAAGCTCTTAGAATTCTAGTTTCTTTTTTTCTTTTCCAAAGAATATTAGATTTAGAATAATTACAACAATTTCTGCAATAATAAAAGAGAACCAAACAGCATTAAGCCCAAAGAGTTTCCCCAAAATCCATGCAGCCGGAATAAGAACTACAATTTGTCTTGTTATGGAAGTTATCATGCTTATATATCCATCTCCCATAGCTTGAAATAATGCACCAATGACAATTGTAAAAGCAGCAAGAGGAAATGAGTATGAAATTCTTCTAAGTGCAATTTCTCCAACTTCTAGCATTCTTGGAGATGCTTCAAAAAGACCCAAAAGAACATCTGGAATGAGAATAAAAGCAATCATACCAAGTAGCATTATTATAAATGCAACAGTCATTCCAAGCCTTAGTGCTTTCATCATGCGGTCTTTGTTTTTTGCACCGTAGTTATAAGCTAGAATTGGCATAAGTCCGCTATTTAATCCAAAAACTGGCATAAATACAAAAGATTGGAGTTTGAAGTACACGCCAAAGACTGTTGTAGCTATTATGTCATAAGTAATCAAAATAGCATTCATGAGACTTGTCATAACTGTTCCAATACCTTGCATTACAACAGAAGGCAGTCCTACTTGCAAAATGTCCTTTGTAGATTGTTTATCAATAGAGATTTTGAAGAACTTAATGTTTACATACTGGTTTTTCTTTACGAAATAAATACCAATGAGCATACTTAATAACTGGCCACCAACAGTAGCATATGCAGCACCTGCAATTCCCATAGCAGGGAAACCTAAGTATCCAAAAATAAGAATTGGGTCAAAAATGATATTAAAAATTGCACCGCAAAGCTGAATAATCATTGGGTGAATTGTGTCTCCAGTACTTTGCAGAATTTTTTCATTAAAAACACCAATGAAACATCCAAGAGAAATAATTAGACAAATTCTAAGATATGTTGTACCAAGCTGTACTAGTTCTTCATCCTGTGTGTAAATTCTAAAGAAAGATTCAGAGAAAACAGCTCCAATTATCATGAAGGCTACTGTGCAAATCAAAAGTATTGCATATCCTGTTTCTGCTGCTTTGAAAGCTTCATTTTCTCTTTTTTCACCAAGTCTACGTGAAACCACAGAGCATATTCCAACACTTAAGCCAACAGCAAATGCAATTAAAAGGTTTTGCATTGGGTATGCAAGAGATACAGCTGTTAGAGCTTTTTCACTTAAGCGTGAAACGAAAATACTGTCTACAATGTTGTACAAGGCTTGAATTAACATAGAGAACATTGTTGGTATAGACATACTTGCAAGGAGCTTTCCTACGGGCATAACGCCCAGTTTGTTTTCTTTGATTTCTTTAATTTGTTCCATAACTAAAATGGATTTTACATAAAGCCGGCATTATGTCAACAACTCTTGAACTTGAAAAAAAGTACCGTTAATATTGTTGTAATTATGGTGCAAGTTTATTTTATAAGTGTTATTTATCTGCTTTTTGCTTCATGCTTGCTACTTGTAGACAAGTATGGTTCAAGCATGCTTTTTCTCATAAACTTGCAAAGTTTTTACAACTCAAAAAAGCAAATCCCGGTTATTTTTATAATCTTGGGGCTCTGTCTTTCTATTGCACTTGTAATTGTTCCAATGGATCCAGGACCGGTTGTGCTTGGGGATTTTATTCCTGCTGTAAATATTTTGGTTCTTGTATTTTACTTTCTCAAAAATTACAACAAAGATAATTATTCTGCGGTGCATTTTAATAACCCTAAAAAAAACGCCCTAGGTTATGTAACCTTGGGCGTATGTGTAATACATTTTTTATTTCCAAAAATTGTTTTACTTTAGAGGTTTTGCAAAACTGCCTTAAAGACTATTTCTCCAAAATCTCATAATTTGCAAATTCATTTAGATTATTGTTCCATTTGGGATGACAGCATTTTTATTGATGACAATTATACCGTCATGGATTGAGTAAGTAGGGTAGTCTCCATCCATTCTTTCAATATCATCAATTCCAATACGACAACCAGCACCAATACGGGCATTCATGTCAATGATTGCTTTGCGTATTAAAGTTCCTTCTCCAATGCCAATATTGGGAATTCCTTGTGCTTTGTTTTGAACTTTTTGGGCTTCTGTTTCATAGAAGGTTGCTCCCATACAGTAAACGCCATTAAGAGAAGCTCCACTTTCAATGAGAGTACGAACACCAATTATAGAATTCACTATTGAAGCATTTGTGATAATTGAACCCTCAGATGCCAAAGAACTTGAGAAGGTACAAAAATTTAACTTTGTTGCAGGAAGGTAACGCCTGTGTGTATAAATTGGCATATCTTCATCATAGAAGTTAAACTGCGGTCTTATACTAGCAAGGTCAATATTAGTTTCATAGAAAGCTTTTATAGTTCCAATATCTTCCCAAAAACCATCAAATAAGAAAGAGGCTACCTTGCGCTCGTGTATAACTGACGGAATTATTTCCTTTCCAAAATCGGTCTTATCGTTGTCTAGAACCTCTTCCATGGCCTTTGCAGAGAAAATGTAAATTCCCATTGAAGCAAGATATTCGTTGGAGTCATCAGCTTTCACGCCAAGACTTTCTTCCAAGTATTTTGGATTGACTTTGTAGTCACTTATGTCCAAAGAGGGGCTTGGCTTTTCGTAGAATTTGTTAACAATACCGTGCTCGTCTGTTCCCATAATTCCAAGGCCCGTTGCTTGTTTTCTTGAGATTGGTTTTGCTGCAATTGTAAGTTCTGCGCCGGTTTCAATATGGCGTTTGAGCATGTTAGAAAAATCCATTCTGTAAAGTTGGTCGCCACTTAGAATTATATAATATTCTGCGCTTTGGTCGTGAAAGTGAATGAGATTTTTACGTACAGCATCAGCTGTGCCTTGGTACCAGGACTCTCCTTTGTATGTTTGCTCGGCAGCAAGTATTTGGACAAAACCTTTTGTAAACTGGTCAAATGTGTATGTGCCTGCAATGTGATTGTGCAAAGAGGCAGAGTTAAACTGTGTGAGTAAATATATTTGCTTAAATCCACTGTTTATGCAGTTCGATATTGGAATGTCAACAAGTCTGAATTTTCCAGCAAACGGAACAGCTGGTTTTGCTCTATCCATTGTAAGTGGATACAATCTTGTTCCCTTTCCACCTCCTAGAATGATTGCAACTACTTTGTCTTTTTTCATATCCTAATCTCCTGTTTGTTCTAATCTCCTATTTTTTTAGATGTTATTGCATGTTTAGTTTTTCAAACCGTTTAGTTTCTCATATAATAACATATACTCTTTTGCTGACGCATCCCAAGAAAAATCTTGTTCCATTGCACGTTTTCTAATTTTTTGAATACATCCATTGCCATTTTTTCTATTATATAACTCAACAGCACGTGCTATGTGTTTTTTTATTTCTTGTGCGGACAGAGTATCAAAAAGTAATCCAGTTCCTTTGTCTGGATACTCGTCAATATCTATGATTGTATCAGCAAGGCCTCCTGTTCTATGTGCAATTGGTATTGTTCCGTAGCGTAATGAATACAATTGATTAAGTCCGCAAGGCTCGTATCTACTTGGCATGAGGAAAAAATCACTTCCAGCTTCAATTAAGTGAGCAGCTTCGTTAGAAAACATGATATTAACTGAAAGATTTGAGTAATTTTTTGCTTTCTCTAATAGTGCTTTTTCTATATTTTCATCTCCAGTGCCCACAATAATAAACTGTACTTTCATCTCGTTTAGAATTTCATCAAGTGTTTCTAAAAGTATGTCAAAACCTTTTTGAGATGCAAGGCGGCTTATCATTGCAAATAAAGGAATATCTGGTTCTTCTTTAAGTCCAAATTGCTGTTGCACTTGAGCTTTTATTTTTGCTTTACCATTCATTTTTTGAATACTGAAATGATATGGTATGAGTGTATCTTTTTGAGGGTTCCACTCTTTTGTGTCTATACCGTTTATTATTCCTTTGAGATGTTTTTTCCTTTTAATTATTACATCTTCAAGGTTGCAGCCTTGCTCTTGGGTTTGAATTTCTTTTGCATATGTGGGACTTACAGTTGTAATGAAATCTGCATAAACAAGTCCTGTTTTTAGCATGTTAATTTGCCCATTTGTGAACATTTTGCTTGTGGGTTTTGAGTTTGAAAGAAGAAAGTCCATTCTTGGGAATGTTCCCTGATAAGCCAAATTGTGTATTGTGAAAACAGTCTTTGTGCCCATAAAGAACTGGTTATTATTTTGCTTGAGAAGGTAAGGCACAAGTCCTGTTGTCCAATCATGGCAATGGATTACATTGGGTTTGAACTCTATCTTTTCGCATAAAAGAATTGCAGCTTTACACAAAATAGTGAAACGCTCAAGGTTGTCTGTATATGGCAAAAAGCTAGTGTCCCCATATATTCCACGTCGTTCATTGAACATTGGGTGGCAAATGAAGTAGTAGATTGTGTTATTTACTTCTTTGCTTCGTATTTCAACAGTTTCAACGGTCGCTAACATTGGTACACTTAAAGTGCACACAAAAGAACCTGCGTCTTCAACTTTTGTGTTGTAAGAGGGGACGACAATTCTTGCTGAGTATCCTTTTTTTGTGTTCAGTACGCTTGAGAGCGCACCAACGACATCTGCCAGTCCTCCAGATTTTGAGAAAGGAACGGCCTCACTTGTTACCATTAAGATATTCATGGTTCAATGATACAACACTTAGCGTTCAAAGTGTAGGAAAAAATATTTTTATGTTTGGCTAAATTGCCATAAAACTGCCAAAAAAGTCTGCCCAAAAGACCTCTGTAATATTTGTCTAGTTCCAAATGAGTTCTTAAGGGTATATCTCCAAATGGGTTTCTAATGGTATATCTCCAAATGAGTTTCTAAGGCCAAGTCAAGAGCCATGAATGCGGTTTTGCAAAACCTCTATAACTTATCTATATACTCGCTTGCATAATGGGCTGCAATTGCACCGTCAGATGCAGCTGTAACAATTTGCCTAAAAGGTGTGTTACGTACATCTCCTATTGCAAATAATCCCAAAGTGCTTGTCATCATTGTACTATCTGTTACAACAAAACCAGCTTCATCTGTTTTGCAAAATGGCACAAGATTTGTTTGTGGCTGGCTTCCTACAAATATGAAAACTCCGTCAAAATCTTGAGTATATTCTTCTCCTGTTAGGACATCTTTTAGCGTTACAGACTTAACCTTATTGTTCTCTCCGTTGATAGAAACAACTGTAGTGTTAAGTTTTATTTTTATGCCACGTGTTTCTTGCATTGATTTTACAATAGAACCTTGAGCTCTAAACTTATCCCGTCTATGGCATATTGTTATATCTTGTGAAAGTTTTGCAAGATACATTGCTTCTTGGCAAGCACTATCTCCACCACCACAAACTAAAATTTTCTTGTCTCTAAAGAAAGGTCCATCGCAAGTTGCACAGTAACTTACTCCATGGCCTGTGAACTCCTGTTCTCCCGGAACTCCCAAAAGTTTATGCTTGGCTCCCGTTGCAAGAACTATAGCTTTTGAATGAAAGAGGCCTTCGCTTGTTTCAAGTTCAAAAGTGTTGTCTTTTAGAATATTTATTTTTGAGACACTTGCATAAACAATTTGACAACCAAACGAAGTGGCTTGTGTTTCAAACTTTTCTGCAAGTTCAAAACCAGTAATTTTGTCAAGTCCGGGGTAGTTTTCTATCTCGTCAATTATCATTGTTTGACCGCCAGTAGACAATTCTTCAAGAATAACTGTATTTCTGCCGGCTCTTGCACTATATTGTCCACAAGAAAGACCTGCAGGACCTGCTCCAATTATCAAAACATCTACTTCTCTAGCTTGGTTCATACATTCCTCTTTTTTCTCTTTGTTTTGAATTTTTCACTTTTTTGCTTATTTGACTTCAGCTGTGTTTTTAACTTCTTTAGCTTGTTTTTCTTCTAAAGCAAGTTCTGCATCACTTTTTCTAAGATACACAGGACCTTGGCCAATATCGTCTGCGCCTTTTTTCTCGTATTGTTCTATCCCTAGTTTGTAAATTGCACTTGCAATGGCCTCATTTGCAAACATATCTACAAAAATATGCTTTTTCTTGCAATTTTGAGCCATTGTTTCTTTGCTTGTTTCTTTACTTGCTACTTCACTTGTTGCTTTACTTGCGTTCACATCTTTTTCTTTATTTTCGTAGAAAGATTTTAACTCTTTTTCAAACGCACTTGCATCAGGGCCAACAAGAAGAATGTTCTCATAAGGAGAAAGTGTACGCTCTATATCACAACATGTGCCATCTAAATCCAAAATAAGGCGCGAATTTTTTTCAAACGCACTCAAGTACCAGCGTTGTTTTTTTGCATCTATAACTGGCACGACAACACCATCAAAGGGGCCAGCGCAACGTGCATAAGCTTCAAGCGTTGAGACCGATACTATTGGTTTATTCAAAGCAAAAGCCATCCCCTTGAATGCTGCCATACCAATTCTAAGACCTGTAAATGAGCCGGGACCTCGTGTACAAATAAGAAGGTCAATGTCACTTGTCTCAATGTTTGCATCTTTGCAAAGTTCAAGTACTGTTGGAATAAGGCGTTCTGAGTGCTGAACAGTTTTTCCTTGTACTGTTCTAACTTCTTTAAAAGATGGTGTAAACAGCCCCGTTGTGAGAGCTTGCGAAGAAGTATCGCAAACAAGAACATTCATATTATTTTCATTCATCTATTGTCTCCAGTCGTGTTGCAATCTGCTTAATCTGCTTAATTTGCTCAATTACATAAAAGCTCTTTAGCGTTTAATTCTTTAGTGCCTAATTTTCTTTTACTTAATTCTCTTGTGTTTAATTCTCTTGTGCTTTGAATTGTAACAGTTCTGCTTTGGTCTGAATTTACAACAATGTTTATAAATACAGTGTCTTTTGGAAGAAGACTGTCAATTACTTCACTCCATTCTATTAGGCACACGCCATTAGAATAAAGCATATCTTCTCCTCCAATCATTTCAAAATCTTCTACTGTTTCAATTCTATATAAATCCATATGATAAAGAGGAAGTCTTCCATCATATTCTTGAACAAGCGTGAAAGTAGGGCTCACTATAGCTT